>NZ_JAUAOA010000002.1:0-300000 GCF_030542965.1 Azotosporobacter soli
TCATGCAGCGTCTGACGTTTGCCCATGCCAAAGATGTAATAGCTGGCAATGACGATCGCGCAGAACACTGCGCCGACGATCAGCGATACCTGCGTATCGGAGTTGAACCACATGCCGACCAGTACGCAGCAGAGGAACACAATCGTGAAATAGTTGCTGATCGGATAGAACGGCGATTTGAAAGGATGATTCGGCATTTCAGCCGCCCATTTCTTGCGGAAGCTCAGTTGCGCAATCGCCAAGACAAACCAGGGAATCATGCCAGGCAGGATGCTGGCGCTGTAGATATAGATGAACAGTTTGGAATCCGGTGCGATAAAGTTGAAGAATACGCCAAGCAGCAGACAGCCGATTGTGGTCATGATGCTGTTCGACGGTACGCCGCTTTCGGATACTTTGCCGAAGAATTTCGGCGCCTGGCCGTTTTGCGCCAGCGTGTAGAGCATGCGGCCCGCGCTGTAGATGCCGCTGTTACAGCCGGACATGGCCGCGGTTAAAACAACGAAGTTGATGATGCCGGCAGCGGCTACGATGCCGACTTTGGCAAAGGTCATAACGAACGGGCTGCCGATGGTGCCGATTTGATTCCAGGGATAGATGGACAGGATAACGAAGATCGCGCCGATGTAGAAAATCAGGATACGCCAGATGATGTTTTTCGTTGCTTTGCGCAGCGTGTTTTTCGGATCTTCGGCTTCGCCGGCCGTGATGCCGACGAGTTCAACGCCTTGGTACGCCGCGGTAACTAAACAGAGTGCGAAGAGGAAGCCTTCGAGACCGCCCGGGAAGAAACCGCCGTGATTAAAGAGGTTGCCGATGCCCATCGGCACGCCGCCGTTGCCGATACCGAAAGCGATGATGCCAACGCCGATGACCAGCATTGTGATGATGGCCGCTACTTTAATGAGTGCAAACCAGAATTCGAATTCGCCGTAGTATTTAACTGCTGCCATGTTGGCCGCAGCGACGATCGCAACGCCTGCGAGTGCAGGAATCCACTGTGCGACGTCCGGAAACCAATAATTACAATAAATGCCGATTGCGGTGACCTCGGCCATGCCGACGGTGACCCAGAGGAACCAGTAACACCAGGCGGTCAGATAACCGACCAACGGATGAATGTATTTATGCGCATAGGTGGCGAAGGAACCGGTGACCGGTTCGAGGAACAGCATTTCGCCCATGATCCGCATAACGAAGAACATAACCATGCCGGCTAACGCATAGGCGAGAAGAACCGACGGTCCTGCCCACTTGATGGTGCTTGCCGAACCCATGAATAGACCTACGCCGATTGTGCCGCCCAAAGCGATCAGTTCGATATGACGCGCTTTAAGACCCCTGGTAAGTTGTTTCTCTTCCATACTCTCTTACCTCTCTCTTATCGTATATTTACGCAGTATTGGTTTTGTTCCATCAGGTGCTTCAATCTTTGGATATGATCGTCATCTGCAGTCTCGAGTTCCAGTTCCACTCTGGCATAACCAAGCGAAACGCCGCGGTTTTCACGGTTGTGCGTAACGGCAACGACATTCGCGCCCGCACCGGCAATCAATTCGAGCAACTTGCAGAGCATGCCCGGTTTGTCCGAAACGATCGTGTCAAAAAACACTTTGCGTCCGGTCTTACCAAGGCCCTGGTTGATGATTCGACTCATCGTGTTGACGTCAATGTTGCCGCCGCTGATGATCGCCGCCATTTTCGTCTTTTGGAACTGCGGCAAACGATGCAGGATCGCAGCTACCGCTGCGGCGCCCGCGCCTTCAGAAACCGTCTTCACGCGTTCCAGAAGCAGGAGAATCGCTCCGGCAATCTCTTCCTCATCCACCACGACGATGTCATCGACATATTTCTGCACGATGTCAAACGTCATGCTGCCCGGAGTCTTGACCGCAATGCCGTCGGCAATCGTCGGCGGTCCGGAAATCGTCGTTACCTTGCCGCAAGCGCGCGATTCGAGCATCGACGGCATATTCTTGGTCTGCACGCCGATCACCTTGATCTTCGGATTGCTCTCTTTCAGCGCGATCGCCACGCCGGCAATCAAGCCGCCGCCGCCGATCGGCACCACGACAGTCTCCACCTCCGGCATATCCTCCAACAGCTCCAGACCGATCGTCCCCTGTCCGGCAATGACCAAAGGATCATTAAACGGATGGATGAAGGTCGACTTCTCCTCCGCTTCAATCTGGCGCGCCATTGCATAGGCTTCGTCATAGACATCGCCATGCAAAACGACTTTGCCGCCATAGCCGCGAGTCGCATTGACCTTGGATAATGGAGCATGCCGCGGCATCACGATCGTCGACTTGATGCCAAACACCGTCGACGCGAGCGCAACGCCCTGCGCATGATTGCCGGCCGAAGAGGCGATCACCCCATGGGCCTTTTCCGTTTCACTCAAATTAGCGATCTTATTGTATGCACCACGCAATTTGAACGATCCGGTTCGTTGCAGATTCTCCATTTTGATATGAACCAGATTACCGGTCATGTCGCTGACTGTATTCGTGTAAGCCAGGCTTGTCCGGCAAATAACCCCTGCCAAGGTTTCTCGGGCTTTCTCTATTTCTCCCAACGAGACATACATTTTGACTACTCCTTCCTATCCATACTATCCATAATTTTCGCACCACGATGTTCACTCTATATCGTAACCGGAGCAGCGATTTTTTTGCCGAAAGACCGTGCATCCGGGTGGTACCTGCTTTTACTTGTTTGACAGATAACGATAAATCGTACTTTCTGACGACTTCAAGCGAATCGCGACTTTGGGAATCGCGCCCTTGATCTTGAAGATGCCGTTCTTACTCAACTCTTGGACGATTGCGCTTTTTTCCTCGCTGCTCATCCGTTCCACCGGCACTTTATACCTGGAAGATACTTTTTTGAACGCTTCTTCCACCACCAAGTCGAGCGAAGGCGTCAGCGACTCGGTCACTTCTTCCTGCTCCGAAATAACCGGCACATTCTGCAACAGCGTCGTCAGCGAATCGCCGAGAATTTTGCTGGCCTGATTTTCAGGCGAATTGAGGATGTTGACGCAAAGCATGCCGATCAACGTTCCTTCCTCGTCCTTTATATAATAGGTAGAAGAAATCAATTTTTCGCCGCTGTCGGTACGGCTGCGATAATTAACCAAGGAATTCTGTCCCTGATAGCCTTTGTTTTCCAGCAGCTTGAATCCAAGATCCGTCAGCGGACAGCCTAGGTACCGGCCGCTGATGTAACCGTTGCGAATCGCAATAACCGAATTCTCCGCATCCACGATATCATGCAACAGCACTTCGCAATGCGAACCGATGATATCCGCAATGAAATCCACCAGCGGAATATACATTGCAAGCTTCTTTTTATAGCTCATTGACGCCACCCTCTTGTAAACTTCCCAAATTATCTTTGTTTTCTTACTTCTTCATCGCGCGATAAATTCCTCCTATGCTAAGATTTTTTTATCATACTATTCTTTTAATTAACTACTATTTTTTATTTTGTTCTCCCCAGAAAGTACTTTAGTCTTTTAAGCGTCGTTTCAATTGTTTTATTCTTCTCACTTTTAAGATGTTTTTTCTTCATATGATAATTTTTTATCATCATTTTGACGCTAAAATTTTTTTTAAAAAATCCGCATTATTTTCAGTTACGCATAACAGCAGCAAACAAAAAGAAGTGTAACATATTGTCGTTTTAACAATACGCTGCACTTCTTCCTTCTTATTTCGAACACTTCTGCATTAGCTTCAACTACTCAACTTGTTTTCCGTCCCACAAAGTCTGCACGCCCGACACCACGACGACGTCGCCCGGCTGCAGACCGTCGACGATTTGCACGTTCTCCGCATCGCGGCTACGCAGTTTGACGACGCGCGCTACGGCGGCATGATCGACAACGACCCAGACGGCGGGCAGTGCGTCACGCTGTATGACCGCGGTAAGCGGCACGATCACTTCCGGTTTCACCGAGCCGACGCCGCCCGCCGTTACGGCAGCCGTCATGCCGTACTTCACTTCCGGCGGCGGATTGATCAGTGTCAGGCGAACATTGGCCACATTCGCTCCGTCCTGGCTGACCGCTGATGTCGCATCACGCAGCCTGGCTTCGACACTCACACCAGGCAGCGCTTCAAAGCTGACCTTGATTGTCTCCATCTTGCGGAAGCCCTCGAGCTGCTCTTCCGGCACGACAATAGCAATTTCCTTCGCACCCGAACCTTCCCTGACCAAAGTCAGCACCCGCTGTCCGGCGCTGACCGAGTCGCCAAGCTTCGCATCCAAACCGATGACCATCCCGGCATAGTCTGTCTTGAGTACGCCCGGCGCGACCGGAGCGCTGCTGCGTGTAACGGTTCCACCGGCCTGCCGCGCTTGCTGCAGATTCGCCATGGCCGCATCATAAGCGGCCTGGTAACGTTCGAACATGACCCGGCTGATAGCGCCCTGCTTGTATAACTGGCCAAATGTATTCAGATTCGCTTCCGCCTTGGCGACTTCCGCCTGCGCCGCCTCGACGCCGACGCCGCTGCTCGTTCCCGCAGCTTCCTGCGTCACGGTGACCGCCAGTCGCATCAGAACGTCGCCGTTTTTCACCGCCGAACCGACATCCGCCAAAATTTCAGAGACGCGACCGCTGGCCGAGAAACTCATCGGGATCTCATAGCGTCCGCGCACCACGCCGCTGAAGGCATAGGCGGTCGCATCACCGGCCGGGCCGACCGTCTGCGTTTTCACAATCAAGCGATCCTGTACCCTGCCCTTTTCAAAAATCGCCTTGTATTGCCAGGCCGCAAACAGGCAGACCAGCACTAAGCAACTTGTCATAATATAATAAGCTTTACGCCCCAGCACGAATTCCTTCGTCGGAATGGGAATCTCTGTTTTATCTGGTTTCATTGCATTTTACTCCTATTTCTGAGCGTAACACGTTCTGCTTAAATAACTGTAACATAATATGCCCGCCCTGCCAACCTTTCTACAGGCAGGAAACAAGACCTGCCAACCCGAATTACCCTTTATAACCATACTAGGAGGGATGCAACATGGACCAACCCCATCATAAAGCCGGCAACGCCGCCTGGCATCGTCTGGCCAAAGCAGACCGGGACTGGATTGCCGCCCTCTTGCAGGAACGCTACCAGCACACGGTCGGCGAACGCCGTGAAAAACCGAAGAAGCCGGAATGTACGGCGATCTTGCGCAGCGTCTACGAAGAAGTGCTCGCCAAAGATCTGCCGCTCAGCTATACGGATCTGATGGAATATTTTCTCGCGCATCTGGATCGCTATCAGAAGCGTCTGCAAAAAGCGGCCGGGCGGCAGCAAGTCTCCGCCAAACTGGAAGCAATCGAGAGCAGCAAGGATGTGCTCAAGACGAAGAAACGCACGCCGGCCGATGAGCCAGCCCGGCTTTGCGGCGTCTGGTTCGAAGGCTTTCAACCGGAGGAAAACGGCTTTACGGCGATTTTGCACCACGCTAACGTTGAGCTGAGTCAAATTAGCTTTGTCGATGACGAAGTGACGTTCATCCCCGAACCGGATAAGCATATGTTGCGCAAGATCTTAAAGATCCTGACGGAAAGCGCCAACAGCTACTATCATAAGAAATTTCTCAACGCACCGGGCAAAAACGATCGTCTGCCGACCTTTCTGCGCCGTCTCGGCGAACTGCAGCTTCTGAAAAACCGTTATCTGGCTCAACGCGAAGCGCAAGGCGGACAGAACCCGCTGATGTTCCTGCCGGGCTGGAACCTGGGCAGCAGCGCAGCGCCGCCGTGGGAAGCGATCGTATTTCCTGCGACGGAAAAGGACTGCAATGCACTCTTGGCCGCACAGGGAAAAAAATCATTCGTCTTTCGTCAGCCGAATGATTTTTGGATTCAATAAGAAACATAAAACCCACGCGCTACCGTAACGGCTTGTAGCGCGTGGGTTTTTCTCATTGTCTTACGCAGCCTGACGCAAAATTTCCTCTTCTTTTTTCTCGTCATACTGTTTTTCCGATTTGGAAATGACGATCGCAGCCAGTGCATTGCCGATGACATTGACGACGGTTCTGGCCATATCTAAGAAGCGATCGACGCCGGCAATGAACGCCAAGCCTTCCGCCGGAATACCGACCGTACCCAGCGTCGCCAGGAGCACGACGAACGATACGCCGGGAACGCCGGCAATGCCTTTGGACGTAACCATCAAGACCACCATCAGATTGATCTGCTGCGCAACCGACAGCTCGATACCGTACATTTGTGCGAGGAAGATCGCAGCCACCGCCTGATAGAGCGTAGAGCCGGTCAGGTTAAACGAGTAACCGGTCGGGATCACGAAAGACGTGATCGCTTTCGGACAGCCCATCTGTTCCATTTTCGTCATGATGTTCGGCAGTACCGCTTCCGAGCTGGCTGTAGTATAAGCGAGAATCAATTCATCTTTCAACACGCGGATCAGGTTCATGATTTTCAGACCATAGACGCGCGCAATCAGCGCCAATACGCTAAAGACGAAGAAGAACATCGAACCATACACCGTGACGACCAGCTTGCCGAGCGGGATCAGCGACTGCAGGCCGAATTTGGCAACCGTGCTGCCGATCAGCGCGAATACGCCGAACGGTGCAAATTTCATGATCTGGTTGGTCACCCAGAACATTGCTTCGGCCATGCCTTCGAAGAAATGCAGAACCGGTTTGCCTTTTTCGCCGATGGCCGCAACGCCGAGGCCGAAGATGACCGAGAAGAAAATGATCGGCAGCATATCGCCTTTGGCCAGCACGTCAAATACGTTGCTTGGCACGATATTTACGAAGGTGTCGGCAAAACTGTGATGGCCGACCGATTCTGCCGTATTCACATAGTTTGAGATATTGCTTTTTGCCAACGAGCCCATATTGTCAATTCCAATGCCCGGTTTGACGATATTGCCGATCAGCAGCCCCATCACAATCGCAATCGTTGTGACGACTTCAAAAAACAGGATTGTTTTGCCGCCGATCTTGCCCAGTTTTTTTGTGTCACCGACGCCGGCAATGCCGACAATCAGCGAAGAAAGGACGATCGGTGCGACAATCATCTTGATCATGCGGATAAATATATCGCCGATGGGCTTGAGGTATCCCTCGATATTGGGATCGCCATAATAAAATGCGCCAACAGCGACGCCAAGGATAAGACCGATGAGGATTTGCGTTCCAAGACCAAATTTCATTTTTTTCATTTTCATCTACCCTTTCTTACTTCTCTGGTTGATGAGGATGAGTTGCATGGGCCTCTTCCAACCTCTGCTTTTACTCTATCACCCAGCCTACAGAATCCAACAAAATCCGAAAAACTATCGGAAAATTTTTAATAGCCTGCCTAGAAGCATTCTCATTTTTCTGCTATCCTGTAACGAGGGTCACTCACTTTCCTGTTATACTATATAGAAAAGGGTTTTCATTTATGAATAAGAATCTTTTGGCGTTGTGCCTCATGCTGCTCGTCGTTCCGCTCGCCGGCGAACTTAAGTTTTTCCCTTTCGGCGGCGATTTTCATTCGTTTCGCGTCAGTTTCGGTTCACCGGCTTTTTTGTTTTTCCTCCTCTGGCTGCGCCATATCTCCTTCGCGCGTTCGGGCTTTCTGACCGGTTGTTCCGTGTTGCTGTTTCGCATCGCATTGGACATCGGCAATGGCAATTACAACGCAACCGACAGCTTTTTTCTCCATCTGCCGGCCTTCTTTTACTACATCACCTACGCCCTGCTCTTTCAGCTTGGCCGCGCCAAAGAAGCCTACGACAGGCCGCTGCGCATCGGCGCGCTGGCCGTCAGCGCCGAAATCGGCGCAAGCCTGGCCGAACTCGTCTTATCGATCAGTCATGCCAATGCCGCAGCCATTTTCACTGCGCCGATCCTGACGGAAATTTTTATCGCCGCGATCATCCGCAGCTTTTTCGTTTTAAGTTTTTTCTTTATCATGGAACTTCGTCAGGCTGAATTCGTCACCGAGCAGCAGCGGGAACAAAATAAAAATATGCTGCTGATCATTTCCGGCTTGTACGAAGAAGTGATCCAATTGAACAAATCAATGCAAAACGCCGAAGAGATTACGCGCGCGTGCTATACACTGTATCGCGATTTGCAAAACAGCCAGACGCTTTTCAATCGCAATCAGTTTGCGCAAAACATGTTGGAAATCGCCGGGCAGGTGCATGAAATCAAAAAAGATAACCAACGTATTTACGCCAGTCTGAGCCGTCTCATTTCCGACGGCAAGCTGAATGATTATCTGCCGGTTTCGGAGCTGGCGGAAATCATCATCCAGTCGCATCAAAAATACGCCCGTTCGCTCAATAAGCTCATCACTTTTCATTTGCATGTCTTGGGCGATATTCCGCCTCTGCACGTCTATACCGTTCTCTCACTGGTCAATAATCTGGTTGCGAACGCGGTCGAAGCGATCCAGGATATCGGCGCGATTGAAGTTTCCTTCCGTCGCAGCGCAGACTTTCTCGAACTGGGCGTGCGTGATTCCGGCCCCGGCGTCCCGACAAAAAAACAAAATCTGATCTTCCGCCCCGGCTACACGACGAAGTTTGATCAGTCCGGCACGCCTTCGACCGGGATGGGCTTGCCCTACATCCGCGATTTGGCGCAGAGCCTCGAAGGCAGCATCAGCCTGAAAACGCCCGACGACTCGCCCGGAGCCGTCTTTACGATCCGCCTGCCCCTGCAACATCTGACAAAGGAGAACTGAAGCCATGCGTTTTTTTATTGTGGATGATGATGAAGCAATTCGCTCGATGCTCAGCGAAATCATCGAAGATAACGATTTAGGTGAAGTCGTCGGCGAAGCCGACAATGGCGCTTCCGTCGACGCTCCGCTGTTAGCGATGAAGCGCGTCGATATTCTGCTGATCGATCTCTTAATGCCGCTGCGCGACGGAATCGAAACGGTACAGGCGATTCAGCCCGCTTTCGCGGGCCGCATCGTCATGCTGTCGCAAGTCGAAAACAAGGAAATGATCGCCTCCGCCTATCAGCTCGGCATTCACTACTACATCACCAAGCCAATCAATCGTATCGAAGTTCTCAGTATTTTGAAAAACGTGCTCGAACATGTCCGGCTGCAAAAAACGATCCGCAGTATCGAGCAAAATCTCTTCGCGCTGACGACCGGTCAAACCGCCTCTCCTCATGCTGCGCCAAGCTGCAAGCGCAGCACGCTGCGCTCCGCCGGACAGTTTTTGCTCGCCGAACTCGGCATGATCGGCGAAAGCGGCGGCAAAGACCTGCTCGACATCCTGGAATTTCTTTTTCAGCATCAGGAAGCGCATCCGCTCGACTACGAATTCCCCGCCCTGAAAGATATGTTTTCCCATGTCGCAATGAAGCGCCTGCAACTCAGCGACGCCGAGCACAGCGAAGTCAAAAAGGAGTGCAAGGCGCTCGAGCAGCGCATACGCCGGGCTATTTTCCAGGGTCTGAACCATCTGACCTGCTTAGGCGTCACCGATTACAGCAATCCCAAATTCGAGGAATACGCGCCTAAGTTTTTCGATTTCAGCCAGGTTCGCAAAAGCATGCAGACGCTGCAGACCGAAGACAAGCTCTCGATCTCCGACACGCACATCAACAGCAAAAAATTCATCAAGGTTTTATTTTTAGAAGCGCAAAAGCGCTAATACTCGCTATTCTTTTAGCCATTACATATAATAAAAAAGGGCTGTGGATGACTTATCGCTAAGTTTTCCACGGCCCTTTTCATCATTCTTAATTTACTGTAACGCCCATTGCGTGTTCAACCTGCGCTTTTCCGGTATTGTAGTCATACAGTGCCTGCGTATAATTGGTTCTGGCTTTCGCTAACGCCAATTCGGAATCGATGACGTCGAGATTCGTTCCGACCCCCGCTTGATATCGTTCCTGCGCCAGTGAAAAATCGAGTTCGGCATGCTCGACCGCCACCTTGTTTGTCTCAATCCTTTTTTCCGCTTCTTTCAGCGTCAGATACGCACTGCTCGCTTCGAGCGATATCGAATCGCGGGTCTGCTGCGCCTGCTGTCCGGCGATTGTAAGTGCAGCATCAGCCTGTTTGATTTTCGACTCCGTCTGGCCGGAATCAAAGATATTGTATTTTGCCAGCAGCGTTATGCTTTTCGTATTGTAGTTCCAGCCCGGCGAAGCCGTATCCTGCCAGCTTGAGCTGGCGGTAAGAGCGACGCTCGGCAGCTTATCCCCTTTGGCGATCTTGATTTGATCCTGTGCGACGCCGAGTGAGAGTTGCGCCTCCGCCATTTCCGGCCGCTTCGTCAGGGCCGTGTCTACGCATTCCTCGATCGTCAGCGGGTACGGCTGGTATTCAAGGCTTTCTTTTGTCCTAATGCTTTCGTACAGAGGTAAACCCATGATCGTATTGAGATTGAAAACCGCAACATCATAATTGTTTTGCGCCTTGATCAAACTATCCTGCGCATTGGCCCATTGCACCTTCGTCTGCAGCACGTCCACTTTAGCAACCGTACCGGCATCAAACTGGTTCTGCACATTTTTCAGATGCGCCGCAAAATCATCGACCGACTGCCTGGCAATATCACGCAGATTAAGGCTTTGCAGCACATTAAAATAGGCGCGCGTCGTATCCAATTTCAACTGCTGCTTGGTTTGGCTTTCGCTCAGTACAGCAATTTGACTGCTCTTTTTCGCCTGCGCAATCGTATTCTCCACCTTGCCGCCGGTATAAAGAGACAGCGTAGCACTAATCTGATTGCTAAAGTGATTATAATACGGCACCTGCCATACCGCCGACTGATTCACCCAGGACGGCGGCGCATCCGTGCGCGTTTGCTGATAGGTATAATCGATACTGACGCCTTGGGCGGCCTGCGCCTGCTTGACTGTCCAAGCCGCCTTTTCTTTCTGCCCTTCGGCAATCTTTATGCTGGGATTGTTTTTCAGAGCCAACTCAATGCTCTCCGACAGCGTTAATTCGCGTCCGGTATTTTCCATCGCCCAGGCAGACGGCCCCGCCAAAAGCAGGAGCATCGCCAAGGCCGTCAGGCAGTATCGCACTCGTTTCATTCGTTCGTTCTTCCTTCCACTTTTCACTCTTTAACGCTCGCCGGCACATCTTCCTGGTGACAGCTCGGCGGATAGACCTTATACCAGGCCGCGTACATCGTCGGCAGCACCAAGAGCGTCAATACGGTAGCGCCAAACAAGCCCGCCGCAATCGCGACAGCCATCGGCCCCCAGAATACGCTGCTGATCAGCGGGATCATGCCCAAGATCGCGGCGGCTGCCGTCAGCATGATGGGCCGGAAACGGATTACGGTTGCCTTGATAATCGCATCCCACATGCACTCGCCTGCAACCATCAATTGTTCAATCTGATCCATTAAGATGATGGAGTTACGCATGATGATCCCGGCCAAGGCCAATATCCCCAGTTGCACAACAAAGCCCATTGCCTTGCCGGTGATCAATAGTCCCAAGCTGACGCCGATAATGCCAAGCGGCGCGGTCAAAAGCGTCAGGAGCATCTTGCCCATATTTTGCAGTTGCAGCATCAGCAAAACCAAAATAATAATGATCATCGCCGGTACCGGCCCCAGCATCAACTTGCTTGATTTTATGCTTTGTTCGAGCGGCCCGTCGAGTTCGATACTGTAGCCGGGCGGCAAGCTTTGGCGCAGTTGCGCCAAATCATCATAAATCTGCTGCGCTACATCATTGCCGGTAACGCCCGGTTCGATCTCGCCCTGAATGATAATCGTCGGTTTTAAATCACGTCGCCAAATTAAGCCTTCTTCGGCGTCATACGAAATCTTCGCAATTTGGTCAAGCGGCACGTAGCGTCCGTTGCCGATATGCACATTGCAGTTCTTTACCTGTGCTAAATTATTTCGATCGAGTGAGTCCATACGGAACACGATACCGACCGTCTTGTCATTTTCCCTGAACTCACCGATGCCCACGCCGGACAGTTGCGTCTGCAGCGATGTCGCGAGACTTTTCTTATCAACACCCAACATTCTTGCCTTGTCCTGATCGATTTCAAGCCGCATGACCTTGCTTTTTTCGTCCCAGTCATAACTGACGCCGCGCATCTTGCTGTTTTTTTGCATCGCATCGCGCACTTGCTTGGCAATTTCGCGCACCTGATCCGGATCATAGCCGCTTGCGCGAAGCATGACCGGATACGCGCTGGGCGGCCCGTTCGGCAATACCTTGCTGTGCATTCGTACGCCGGCAAACGTTTCATCTTCAGCAAACATTTTCTCCATTTTTGCCGTGAAAGCATCTCTGGCTTTCGCATCTTTAGCGACAATAACGAACTCAGAGTAATACGGTTCGTTAAAGACCGGTTCCGCACAGAGCACGAAACGCGGCGCGCCTTCGCCGGTATGATAACTGTAGCTGGCTAATAACGGATCACCGTCAATGGCGGCGGCAAACTTTGCCGCGACATCTTCCGTCGCTTTAAGCGACGAACCGACCGGCAGCGTCAATCCGACGATCAGTTCCGGCCGCGTCGAGCTCGGGAAGAATTCCATCTTCACCAGCCCCATCAGACCGACTGCAGCGATGAAAGCCGCCAGTGTCAGCAAAAGCACCTTCTTGCGCTGATTTAGACACCATGTCAGAATCGATGTGAAGCGGCGATAAAACGGCGTATCGTAGATCGCATGCTCATCCTGCATCTCTTCGCCCGGCTTGATGCGGATGAACAGATAGCCGAAGAGCGGCGTCGCGGTACAGGCAACCACCCACGACAGCAAAAGTGCAATCGTCACTACGCTAAAAATGCTGCCGACATACTCCGAAGCTGTACCTTTTGAAAATCCTACCGGAATAAATCCTGCGCAGGTAATGAGCGCACCGGCCAGACGCGGATAAGCGGTCGCAGTATACGCATAGCAGGCTGCATTAAAGCGGTCATATCCCTGCTCCATTTTCACGACCATCGTTTCGATCGTGATAATCGCATCGTCAACGAGTAATCCAAGCGCAATGATTAACGCACCAAGCGAAATCTTTTGCAAATCAATGCCCAAAAGATACATGCATGTAAAGACGCCCGCAATGACCAGCGGAATGCACAGCGCGACAATCATGCCTGAACGCGCGCCGAGACTGATAAAGCTAACAATCAACACGATCAAGACCGCTTCCATCAGCGACTTGACGAATTCGTTGATGGATGTTTCAACCACCTTCGGTTGATTGGCCACCTGTCCAATTTCCATTCCGAGCGGCAGTTCATGTTTCAGCCGATCCACCGTTTCCTGCAGATTTTTTCCCAGCGTCAGTACATTGCCGCCTTTTTCCATCGATAAAGCTAAACCAATCGCCGGTTTACCGTTAAAGAACATTTTCGGATCGGAAGGATCGCTGTAGCTGCGAGTAACCTTCGCAATATCGCCCAAACGGAACGTTCTGTCGTTAGCTCGAATCGGCATACTGCGAACATCGTCCAGCTGTTCAAACATGCCGCTGATTCGCAAATTCACATTGTCGCTTGAAGTTTGCAACATGCCTGCAGCAGCCACTGCATTTTGCCCTTGCAATGAAGATATGATCAAGCTTGGATCAATACCGAGTTGCGCTAATTTGGCATTTTCCACTTCAATATAAATTTTTTCTGTCTGCACGCCAACCAGCGTCACTTTCTTAACGCTCGGCACGCCAAGCAAAATACGACGAATTTTTTCCGCCGACTCACGCAGTTCTTCATAGGAATATCCGTCGCCGCTGAGCGCGTAAATATTACCGAACACATCATCAAAGCGATCATTGAAGATCGGTTCCTGCACGCCGTCCGGCAACGACGAGCGAACATCGCTGACCATATTGCGCACTTCAAGCCAGGTCGGTCGTACCGCGCTTTCCGGCACCGTGTCTTTTAAATTCACATAAATAACAGTTTGTCCGGCCATCGAATAACTTTTCAAGTAATCGAGTCCTGGCGTATCCTGCAGCTTTTTCTCCAGTTTATCGGTCACCTGTTCTTCCACTTGCCGAGCAGTTGCTCCCGGCCAAACGGCAACGACCAACATTTGCTTGATCGTAAAATCCGGATCTTCCATTCTCCCCAGGTTGCGATACGAAAATACGCCCATTACAAACATTAGGATAACGAAAAACCAAATCAGCTGTTTGCGCGCCAGCGCCCACTGCGTAAAATTAAATTGTTTCACAGGCCGCCACCGCCTGTCTTAACCTGCTGCCCCTCCCACAGTTTATGCACGCCAGCAGTTACGACCACATCGCCATTTTTCAGACCTTCAATAACTTGCACCTGGTCATTGCCAAAGGCGCGTATTTTTACCGTGCGCAATGCGACCTGATTGTTCTCCACCACCCAAACCTGCGGCGTGCCGTTGTTTTGATAAATGGCCGCCAGCGGCAGTTCGACGCTGCTCGACTCATTGCCGCCATCCAATACGACGGTCGCCGTCATGCCGTACTTCAGTTCTTCCGGCGGGTTGTTCAGCGTAATCCGCACCTTGAACGTCCGGGATACTTTATCGGCAATCGGAGAAATTTCCCTTACCTTGCCCGTTAACGTTACATCTTTCAACGCCCAGAACGTTACTTTGCACTCTTTGGCCTTGCGCAGCTCTTCCACACGATTTTCCGGAACATTGATTTCCACTTCCTTCTCACCGTCACGCACCAACGTCAGCACTTTTTGCCCCTGACTGACAACTTGGCCGATTTCCGCATCCAGGCTGGCAATCACACCCGAACTGTCGGCGCGTAAGACGCTATAATCTAACTGATTCGCGCCCTGATTATATTGAGCCGATGCCTGCCTCACACTCGCAGCAGCCGTATCGTAACTGGTCCGATAACGATCATACTCCGCTTTGCTCACCGCACCGTTTTTATAGAGCTGCTCATAACGCTGCAGATTGGCCGCGGCCAGTTCCTGCTGCGCCTGCGCGGAGAAGACCTGCGCATCATATTGGTTGACGCCTTGCTGCAGATCCTTGCCGTCTATCGTCATCAGCACATCACCGGCCTGCACTCGGCTGCCCAGTTCAACGTTGCGGCGCAGAATCTTGCCGCCGACTTGAAAGCCCAGCTGCGTTTCATAGCGTCCGCGCACCTCGCCGGAATAGGAATAATTCTCTGCGCTGTTTTGTTGCGTGACCTGTTTTGTCCGCACGACCGGCACATGTTCGGCTGCGACCGGCGCGGAAAAAAAGCTGCGTCCGAGAAAGACCCCTGCCACAGCCACGCCGACGATCGCCGCGGCAAGATAATAATGATTGCGTTTCAAATTCATGTTTCCACTCCTCAATAAAATTTATATTTATTTTAATTAAACATTTGTTTAATTAAATTGTTTTTAAACGGACACCTGATCGTGTCCGTTGTTGTTTACTACTTTACCACACTGCGCAAAAATAATTCGATCGCTTCACGCAAATACCTTTCGCTTTGATCCTGTCCCGATCCATCTTCCAAAAAGACATTTGCCAGATCACGATCATTAAAATAGTATTGCGTCAAACTGACCAACGCCAGCGAAGCAACTCGTGTGTCAAAGTCAGCACGCAGTTCGCCGTCTGCGACGCCCCTCTTCAGAATCTCCCACATGTGCTTGCGAAATTTTTGCGCATGCTCAGCCATCTGCTCGGCATAAAATAGATTCGGATTTACGTTTTCACTCAACATCAGGCGATTAAAGCACGGACATTCTTCATAAACCTGTCGCGAAAAATTTGCAAATTGGCGAATTGCTTCAATTGCCGTTAGTTTCATATCATCCATCAATTGCATCAATCGATAGATAACTTCAAACTGCCGATCCAAAACTTCGACATACAGTTTTTCCTTGCCGCCAAAGTGGTAAGAAATCGAAGCAATGTTTACGCCAGCCGCTTCCGCTATTTCCTTAACTGAAACGCCGCTGAATCCTTTTTGCGCAAAGAGCAATGTGGCAGCAGCCAGAATCTTTGAAACGGTATTTTGTTCGCCCTGCCCTTCTCTCATTCAACGCAACCACCCTTCAAGACATTTTAAACGTTCATTTGAATTTATTATATCGTTCCGCAACAAACTTGTCCAGCGGTTATTTTTTAGTGCTTACCTAATATTTCTATCATCTTATAGAGACGCGAAAAACGCCCCTTCTCGCCTACCGTCCGCTCCGCATAGGGAACCAGGCAAGCCCGCTCCTGCTTCCAGCCGATCATGCCGCTGCCGCTTCGCTTGGCAATGCACTCTACCGCATGAAAGCCCAGTTCGCTGCTGATCAGATTGTCGAGCGCGGTCGGATGGCCGCCGCGTTGGATATAGCCGAGCGCCGTCGTCTGGCATTTGAAACCGGTAGATTTTGTAATCTGCGCCGCCACATCATGCGCGTCGCCTGCCCCTTCGGCCACGATGACGATCGTATACAGCTTGCCGCGCTGAAAGCCGCGACGCAGCGTGTCGCAAACTTCGGGCATTTCCATTTTGCGTTCCGGCACCAGCACCAGTTCCGCGCCGCAGGCGATGCCGAGAGTCAACGCGATATTGCCGGAATTCCGTCCCATGACTTCGACGACCGCTACTCGCTCGTGCGACTCGGTCGTATCGCGAATTTTGTTGATTGCATCGAACGCGTTGTTGACCGCCGTATCAAAGCCGATCGTGTAATCAGTGCCGGCCATGTCATTGTCAATCGTTGCCGGAATCACATAGGTGCGCAGCCAGCCGCCGCATTCCTCCTCCAGTGCGATCGCGCCCGCCATCGAACCGTCGCCGCCGATGACCACCAAATCTTCGATGCCCAGTGATTTTAGCTGCTCTGCCGCCAGTTTGCGCCCTTCCGGTTTGCGAAACTCTTCCGAGCGCGCCGTTTTCAGCATCGTTCCGCCGCGATGGATAATACCCGCAACCGCCTTGCTGTCAAGCAGCAAAAATGCGCCCTGCATCAGACCGTCATAGCCTCGTTCAACGCCAAGCACCTCATAGCCATAATGCGCGCCAACCCTTGCCACCGCGCGGATCGCCGCATTCATCCCCGGCGCATCGCCGCCGCTGGTCAACACCGCAATTCGTTTCTGCATAGCAAAATCTCTCCTTCATAAATAATTGACTGATGGATGACATATAACACGAAGACACGAAGAAAAATGAAAAGGCACAAAGATATTTTAAGCAGCGACTCATTCATGATTTCTTCCCCTCTTTGTTTTCTCTTCCCTTCTTCGTGTTAAAAACATTCCTATAAATCAAACGCCGCAGCAGACTTTATTCTGCCGCGGACGTTTTCTTACAGAGTAATGGCCGTCTCCAGCGCCACTTCGAGCATATCGTTGAATGTCGTCTGGCGCTCGGCGGCCGTGGTTTCCTCGCCAGTGATCAAGTGATCGCTGACGGTCATAATCGTCAGCGCTTTGACGCCGAAGCGGGCGGCAATCGTATAGAGCGCCGCGGTTTCCATTTCAACCGCCAGCACGTTGTGCTCCATCAGCTTTTGTACGGTTTTCTTGTCTTCGCGATAAAAAATATCCGACGTGAAGACATTGCCGACATGCAACTGCAAGCCTTTTTTTACGACATTTTCATAGGCCGTCTTTAAAAGAGCGAAATCAGCAATCGGCGCATAATCATAGCCGTCAAATGCATGCTCGTTCATGCTCGAATCGGTACAGGCCGCCTGCGCGAGCACAACATCGCGCACGCGGATTGCTTTCTGCATCGCGCCGCAGGTGCCGACGCGAATTAAATTTTTCACGCCATAGTCGCGAATCAATTCATTCGTATAGATGCTGATCGAAGGGATGCCCATCCCCGTTCCTTGCACGGAAATGCGCCTGCCCTTGTAACTGCCGGTAAAGCCGAGCATGCCGCGCACTTCATTGTAGCAACTCACATCGGTCAGATAGGTTTCTGCGATATGTTTCGCACGCAACGGATCGCCCGGCAGCAAAATCGTCTCCGCAATCTCGCCTTGTTTTGCGCCAATATGTATGCTCATCTTTTAATTCCTCCCGTTATTTTAATTCCGCCAGAAAACTCGTCCCGTGCTTCGGCTGCGTAACCGAAAAGTTTTCTGCAATCGTCGCGCCGACATCGGCAAAATGCGTACGCGGCGCAAGACGGCTGCCGCCTTTTTTAAAGCGCGGCGAATAGGCTAGAAGCGGTACGTATTCCCTTGTGTGGTCAGAGCCGCGATAGCAGGGATCATTGCCATGATCAGCAGTCAAAATTAATAAGTCGTCCTCCGTCAGGCGCGCAAACACCTCCGGCAATCGCGCATCGAATTCTTCAATCGCGCGGCCATAGCCTTTGGCATCGCGCCGGTGTCCATACATCGCATCGAAGTCGACCAGATTCAGAAAACTAAGGCCGGTAAAATCTTGCGCCAGCGTTTCGATCATCTTGTCCATGCCGTCCATGTTCGATACGGTGCGCACCGCATGCGTCACGCCTTCTCCGTCGAAGATATCATTGATCTTACCAAGCGCGATGACCGAGAAGCCGGCCGTTTTCAATTCATCCAGCACCGTGCGGCCGAACGGCTTCAATGCATAATCATGGCGGTTCGAAGTTCGCTTGAAGCTGCCGGGCTGGCCAATGAACGGACGCGCGATGATCCGGCCTAGCATATAGGGGTCATGTCTTGTAATCTCGCGGCAGAAGTCGCAGATCTCATACAGTTCCTTCAGCGGCACGACGTCTTCGTGCGCCGCAATCTGCAGCACCGAATCGGCCGAGGTGTAGACGATCAACGCGCCGGTCTTCATATGCTCCTCACCAAGTTCATCGATGATCTCCGTACCGCTGGCCGGTTTGTTGGCAATCACCTTGCGACCGGTCTTCTGCTCGATCCTCTCGATCAATTCCGCCGGAAAGCCGTCGGGAAAGACGCGAAACGGCGCATCGATGTGAAGACCCATCAGTTCCCAATGTCCGGTCATCGTATCCTTGCCGATCGAACCTTCCTGCAGCGCCGCATAATACGCCTCTGGCTTTTCCGCAGCGGCAATCTTATGCAGCGGGCGAATGTTGCCGACGCCCAGTTTTTCCAGCTGCGGAATGGCCAAGCCGTCGCAGGCCTCTGCAATATGGCCGAACGTATCGGAGCCTACATCGTCAAAAGCGGCCGCATCCGGCGCTTCTCCGATACCAAGCGAATCCATTACGATAATGTGTATCCGTTTAAATGTTTTTCCCATCTTCTCTTCCTCCTCGGTTGAAACCGGTTTCAATTCAAACCACTAAAAATGCGGCCTCTGTATAGCGCCGCTGATCAGGCAAATTTCTTGTTTTTTTGTCTTCTTTCCTTTAATAATATCATTTTTTCGCACTATTGAAAACAGGCTGCTCGTCAATTTTCGCAGAATATTTTCACTCTTTTACGACGTAATTAAACCACAGGCGGCAAAGTCGCCTGTGGTTTAATAGACGTTTTAAACACTGTTAGCTAACGCGCCGCTTCTTCGATCGCGACAGCTACCGCTACGCTCGCGCCAACCATCGGATTGTTGCCCATGCCGATCAGACCCATCATTTCCACATGCGCCGGTACCGAAGACGAGCCGGCAAACTGCGCGTCCGAATGCATACGCCCCATCGTATCGGTCATGCCGTAAGAGGCAGGTCCGGCCGCCATGTTGTCGGGATGCAGCGTCCGTCCTGTACCGCCGCCGGAAGCGACGGAAAAATATTTCTTGCCGTTTTCGATGCATTCTTTCTTATACGTACCCGCGACCGGATGTTGAAAACGCGTCGGATTGGTCGAGTTGCCGGTGATCGAAACATCGACGCCTTCGCGCGTCATGATCGCGACGCCTTCCATCACATCGTCCGCGCCGTAGCAGCGCACATCGCCGCGCTCGCTTGCCGAATAACGTTTCTCTTTGACAATATTCAGCTTACCGGTCGCATAGTCAAATTGCGTTTGCACATAGGTAAAACCATTGACGCGCGAAATGACCTGCGCGGCATCCTTGCCAAGGCCGTTCAAAATGACGCGCAGCGCCTCTTTGCGCACCTTGTTGGCCGATTTGACGATGCCGATCGCGCCTTCCGCCGCGGCGAAGGATTCATGCCCGGCTAAGAAAGCAAAGCATTTCGTTTCTTCTCGCAGCAGCATCGCGGCCAGGTTGCCGTGCCCGATACCGACCTTGCGGCTGTCGGCGACAGAACCCGGAATACAAAAGCCCTGCAAACCTTCGCCGATATAAACCGCTGCATCGGCCGCTTTCGTGCAGCCTTTTTTTATTGCAATCGCCGCACCAAGCGTATACGCCCAGCAGGCATTGTCAAAACAAATCGGTTGGATTCCTCTGACGATCGCTGCGACATCGATCCCTTTCGCGTCGCAGATCGCCTTTGCCGCTTCGAGCGATTCGATGCCCTGCGCCTTAAGCGCGGCATTCACCGTTTCAATACGCCGTTCGTATCCTTCAAACATCGCCATCATTACCAATCCCCTCTCTGTTATTCGTGGCGGGGGTCGATATGCTTGACCCCTTCGTCGAATCTGCCGTATTTTCCGGTCGCTTTTTTCAGCGCTTCATTGGCATCGGTTCCTTTTTTGATCATTTCCATCATTTTGCCGAGATGCACGAATTGATATCCAATGATTTCATTGTCTTCGTCGAGCGCCAGCGAAGTAATATAGCCTTCTGCCAATTCCAGATAACGCGGCCCTTTGGCCAAAGTGCCGTACATCGTACCGATCTGGCTGCGTAATCCCTTGCCAAGGTCTTCGAGTCCTGCGCCGATCGGCAGACCGCCTTCGGAAAACGCAGTCTGGCTGCGGCCATAGACGATTTGCAGGAACAGTTCGCGCATCGCGGTGTTGATCGCGTCGCACACGAGGTCGGTATTGAGCGCTTCTAAGATCGTCTTGCCGGGCAGAATTTCCGATGCCATCGCAGCGGAATGCGTCATACCGCTGCAGCCGATCGTCTCGACCAGAGCCTCTTCGATGATCCCGTCCTTCACGTTCAGCGTCAGCTTACAGGCGCCCTGCTGCGGTGCACACCAACCAACGCCGTGCGTCAGGCCGCAAATATCCTTCACTTCTTTGGCCTTGACCCATTTTCCCTCTTGCGGAATCGGCGCCGCACCGTGGTTGACGCCTTTGGCGACACAAGTCATCTCTTCGACTTCGGATGAATATTTCATGTTAACGCTCCTCTCGCTTTTGTCTATAAAAATTATACTGTTTGTTGGCAATTCCTGTCAAACGCATTACTTGCGTGAACGAAAGACGCCGACAACACCGAGTACGACCATCAGCGCACCAAGCAGCGTCCAAACTGTGATCGCTTCATCCAACAGCCACCAACCTAAGAACAGGGCCAATACCGGATTGACGTAGGCGTAGGTCATCGCAATGTTGATCGGCAGCAATTGCAGCGTATAGATGAACGAAGTGAAAGCAAAGATTGAGCCGAACAAGACCAAATATCCCCAGGAAAGCCAACCGGCCATACTCGGCGCGGGCCACGCTTCGCCAAGCAGCAACGCAAGCGCAAGAAAGCCGAAACTGGCAAACAAATGTTGATAACCGGACGAGACCGGCGCGGATATCGCGACCGGATGGCGCGTCTGGACTACCGATCCGGCGGCCCAGCTGATCGAAGCCAGAAAGAGCGCACCGCCGGAAAGCAGTTCCCGACTATCCCAAGCCAAGAGCGCCGGCCCCATTAATACGGCGAGTCCGGCAAAGCCGAAGAGCAACGAGCCAATCAACAGCAGTGACGGTCGTTTACGGTCCAGCAGCGCATTGATCAGCGCCGTCCAGATCGGTGCGGACGCAACCATCAGCGCCGTAAAGCCGGAGTTGGCATATTGTTCGGCCCACATCACCAAACCGTTGGCGCCGACCCAGAGCAATACGCCCGATAATGCCAATGTCTTCATTTCACGCAGGCTGATCTTCACTTGTTTTTTTCTTAAATACGCAAAGGCAAGCAAAAGCAGCGCACACACGATCATTCGGCTGGCGCCCAGATAAAACGGCGGAAAGCCGCCGCCCTCACCGACCGCGATGCGAATGAACAAGTACGTGCTGCTCCAGATTGTATATACGACGAATAAATGAAACAAGCCGGTCATCGGCAGTTTTTGCCCAGCCAGCCGTCCCGGTTCTTTGCCTTCTTCCATGCTGCCTCCTTTGCTGCGAAATCATTTCCGAATGCAGTATTTATTTCCCTTCGGTATTATTTGGCGTTATCCTGCAATTTTTCCGCAATAAAAACGAGAGCACCTGACATTGTCAGGACACTCCCGCTTTTCGCTTGCTGTTTAGCCAATCACATAGCTGCCGTTTGAACCGTCATACATTTGCATGTGGTCTTTGCTGCTATAGCTGGTGTAGGTAGGGCTAGTAATATAATTAAGCACTTCCGACGTCGTAATCTTATTGTCGTGGTTCAGATCGGCCTTGCGCCCGTTCAATGCATCATCCATCAAGTAATGGGTAAAGAGTCCGTTTGTACCGATATCCCAACTCACTTCACTCGAAGAGGAAGCGCTAATCACCGTATACTGGCTTCCGCCGCCCCGACTCTTGAAATAGTCGACAAAACTTCCCGAGAAGCAGGAATCGAGAACAAATGTCACATGGCCGCCGGCACCTACTTTATTGCCTAAGCCGACAATGCTGTCATACATCATTTGCGGCGTGACTGCAGCCATATCATATGCGACCATATTGCCGCTGCCGCTGTAACCGTGCCCGGAATAATAGAGGAAAACGTTATCGTTAGCATCCACTTTGCCGGCAAGGCTGTTGATTGAGTTCAAAATATTATTCTTCGTCGCCTGCGCATCGGTCACTGTGGTTAAATTCGTTCCAGTCCACAGCGAATCCGTCGTCAGAAATTGCTTCACATCGGCAACATCATACTTTACTCCGGCCAAATCATTGCTTGTCCCTGCATAATCGCCGATTCCGATTACCACGCCGTAATTGGTTCGCCCGGAAGTAGAACTCGGCGGTAGCGGCGTTAAATAGTCGCTGATCCGTTTGCTGGAATTGTCCGCAAAACGTAAACTGTCAAGCTTAGAGGCATCCCAGTTTTGAATCGTGATATCGCCATGTCCTTGCACTGTAATTGTGACATTCGTGCCGACATGACTCACGCTCAAATTTTGCGCTGTAATGCCGGCGCCGAACAGCAGGTTGTCGTTATTGTTGCTTGCATCATAGCTTATCGTATCGCTGCCCCAGCTGTTTGCAAACTGATAGGTGTCGCTGCCGTCGCCGCCGTTCAGCAGATCATTGCCTGCGCCGCCATTGAGCAGGTCGTTTCCGGCTCCGCCCGACAAGCTGTCGTTACCGCCGCCGCCGAGCAGCGTATCATTGCCGTTGCCGCCGCTGATCGTTTCATTGGCCGCGCTGCCGCTGATTATGTCGTTGCCGTTGCCGCCTATGAATGTGCCAATATTGCTGATACTTCCGTTCGCAGCATTCCAGTTCACCGCCTGATTCTGTCCCGCAGCCGTTAAGGTATTCACACCGCCGCCGCCGTTGATCGAGGTCGCATTGCCGCTCCAGATAAACGTATCATTATAAGCCGAACCGACGAATTGCTCGATATCCTGGTATGCGGCAAGATTCCAGTTAACCGCGCCGGCACTGTCCGCCGCAGTCAGCGTATCGATTCCCGCACCGCCGGACAGCACGCTGTCGGACGCATCCCAAATTAAGACATCGTTGCCGTCGCCGCCGTACATTGCATCACTACCGCTGCCGCCGTTTAACGTATCGTTACCCGCTCCACCATATAGCACATCGTTTCCGTTGCCGCCATATAAAACGTCATTGCCTGCGCCGCCATTTATCGTATCATTGCCATTTCCGCCCGTCAGCACATCATTGCCTGCCGTTCCGATCAGATTAAGAGGTGCTGCCGGATCTGTCCAACCTACTTTGCCATTGATAAAATCGGCGGTAAAGTTGCCGTCGGCGAAAACAAAATCCTGAATCTGATAGCGCTGGCCGAGAAACCAGTTTTGCACCCTGACTTCCGAGTTCCCTGCCGTATATTTAATTAATAAGTCGTTACCGCTCTTGATAAAGCTAAATCCTTTTAAACTGTACCGGGAAAACGACAGTTTATCATTACGGACCGCACTTGCACTGTCGTAGTTATCGATCGTAACGCTGACATTGCTTAGAATCGGCGCATACGTATCGTATCCGGCGCCGCCGCTTAGCGTAGCGGTGGCAGCGCCGGCGCTGCCCTGAAACTGAATCCAATCATTGCCCGCCCCCGAATTAATTACCGCATTATGTGCGGTCACGCTGATAACATCATTTTTCGCCGTCCCGGTCACCTGCAGCAGATATTTGCTCAATAAGCCGTTTAGTGCTGCCAACGCCGTCGTTAAAGAAGCCATTCTTCAACACCCCTTACATTTTTTCACGCAGTCGGCTAACAAAAACAGACTGACAATAAAAGCAGCCTGTTATGGAACATCCCGACTCCCAGAAAGGAATGACAACCTGGCAATCATAGCCGTCGTCAGACGACCTTAGACCCAATGCTTTGCGTCCCCAGTTTTCACTGAGTTTGCCCAGTATGCAATTTTCGTTTTGCTTGCATCTTCCAATTCCATTATTACAAGACTGTATAGTCGATTCAATAGGGCTGACGACCTATTTTTTGACAGCATTTTCTAAAAGCACGGCCATCTCAACAAGGACATTTTATTCCGTCAAAATAACCGCTTTCTTATTCTCAACCGCCGAACCGCAGCGATATGCTGCAGCTTCTCACGAATCGTACGCATCATCTCGACCACGCCCGGCGAAATCTTACGACAACAGTTTCGTAGTCGCCGACGCCAAAACATTTTTGAGCGTGCCTGCCGCTTTATGCAACAGGGGAAAGCAGGATTTCTTCTAATAAATAGCAAATAATAGATAGTTACAACTAGTCTTCATAAACCAGACTGGGAAAGAAGGTGTTTTCTTTGCGCCGATCGTTGTCCGCCTTACTTCTACTTGTCTGCTTCGTCACCATTTCCGGTTGTTCCCCGTTTGCTAAAGACGCCGTTCCCCCGGCCGAACCTAAGAAAAAAATCAGTCTGCTGCATTATTTTTCCGGCAGCCTTAGCGGCGGCTTGCAGGAAATGGTGAACGCGTTTAATAAAGAATCGTCGCAATATCAAATGACCGCCACACCGCTTGACCACGAGGCATTCAAGACCAGCATCCAAGATACGCTCGCCTCGCCCAGTTCATCCGATCTTTATTCATATTGGGCGGGTTCCCGGGTACGATCGGTCACTGCAAAATTGACGCCGCTTGACGACGTTTGGGAACGTGCGCAACTTTCCTCGTCTGTTTCGCCTGTCGTCGCCGATGCTTGCACCTACGACGGCAAAAAATATATGCTGCCGCTCACGCAACACTATGTCGCATTTTTTTACAACAAGAAAGTCTTCGCCCGCGCCGGCGTGAAACCGCCTAAGACCTGGGATGAATTCCACGCTGTCTGCGCGAAACTGCAAGCAGACAATATCACGCCGCTTGCACTTGGCGCGAAAGATAAATGGCCGGCGCAATTTTGGTTTGATTATCTTTTGCTGCGCACGGCGGGCTATGACTATCGGCAAAAATTGCTGGACGGTTCGCTTTCCTACAACGATGCACCGGTGCGACGGGTCTTTGATCTCTGGGCCGACTTGGTCAAGAAAGGTTATTTTACCCCTAATCCGCTGCAAACCGCCTGGGACAGCGGCGCCAATGAATCCGTTTATAAGGGGACGGCCGCGATGACGCTGATGGGCACCTGGATCATTGGCTATTACGGCGACGCCGAGCATAATTGGCAGCCCGGCGAAGACTATGACTATTTCGCCTTCCCGACGATCGACGAAAACATCCCGGCGTACACGCTCGGTCCGATTGACGGCCTCGTGCTTTCAAAGAATGCCCTCCAACCGCAAGGCGCGAAGGAGGCGCTTGTACATCTGACCGCACTGGACTCGCTCAAAACGATGAGTCGTGGTTCCGGCGCCTTCGTGCCCCGCAGCGATGTGCCCGCCGCTTTTTATTCTCCGATGCAGCAGCGCATGGCCGCCGAACTGGGCGCCACGCCGCGCTGGGCGTTCAATTATGATTTATCGACGCCGCCCGCCATCGCAAACGCCGGTTTGGTGCTTTTTAGCGAGTTCCTTGAATTTCCCGATCAGCGCAATGAACTGATCACCCGCACGGCGACAAAGATTTCCCGGCTTTGGCGTTAACCGATCAGCTGACAGGAGGCCTGCTCATGAAGCTCAACATTACCTTCCGGCAAAAATTAGCCTTATCCTTTGCCTTGCTCTTGTCCTTGCTTTTGCTTCATGGCGCAATTTCCTGGTTTGTACTGCAGGAATCGGAAAACCGTTTCGCCGAGCTGCGCGATGTCGATCAGGCAATCGAACTGACGCTGCGTGCGCATATGAACGAAAAAGATTATCTTCTGACTCAGGATCGCCGTCTCGCGGCGACCGTTTTGGAAGAGCTGACGTCCGCGCAGGAACGGCTCGATCAAATCGCCGCTCGAACAGAGATGCTCGACAAGCAGACGCTCACGGCGATGAATCGTTCGCTGGCGCTTTATCAGATGACGTTTTCCCAGTATGGAATTTACGCCGATCAGATTCGCGCTTTGCACAGCGAACTGCAGCAAATCGGCAGCGACTTAGGCAATACAATTGAAGAACTGCATCAAAGCGACAGCGTGCCGCTGGCCGAGATCAACCGCCTGCACCATTTTTTGCTTTTGCTGCGCGACCAAGCCGTGCCGCTCAATCC
This sequence comes from Azotosporobacter soli, assembly GCF_030542965.1. Classification (NCBI taxonomy): domain Bacteria; kingdom Bacillati; phylum Bacillota; class Negativicutes; order Selenomonadales; family Sporomusaceae; genus Azotosporobacter; species Azotosporobacter soli. Next base: position 26,738 of record NZ_JAUAOA010000002.1, read on the forward strand.
TGAGCCGTCGAGCGTGCAGGAGATGCTGTCCATCGCCGGCGCATTGCGCTACGGCCCCTACGGCAGCGATGTCCAGCTGACCGCGCACCGCATCATCAGCGATCTTGAAACGTACCGCACGGTAACGGCTAAAATCGAAGAATTAAAAACCCGGCAGCGCGCGAATGAAACGGATATGAAAGCCGCCGCCGAAACCGTCCAGTCCCTCGGCCAGTCGATCAAAGATCAGCAAAATGAGCAGCTGCGCCTTCGTCAGTCCGGCATTACGCGCATCCTGCTCGGCGTTTTCTTCCTTTCCCTCACCATCGCGGCCTGGGGCACGCGTTCCTTATCGGCACGCCTGATGAAGCCGCTGCAGGATCTGGTACAGATCACCGCCGCGCTCGGCCAGGGTAATTTTAAACAGCGCATTGATATTCAGGTCGATGACGAGTTCAAGACGCTCCTGCTCAGCGTCAACCATATGGCGGAGAACATCGAAAACCTCAATGCGCACATGGAGGAACTGGTCGCCGAACGCACACAAGCGCTGGAAGAGGAAAAGATCCGTTTCGAGCAACTCTTTAAGCACAGTCCCGAAGGCATCCTGATCTTCGATAAAGACCTGCACGTCATCGACGCCAATAATGCTTTCACGCTAATGTTCGGCTACACGCTGCCGGAAATCAGCGGACACAATCTTTCCGACTTCTTCCTCATGGAAGACTACGTGCCCGGCAATCAGACAAGCCGCATTGAGGCGCTGCGTCGCTGCAAAGACGGTCGTTTGCTGCCGGTCTCGATCGTCAAATATTCCTTCCCCGAAGCCAGAGGCCAGATGCTCTATTACGCGATTTACACGGACGTGTCCGAACGCAGAGCCGCCGAAGAACGCCTAGAGTATCTCAGCCTGCATGACGGCCTTACCCAGTTGAAGAACCGGACTTTTTTCGAAGCGGAAATGAAGCGCCTGCAAGCGGAGCAAACCCGCTGTAGCCTGCTGGTCTGCGACGTGGACGGGCTGAAAGAAATCAATGACCGCTTCGGACACAGCGAAGGCGATCGACTGCTGCAGGATGCCGCAACCGTGCTGACGCGCGCCGCCGGTCATCACACCGTAGCCCGTATCGGCGGCGACGAATTCGTCGTCTTTTTGCCCGATACCTCCGCCGCCCTGTTGCCGACGCTGCTGCAAAACATCAGCGACGCACTGGCCGAATGCAACCTGCATCGCGATCAAGCGCTGCGCATTTCCGTAGGCTTTGCACACCGGCCTGACGGCAGCATCGCAATGGAAGATTTATTCAGACAGGCGGATCAATTGATGTATGCGCAGAAAAAAAGCCGCCGCACGTAAAACAAAAAATTCCAGGCACGAAAGGACGCTCCTTTCATGCCTGGAATTTTTATTTACTCGGCGGGAAACTGGTACGCTTTTAACGTGCCCTCAATTGATTGCGTGGTAAGATTACCGCTAAACGCATTCACACCGGGGATAGTGCGCGTCCGGCTGCCGATACTGGCGGTCAGTTTGCCGTCCTGGATCGTCAGCGTCAGCGGGGTTCGTGCGCTGATTGCGCTTACCTTTTCGCTAAAGAGCGCCACCTTCTTGTTTTGCAGACGAAGCTCGACCATGCCGCCGCCAAAGCTAAGCATCAGCCAATCGTCGCCATTATCGGTCTGCAGATAAAAAATCATGCCTGCACCGGCACCCCAAAGGTTTTTCACATTGGAGAATTCCACCTTGCCTGGTGCGGGTTGATCAAAGAACGAAAAATCGATCGGCGTGACATTCTTATCCGCCACGACGTCGACCGTTTGCACCAATTGCGGCGCTGGAGCGGCTTGGACAACTTGTCCGACTGCCATCAGGCACAAGACCAGAATCAGTAAAAGGATTTTTTTCATCAGACATCCTCCTATGCATTGATTTGGATTTTATACCATTATAGTGCCCTCTTTATACAGCGCCAATATTATTTAACTTTTTAAATTTATGCAAGCGTCGCATCACGGTTTTACGTAAGCATAGCCTTCCGTCTGGCGCACGACAAGCCGGGTGATCGCGACCGGAACAATATTCACAAAATCCGGCACGCCGTCTTCATGTACCGCATTGGCCTTCAGTGAATTTCTGCAGGCGACAATCTTCACATCCTGCTGTGCCAGATCTCGAATCGCCTCCAAGAACAAGCGGCGCATGACTTGGTTACCCTCCTGATCGGTAGCGTCAAAAATATTTACCGCCGTGGCATTGACCACGATTTCAAGTTCAAGTTGTTCGGCGCCGACGTCTTCCAGCAAGTTCTTCGCATTCGCGACTACGGTCCGCCATTTTCCGGGATCATTGATATGCAGCAGCGCTTTCAGTTTTTCCATCTTGCCCAACCCTTCTTTGGCCATTGCGGATTCTGTAACAGCCATTTCATTTTCACCGTTATCCTTTTTATTTTTCGACTTAAAGGCCAATAATTCCTGCCGTTTCCCGCAGCGCTCTTTTGCCCCGCAAAATAATTTCCTTTCGCTGAAAGGAAGTCTGCTCTTTGCAGAGAAGTTTTCCATATGATGTAAAACAATACGATAGTTAAAGGAGCGATGCGTGATGGAACGTGCGGCTGAAAAAAAAGCGACTGTCTTTGTCGTCGACGACGACCGCTTTTCACGCACTTTATCGAATGACCTGCTCTCGAAAGAAGGCTACCTGATTGCCGAAGCCAAAGACGGTCAGGAAGCGGTCGAACAATTTGCCGCTCACGCACCGGACGTGATCCTGCTGGACGTCGAAATGCCGCGCATGAACGGCTTTGAGGCCTGCCGCGCCATTAAAGCGCTGGATTCCGGCAGGGATATTCCGGTCATCTTTCTCACCTCGCGCGCCGACGAGGATTTCATCGCCGAAGCGTTCGCCAACGGTGCAGAAGATTATCTGCTCAAACCAGTCAATCCCGCGCTGCTTCGCCACCGCGTCTCGCGCGTCTTGACCAACCAGCGCAACAAAGAGAAGGTTTTACGCCAAAATCAGTCCCTTGCACAAGCACTGCTGAAATTAAAAGAGACGCAGACGCATCTGATCCAACAGGAGAAGATGGCCGGCATCGGGCAGTTGGCGGCCGGCGTCGCGCATGAGATCAACAACCCGCTCGGCTTTGTCAGCAGTAATTTTGAAACTCTCGACGACTATGTCGGACGACTCGAGGCCGTCATGGCCAAATACCGTCTGCTGCGCCAGGAACTCTCCTCCGCCGCGACAAACGAAACGCTGCTCGCCCTGGCCAGCGAGATCGAGGAACTGGAACGCAAGAAAAAAATCGATTTCATCCTGGAAGACCTGCGTTCGCTCTTTAGCGAGTCGCGCGACGGGCTGGAGCGGGTGGCCAAGATCATCAAAGCGCTACGCGCCTTCTCGCGCATCGACGTCAAAAACGAACTCGAAGACTACGATCTGAACGAAGGCTTGGAAACGACGCTGGTCGTCGCCCGCAACGAGATCAAATACATTGCGGAAGTGGAGACGCACTTTGGCCAGCTCCCCAGCATCAAAGCTTTGGGCAACCAAGTCAATCAGGTTCTTTTGAACCTGATCGTCAACGCCGCACAGGCAATCAAAGGCGCCGAGATCAACAACGGCAAGATCCGTCTGGAGACGTTCGCCGACGCCAGCTACGTCGGCTGCGCGATCACGAATAACGGCCCGCCGATTCCGGAAGAAATCCGGCACCGCCTCTTCGAACCCTTCTTCACGACGAAGCCGGTCGGACAGGGTACCGGCCTTGGGCTCAGCATCTCCTACGATATCATCGTAAGCCAGCACGGCGGGCAGCTGACCTTCACCAGCTCCAAAGAGAACGGCACCACCTTCATCCTGAAGATACCGCGCACAACAAAGATAAAAGAAGAATGAAAGCGCCGCGCGGCGCTTTCATTCTTCTTTTATTGATGACATGGCCCTTTTTTGCCGCATCAGCGCGGCAGATGGCTCACTAAGTCTTCAAACTCTTTTTTTCCGATGCCGAGCGCTTCGAAGACGCCGTCTTGCAAAACAGCCTTTGCCGTAGGACGCACAATCTTCCAGGCATAATAGTTGGCCGCATGCAAGAGGAGCAGCGTGTTCCTGTTCTCCGACGGCGCATGCAACGGATCATGATGGAACATCGCCGCTTCGACGAAGGCATAGGGCAGATTCCACCAATTCAGGAGATAACCGCCGATTTCCTGATGCGAGAGGGAGAATGCTTCCGTTTCAACCGTGTCGATACTGCGCCCGCTTTCCTGCGCCGTCAAGAAGACCTCGACGTAACGCGCTCCATACTCTTTCAGCAGCACCACCTTGCCGATATTGTGAACCAAGCCGATGCTCGCGCGGTCTTCCGGCAAACGCTTGTGCAGCAACTGTTCCGCCGCCGTCTGCAAAATCATATTGGTCATATTCGCGTGGCTCCACAAGATTTCCATCACTTTCTTCGCCGATTTATCCAGCTGTCCGTCATTGAAGACGGTGCAGGCGAGAATGATGTTCTTGATCGCCGCCAAACCGAGATAGGCGACCGCCTGTTTAAGCGAACCGGTATGGACGCCGCAAAAAGCGGAATTGGCTATTTTCAGCACTTTCACCGCGATGACCTGATCCTCTTCGATCAGTTGTGTGATCTCACGGATATCCGCATCCTCTTCAATCAGCTTGTTTATCTTCTCATATAATTCCGGCAGTGTCGGCAAACGTTCAAATTCATTCATCTTATCGAGCAGTTGCCGCTTGTTCAGCAGTTTTTGAATCTTGAACAGCTGTTCCACTTCCGCAAGCAACGCAAGATTGTCCCAGGGCTTAAGCAGATACATGCGCGACGCGCCGTCGAGCAACGAACGGAAGATTTCCCGTTCCTGCGAATAGCCGCTTAGAATGATGCGCATCGTAGACGGATACTTTTCTTTTACGATACTCAACAGTTCATAGCCGCTCATCTGCGGCATCCGCATATCGCTGATCACCAAGTCGACCGGATGCTCTTTTAATATCGCCAACGCTTCTTCACCGCTCGCTGCCTGGTGAAGCGTATAGCCGCTCTCGCGAAATAAACGAAATAGCGCACGCAGGATCGGCAGTTCATCGTCAACGAACAAAATACTGCCTTTTTCCACACTGATCGCCTCCCCTCTTTGCTCCGCAGTCAAATTACATTATATGGAATCTTCTCTGTCGAACGCGGTTTTCCTTCCCAAAGAGAAAAAAGAGAAAGACCAGCCGGTCTTTCTCTTTTCTTCGTTTATTCTTCAATACCCGCCGTCGCCCGAACCGGTGAGCCATCCGCGCCTTCGATCCGAAGCGGTAGCGCAAAAAACTGACATTCCTCTGCCGGAATCGCATCGAGGCGCGTGAGATTTTCCACAACCAACAGACCCGCACCCAACAAGATATGATGGATCGGATACGTCTTACTATCGATCGCGTCAATGGAAATCGCATCGATGCCGACGCCTTTCAGCGAAAACCGCGTCAGCCACTGCGCGGCCTCGACCGTCAAGCAAGGAAAATCGCCGTAATACGCTTCGCTGCCCCAATGGCGGCTCCAGCCGGTTTTGAGCAGCAGATACTCCGCCTGCGCAATCGCTTCTGCCTTTTTTTCAATATCCTGTAACGCAATCTGCGCCCTACAGCCTGTCACATCGACCACTACCGCACGTCCGTGGAAATGGTCGATTGCCATTTCGGCAAGCGTCGCTCCCTCTTCCAACATATGCGCAGGCGCATCGATATGCGTGCCGATATGATAATTCATGCTGATCGTCGAAACGCGATACCCTTCGCGCGCCACGCTGGTCACCTGGCGGATTTCAGGCGGCGGCGAACCGGGGAAGAGGGGCATTTCACTCTTTATCAAGTGAGTAAGATCGATTAACTGCATGACATTCACTTCTTTCTCTTTGACTTTGCTTTTATTATATCATAGTCAAATTTTCTTGCATTGCCAAAAACAAGACGGGGTTTTCACAACGGCGACATGTCGCGCTTTTGTAAAAACCCCGTTACTGTTTAGTTATTCAAGTTGCTGTCCTTGTAGTAGCGCGTTCCTTTTAACGCCAGCTCGAGCGCCAATCCCTTGGTCGTAAGTTGATACATCCACACGCCGGACGAGACCGAAACCGCGCCTTGCAGCGAATCGCCGCCGACGCCGTCCTTAGCAGCAGCCGTCGCCTGTCCGCCAAATTCCCAGCCGCTGTCGACAAACTTATTCCAGGCGCCCTGGTCTTCAAAGACGAAGATCAGCGCGAATTCCTTGATGCCAAGCCCAAGCCCTGCCTGCACTTCGGTCATCTTCATGAACACCTCGCGGCCGCTTTGGTTGTTCACCGCCATGCCGCGCCCATGCCCGCTGCCGAAGAACAGCAACTTAAAACCGGTATTGTTAAAGACCGCATACCCGGCGGCATTTTCCACCGCCTGCCGCGCACTCGGCTGCACCTCATAGAGCTTATCGAGCGTCGCCGCTGTTTTTTGCCGCAGTTCTGCGCGTTCTTTATCCGGAGTGGCCGCAGCCGCGCTGGATACGCCAAGCGACAAGACCAACAACAGACACAAAGCCGCTTTCCAAATTAAAGACCTCATTAGAGTTCCCTCCTTTTGCCCGTCAGACGACAGGCCTCATTAAGAAACCTTCGCCGTGAAGCGCCTCAGCCCTGCCGTCAAATTTATTAAATTTTACTGAAAGCGACGCCCGCCAACGAAAAATTTCTTATTCCAATTGTCAAATGACGCAACCATTACTGCTCCTTTGGCTCCGGGGCCCGCGCCGCTGGTATTTTCCGCGTCAATATATTTACCGTTTCCTAAGTAAATGCCGACATGCTCCGGCTCACCGCCATGCCAGGCAAAAAAGACCAGGTCGCCCGGCTGCAAATCCTTAAACGCAATGGCTTCCTGTCGATGAAATTGCACATCCGCGGTTCGTTCAATCGATACGCCCAGTTGCCCCAGCACATAATAACTAAGACCGGAACAGTCAAAACCTTCATCCGGCGATGCACCACCCCAACGATAGGGTTTCCCCTTCATCTGCATAGCCAGCGCAGCAATCCGCTCGCCCATGCCGCGCGCGACCGGTTTTACCGAAGCCTTAAAAACCAGTTCAGCGCCTTCTGCAGCAACGGCAATCTTAGCAAACGTCACTACCCGTGCATCCGTGCCCTGCGGTGGTTCCTCATCCTGATAATAGCGAAACTTTTCCTTGATCACCGGCAGTGCAATGGTATCCGAACGGTCGCCGCCGTTCCACGAAGCGCTGTAAAGATAAGCATACGGCAAATTGACTGATTCCTTGAAGGAAAATTCCTTATGCTCACCGGCTGCTACATTATACCAACCGGCGCACACCCACTTGTCGACATTTTCATCATAATACAAAATCGAAAATGACCGATTGTGTTCGTTTTGATTTGTGACCGACATTTTAAAAGCCTCTGCCTGCGCGGGCAAAAACGCACACAGCATTGTCAACAATGCCGTGACCAAGATAGTAGCAGCAGTACGCGAAAAAAATATTTTCATCATGAGCCTCTCTTTCGCAAAAAAATTACCACTTCTACTATACACCAGCCTCACGTCGCTAATTATAAATAAAACTTAAACTTTTTAAAATAAGAGGACTGTCGCAAAATAGCGCTACCATGCTATTTTGCGACAGTCCTCTTATTTTTTCAGCTATTCGTTCGATGACTGCACCGTAGTCTTTTCAAATACCATGACGGCTGCGCTTACGATCGCGCCGCTAACGAAAAATCCGGCGAGTACGTCGCTTGGATAATGCATGTTCAGATAAATACGGCTCAGGCCAATCAGCAGCGTCGCGCATATACCCAGCGCCAGCGCCGCATTGCGTCCGGTGCGCGATTCGCAGTTGCGCCACGCCAGGTACGCCGCCGTCATGCAAAACGTAAAACCGAGCATCGAATGGCCGCTGGGAAAACTGTAGCTGCTAAGCGTCGCAATTGGCCGCGGTCTGGCGAACCAGTGTTTCAAAAACAGATTGCTCACGCCGGCGAGCAGGTTGACGCCGGCAAAAAGCAGCAAGCCCGGCGCCGCGCGTTTAAAACGTTCACGCGCTAAAAGCGCAAGTGCGGCCAGCGCCGTGCTGATTTCGAGCAGCAGTTTAGGTGCGGCGAGCGTAGAAATCCACTGCGCCAGACGTTCCAGAGCTGCGCTCTTATCGCCTTGCAGCCAGCCTGCGACGCTTTGATCGAATGGCGCGACCTGTCCGCTTTTCATCCATGCGGCGAGCGCTATAAATCCGGCGAGGCAAAACAGCACGCTTTGCCAATAGCCTTTTTTCTTCTTCATTTTCCGACCTCCCGGCCCTGCGCGTACTTGTCGCAACGGCCGTTCTTGATTGTAGCACAAGCTTTTGCTTCCGACAAGGCGTGAAACGCTTAGGAGCTTCTTCCTTTTTACGGCAGATAGGGAAAGAACTTCACATCTTCTTTTAACAAGTGTTCCAGCACCAGATCGTCAACCAAAAAGGAGAAGAAGGCCGAGGGGCGGATCTCCTCGCTGACATAACCGTCTTTAAGGCGCACCGCTTTCGCGAGCAGTTTATGGTGAAGTTTGCCATGCTCTTCCGCCTGCGGATAATTCACTTTTGCAAGAATCTTTTCTTCCGCCGAAAAATGATGACGCACATGTTCCAACAAGCGTTCCAGCGGCGGCAACAAGCTTTCCTTTGAAACATCCGGCCCGTTCGCATTCAATAGCACATTGGCCAACTCAAACATCTGTCGGTGCTGCGCATCAATCTCTTCCCATCCGGACTCCCAGCAACTGCGCCACTCCAGACTGATCGTAGCCAACGGCGCCAATTCCGGCTCGCTGCAGGAAGCGACGCAGTTGCGGCCGTTATTCTTCGCCCGATACAAGGCTGCATCCGTCCGCTGGTACCAATTTTTGAACGATTCGCCTTTCATTCGCTGCGCCACGCCGAAACTGGCCGTCACCTGCCCCGCATGAGGATGGATGCATTGGCCGAGCGCGCTGCGAATTTTCTCCGCCGCCTTAACCGCGCCCGCCAGCGGAGTCTGGGGCATGACCAGCGCAAATTCCTCGCCCCCGATGCGCGCCAAAAAATCGCTGGAACGGATGAAATAGCGCGCGGTTGCCGCCGCTTGCATCAATACATCGTCGCCAACCAGATGCCCCCAGGTGTCGTTTACTTTCTTAAAATGATCCAAATCGAAAAGGACCATGCTCAGCGCCTCATCATAACGATCGGCGCGCTCAAACTCTTCCTGCAAGCGTTCTTCTAAAAAATAACGGTTATGAAGCCCCGTCAGCTTATCGGTAACGGCCTGCTTCGTCAGTCGTTCATTGCTTTCCTGCAATTTCAAATTCAGGCACATGGTTTCGCTCACATCTCTGGCCGAAGCATAAATATATTGGCCAATTGCCTGCAGATGCCATTCGATATATTTGTATTCACCGCTTTTCGTACGGCAACGATTGATAAAACGTACACTTTTCTGTTGCGTTTTCATTTCCAGCAGCATATTTTCAGTCATTTCCCTGTCATCGGCATGAAGCAGGGAAAAAAGAGAACGTCCTTCCAATTTCTCGGATCGGTAGCCCAACACATCTTCAAATTCCTTGTTTTCTTTGACAAAGCAACCCGCCGTGTCGATTACGCACAGCATATCCAAATTCGCCTTAAGAAAGCCCTCCATTTCCTGCTCCTGAAGCACTTCCCTCGTGATATCCGTGCAAATGGAGGCAATGCAATCCTTATCTAAGACAAACAGGCTAATACGCAGCCACTTTTTCAACGCTCTGACATACATATTAAATGTGACGCTTTCTCCGCTTGTCGCAACCTCATTCAACATCACAAGATAGCGTTCCGTCTTTTCATCCTGAATCGGATAAAATTCGCTAAAGCGCATCCCTTCAATTTCGCTCCGCGAAGCCGCAAACAGTTCGGCAAATTTCGGATTCACCGCCAGCAAAGCGCAATCGCAAACGCTGCCGTTCTCGTCCCAAAGCAACTCTTGATAGGCAATCGCGTTCGGCGATTTCTCAAATAGCATGCGAAAAAATTCTTCTTTCATCTGCATGACGGTTTCCTCCTTTTCTTTTTTATACGCTCATGATATCTTATCGGTTAATTCCATATGGAAGCAGTGGTTTCCTGCCGCCCTCCTCTTTGCTAATCCCATTGTTAACAGAAAAAAGCCTGCTCCCTCATTTATCCTTTTACAGAGCAGACTTCCTTCGCTGATCATTTTGTCAAACTCATCTGGCGCAGCTTGGTTACGCTTGGCTTGGCGGCAATAAACGCTGCGCATTCATTTTTTTCCTCTCTCCTATTTCCCTTTGCGGCGCGCTATTCTCGGCGGCAAACTCCGTCATATATTTCCAATACCGTTTTGGCATCTGCGTCATGCGACAGCGCGGGTTGTGGCGCGCCTTGATTTCGATGCTGTCGTAGAAAAGCCGCCACAATTTGCGGTAAGCCAGTTCCGTCTCATCCGCTTGCGGCATTTCCCATTCGTCAACCGCGATGATCATCGGGCGGTAAGGCTGGTAGATGAGCGCCATGCCATGGCTCCTATCATGAATCAGAAAACGTTCTTCGGGAAAACGCTGACAAAAATGTTCGGCCAGGAGCGGCAGCACGATATTCTTCGCCTCGATTTGCGCCGTTAGTACATTGTCCGTGATCGAAAAGCGGATAAAGCCTTTCAACAGATGGCTCTCACGTTCCAAATGCCGCACCGCCTTCATCAGACGGCTCACCGTCTCATCGGTCAGCATCTGCAGCACCGCCGGGCCATGTTGATAACCGAGGCGCATGAAACGCAGCAGCTGAACTTCCTTTTGCGGCAGACAGGTCAGAAAAGCCTGGCGGATGAAGAAAAGCGCGTCCCGCCCCATCTTTTGCGGAATCGACGCCAGCACCCGCTGCGCTTTGTCAGACTCCGTCACAATCGTCCTATCGCGAAACAGCAGCCCCGCCGGCGCTGCATCAAGCAGGATATCCGCCGGAATTTCCTTCTTGTCATAGCTCTCAAACACACAGCACAGCAGCCCCTCAAAACTGCCATCATAGCGATACGTCACCTCTGATCGGACCTGCATGCTTTCTCTCCTCCTGAAAAATTTCCATTACACTTCGAATACTATGGCCTCGAATTTTATTGAAACACAAAGGTGCAAAATCAAATCAAACGAGAGGTTTTTACACGAAGATTTGAAGAAAGGAAGATTTTTTTCCTTCTTCCTTTCTTCCCAACGGGCCGATACAATCGGCCCGCTTCGCTTCTTCGTGTTATCGGTTCCTTTATCCCTCAAGTAACGTTATCGCCTGTGCAGCTGGCAGCTCGAACAGCGACAGCTGTTCTGCACCTGCGGCCAGACCGCCTTGCGCGCGATACAGCGCCAGCGTCTTTTGCGACAATAGCGAGCGCAGCACCGTTTGCTGACTGCATTTGATCAGACTCGCACTCCTGCCGCCGCAGAGAATGAAGTGCTGCGCCCGTTTCAGCACGACGCCGAGCTTTTTCAAATCCGCCTCCTGCAGCGTCGCCATGCGCCGCGCCGCGATGATCCGCTTGGCGCTCATCACGCCGATGCCGGGTACCCGAAGCAACGCTTCATACTCGGCGCGGTTGACGTCGACCGGAAAAAATTCACGGTGATTCAGCGCCCAGTTGCATTTCGGATCGACAAACGGATTGAAGCTTTGATGCTCTCCATCAAGCAGTTCGTTGGCCGCGAAACCGTAAAAGCGCAGCAGCCAATCCGCCTGATACAATCGATGTTCGCGCCAAAGCGGCGGCTGCGTATCAAGCGATGGCAGCAATGCATTTTCGGCGACCGGCAGATAAGCGGAAAAGAAGACCCGCTTGAGCTTATACTTTTGATAAAGACTTTCTGTCAGATTCAGAATCTGAAAATCCGTGTCCGGCGTCGCGCCAATGATCATTTGCGTGCTTTGTCCGGCCGGCACGAATTTGGGCGCGTGGCGATACTTGACGATGTCTCGCGTCGCCTCCTGGATGCGCTGCTTGATGTAGCCCATCGGCGCTAAAATCGACTGTTTCGACTTGTCCGGCGCCAAGAGCTGCAGGCTGCGCTGCGACGGCAGCTCGATATTGATGCTCATCCGGTCGGCCAGCATGCCGAGCCGCTCCGTCAACCGATGATCCGCTCCTGGTATCGCCTTGGCATGGATATAACCATGAAAGCGGTATTCCTCGCGCAGGATTCTGAGCGTCTCAATCATTTGCTCGCAGGTATAATCGGGATTTTTCAGCACGCCGGAACTTAAGAACAAGCCTTCGATATAATTGCGTCGGTAAAAGTTCATCGTGAGCTCCGCCAGTTCACGCGGCGTGAACGCAGTGCGCTGCGTTTCGTTGGAAGAGCGGTTGACGCAGTATTGACAGTCATAGATGCAGGCATTGCTCAGCAAGACCTTCAGCAGCGAAATGCAGCGCCCGTCAGCCGAGAAGCTGTGGCAAATTCCGCTCGCCGCCGCACTGCCAATGCCGCCCGCTCCCGCCCGCTTGTCAACTCCGCTCGATGTGCAGGCGACGTCATACTTCGCCGCATCCGTCAAAATCTTTAACTTGTCAAACACGTCCACACGATCAGCTCCTTTGCCAGCATTATAATACAGAACATATGTTCTGTTCAAGTTTTTTTCTTTTTTCTATTGCTCTGATCTTTAATATTTTTCCTACCGCGCCGCCGCTGATTTGACGCTTGCCGCGAAATGATATATACTGCAATAAATAGAAGATTTTTCCTCCAGCAAGGAGCCTGCTATCGCAGGCTCCTTTTTTGTCCCTGCAAACTAACCTGCATAGGTTGAAAGAGAAGGATATACTATGATACGCATCGGCATTTTGGGCTTTGGCAAGACAGGTAAGATCGTCGCCAACGAGTTTTTAAGCGATCCTCAGTTCCATTTGTCGTGGGTGATTCGCAACACGCACAACGCTTCGCACAAATATGCCAGCCGTTTATTGGGGCACGAATCGGACGCCGGTGAGATTTTTTCCAGCGCCGATATCGACGCCGCTTTTTTTATCGATCACCCGATCGATGCGCTCGTCGATTTTTCCGGCTCCGGCGGCCTTACCTTTTATCAGCGCGCCGCCGAAGCAGGCGTCCCGATCATTTCAGCCATTTCAAACTACACGCCGCACGAACAGGCGTTGCTCCACTCTTTTAGCGCGTTAACGCCGCTTCTCTATTCGCCCAACATCACGCTCGGCATCAATGTGTTGTTGGTCGCGGCGCAAATTCTGCAAAAGATTGCACCGCACGCAGACATTGAAATCGTCGAAGAACATTTCAAAGGCAAGAGCGAAGTATCCGGCACGGCGAAAAAGCTGGCACAGGTCCTGCAACTGGATGCAACGCAGCATGTAAATTCGATCCGGGTTGGCGGCGTAATCGGACGGCACGAAATTATTTTCGGCATGCCGAACCAAACGATTCGCCTCTCGCATGAGAGCATCAATCGCGCCGCGTTCGGTCAGGGCGCGATTTTCGCTGCTAAATTTCTTATCGGCCAGCCGCCCGGCCTGTACACGATGGAAACGATTATCGCCGGAATGTTTCGGCAAAACATTCCAGTCTATTAACGACAAAGCACCCTGGATACTCAAACGAGTCCCAGGGTGCTTTGCCAGTTGAAGCGAAAAACGCTTTATTTTATTTCATTGAGAATTTTAGCCAAATCGTCGGCGTTGCCGTCGCCCGCAGTCGCCTGCACAATGGAGGTCTCGCCGATCTTGACGACGCCGCTGTCATTGTACGCCTGTTCCGTCGCCGTCTTATTGTGATAGACGCTGGCCAGATGCCCGGCGATGAGGTAGCTGCGTTCCAGCGCGCTCATGCTGCCTGCGGCAGCCGGTTTCATAAACAGTTTGTTGTTGACTTTGACTTCGCCGCTCGCGGCGTTAACGCTCACTTTATTGTTGCTGTATTCGCTCAGCTTCTTCGCATAATTATCGCGCCGTTCTTTTTCGCCCGGATGCGTGGACGGATTCAAAAGATCATCCAGCACGCCTTTGCCTTTGCTGGTGCCCTTGTTGTCGATCACCTTCTGCCACACCGCAGCGGGAGCGCCCGGATTATAACCGGCATCCGTGATATAAGAGAATGCGATATTGTCCGCTTCCCATTCGTTCGGCTTCGTGATGCCGACCGCCTTGACGTTCTTGGCGATGACATCGACCGCCAGGCGACTGCCGCCGTTCATTTGCGAACCGGCGACCTTCTTTACGAAATCGACCGTCATCTTTTGCTGCGCGCCCTTGTACGGATGCTGCTTCTGTCCATGCACCATCTCATGCGCGACAACGACCGCGATCTGCTCTTCGTCATTGTCAAAGAAAGAGAACACGCCGGCATTTACTGAGACATTATGCCCCAGCGTACAATACGCATTAAATTCCGCCTGCGGATTGATAAAATAATTGTACGGCTTGTTTTTAATCGACGGTTCCGTTTGGGCAATCGTACCGCTCAGACGTTCCATGATGCGGCTTAATTCTTCATTCAGATAGGCATCATCGACCACGCCGTCCGATTTTTTTATTTCTTCAAACAGTTCATTTCTGCCGTCGTTCTCATAATAATCCAGTGAGTCCTTGACCTTCTTCTGTTCCACCGCCGTGTTAAGAACCGCGTCGCCAAAACTTCCCAAACTAAACGCTTCACTTTTGCTTGGTTGCACTAAGCCGCTCGCCAGCGACAGGCAAAGCGCCAACGCACTGACGCCGACTACTGTCTTACGAAAAATTTTTTCCCGTTCCATCTGAAAGAACACCCCATTCCATTTTTTAACGCCGCGCAAATACAGCAGCCAAGCAATGCTTTTCATCACTTGGCTGCGTTCACAGACACTTTATTATACCCTATTAACATAACACTATTAATAGGACGATTCTCTCATTTTTCACAAACAATTCCACGACGGCGCAAAAAAAGTCCCAACCAGACTCACATCCGTTTGGGACAGCCGCTTTTTAAAACTCATTCTCGTCGCGCCGCGTTTCCGGCAAATTTTCCGTCGCCGTAGTCGGCACCGCTTGCAAGCGCTCTTTTTTCACCCGGTCCAACGGCTTGCCGCCGACGCCGATATTCTCATCAGCCATTTCTTTGAGCACCACAATAAACGCATCCGGCGGAATTTTTGTGATCGTCGCAGCCGTCTTCGTCAATTCCTCGATCAATTCGGCTTTTTTCCCGGCTTTCAAAGGCCCGATCGTTAACTCGATGATAGGCACCACACATCCTCCTTTTCCGTGCAGTGCGGCAAAACGGTAAGGCATCGCCGCCTGATTCTTATACTATTCTGCAATTCGTTTCCGTTCCCTTCCTGCAGCGGAATCGTTGTTCTTTCGCTTTTCAATTTTAAAGAGAGCGCGCACCGTTTCCCGACAGGAAATAAAAAAACTTTCCAGAACGTATCTGATAATACGCGAAGCTGACTGGAGGATCTTTTTTCATGCCTATATCCTATCCGCACTTGCCAAGCATCGGAATTCATTTATTCGTCATCATAGCGCTGACCGCCTTGGTCGCCTATCTCTGGCACTATCGCCGCGTGCCCGGCGTAGCGACATTCATGCTCACCACAGTACTTCGCGTCCTCTGGCTGACCGGCGCAGTGATCATTTCGGAAAGTTCCAGTCCGTTCTGGCAGTCTTTCTGGAACAAGGTATCCTGGACCGCCGGCATCGCCCTCGTCCCTGCCTGGCTGGTGCTGGTTCTGCAAATTTCCGGCCAAGACGCCTGGCTCACCCGACGCCGGTTTGCGTCGCTTGTTGCGCTGCCGATTCTCTTTTCGCTGCTGGTCTTCAGCAACGAATGGCATGGCTGGCTGGACACGGGTACGCCTCTGCATTGGATGATACTTGGCTACAGCTATTTGCTGGTTCTATTCTGTTACTATTTCAATTTGCGCTGGATCAGGCAGTCCTCCGGTTTGCGTCGTTGGCAGGCGATCGCCGTCGCGCTTGCCCCGCTCTTCAGCGTTGCCGGTCAGGTTCTCAGCGTCAGTGCAAACTTAACCAACCAGTCGTCTGATTTTAAGTTACTCCTGCCAATTGGTTTTCTGTTGGCAAGCTTGATCTGGTTCTGGGCGCTCTTGTATCTGCGCGTCTTTACGCTTGTACCGGTTGCAAAAGACGCCGTAATCACTGCAATGAGCGACGGCTTCGTCGTGGTCGATTACCAGGGTTACATCTATGAATTGAATCCGGCTGCGGCAGCAACATTGTCGATAGCGTCAGGCGAAGCCGTCGGGCGTCCTGCAACCGAAATCTTCTCAGTTTGGCCGGCACTAAATGAGATCGCATTACAGCGTAACGTGACGGAGCAGGAAACGCTCTATGAGCGCGCCGACGGCGATCGCTACTACACACTGCAGAGCGCGCCGCTGAGCGATCCGGGCGGCCGTTTTCTCGGCACGGTGATTATCTGGCACGATACCACCGAACGCCACCTCGCGCACGCGCAGCTTAAGCTGATGGAAGAATCACGCCGCCGTCTGCTGGCCAATATTTCGCATGATTTGCGTACGCCGGTCAGTTCCGTTCTGGGGCATTCTGAACTGTTGTTAGAAGAGATCATCGATTCGCCCGAACAGCAACGAACCTACCTGAAACGCATCCATGCCAAGATGCTCGGCTTCAACCGCCTGATCCAGGATCTCTTTGAGCTGGCCCGGATCGAATCGCAATCCGATCGCTTTCGCATGGCACGCCTGCCGCTCGCGCCGCTGATTGAAAAAGTGTATGAAAAATACCTCTCCGATGTGCAAAACGCCGCAATCCGCTTCCACTGCGACATTTCCATTGCAGCCGACATTTTCGTATCGGTCGATGAAGATCGCCTCGATCAGGTCTTTGCGAACCTGATCGCCAATGCGACGCGCTACGTCAGCAAACAAGGCTCCATCGTCATTCGTTGCTCACTTACGGCTCTCAATCCGGAAGGCGAAGCATTCCCCGACGGCAAATCGATGGCACTGCTGTCGGTAAGCGATGACGGGCCGGGAATTCCGTCCGAACACATCGCCAATATTTTTGAACGTTTCTACCGGGGCAACGAATCGCAGAGCGCCGCTTCGGAACATAGCGGTCTCGGCTTGGCCATCTCCAAGGAAATCGTCATCGCACATGGCGGCAAAATCTGGGTCGATGAAGCCGCACAACAAGGCTGTACCATTTGTTTCTCTTTGCCCATCCTCGATTGAAAAACGAACACGCCCCAACAGCAGTTGAGGCGTGTTTTCATTTCCCACTCACAGACCATCGTCGCATGACGCTCGCGCAAAAAAAACGCGGCGATTACCTTGGTCTGCATGCTTTTGCTATGCGCGCGCCAGATTCGCCTCGCGCCGCAGTTTTTTCTTGCTGTTTACGATTTCATTCACCTTTACGGCCATGATATCGATGGCCACTTTATTGTAGCCGCCTTCGGGTATGATAATGTCAGCATAGCGTTTTGTCGGCTCGACAAATTGCAGATGCATCGGTCTTACCACATTCAAATATTGCTCGATGACCGAGTCGATCGTTCTGCCGCGCTCTTTTATATCGCGCTGCAGCCGTCTCACAATGCGGACGTCTGCGTCGGTGTCGACGAACAGCTTGATATCAAGCATGTTTCTGATTTCCGGTTCGACCAGTATCAAGATTCCCTCTAAAATGATGATGTCTTTTGACGACACGCTGACCGTTTCAGGTTTGCGATTATGTATTTCAAAATCGTAAATCGGCTTTTCGATCGACTTGCCGCTGATCAAAGCCTGTAAGTGACTTAGCAATAGATCCGTATCAAACGCATCCGGATGGTCGTAATTCGTCTTGATTCTTTCTTCAAACGACAGCGCGCTTTGATCCTTGTAATAACTGTCCTGTTCAATCTTGACGATGCTCTCTTTCGGCAGCGCATTATAAATTTCATTGGCCACCGTGCTCTTTCCGGATCCGGTTCCCCCCGCAATGCCAATTACAATCGGTTTATTCATCTGTGGTTGCTCCTCCGCGTCAACTTTCATCATTTTCTTTTAAGTATTATACCTTACGCAGCAAAAAATTTCCGCTACATTTCAAAAAACAGTGCTCTCTTTTTAAACGAAACAGGTTCCATTCGACAAAACACTCAATCTCCTGTACCATTAAAAGACCGAAAAACAATTTTAAAGGAGCCATCATGAAAAAAAGCATGCTGTTCATCTTTTTCCTCGTCGCATCCCTTGCCGCGTACGCCTATCACAGTACTTTAGCCTACGATCAGCGCAGCGCCGCAAACTTATCGGCCTACTGCAACATTGATTTTCGCAGCGTCCTCGAACCGCAAACAAATCAGATTACCGGCGCCACCTTATCGATCGTCGATTTCCGTTACGCCGCCCCGCCGCTGGAAAGCTTTTTCCGCATCACGGTCGACGGTCAATCCTATACGCTTACTGCCGTGTCGATTTCCGCGAGGCCGCCAAGCTATTCTCCCGACGGCTTAGCAAGCGGAAAATCGCTGCAGCACACCAATACTTTATTCGTCGCTTTCCCGCGCCCCGTTCTTGCGGCCATTGCGCAGGCTCAAACCGTAAGCGTTTCCTTTAAATACGCCGACAGCGCTTCGCCAATCGAACTGCCGCTAAGCGCCGTAGATTTGCAGTACTGGAAGAAACAACTGCCCGCTTTTTAAGCTTGGCCATACTCTCTCAGCACTTCGTATCACCGTTCATTTAAAAGAGCACTGCAGGGCCATCGCCTTGCAGTGCTCTTATTTGCTTGTCGAAATTATTTCTTTGTTTTTCCGCCGTTTAGGTTCTTCTGCAGCATCATCGCAGCCGCCTGCACTTCATTTTTCGTCTTACCGCCGATGACGATGCGATATTCCGGTTTCCACCACGATCCGCCGACTTTACCGAAGAGAATGTTGATCTTCGGATGCGCTTTCGTTGTTTTCTTAATGCCGCGCAAAATATAGCCCTTCAACAGAACAAATATCGTCAAGGACAATTCGCTGCGCATCGGATTTTGCACCCGGTATAGTTTATTGTCACCTTTAACCACAGGTTTGTCATTCAATTGCATTTGCATTTCTTGTTTATATTGATGTTGCACGTGTCTCTCTCCTAATTCGCATTTTATTTTGATTTTATCAGGTATTCTGCAAAAAACATATACCAAACGAAAAAAAAGTTGCCGTGCGCGTAATTTCTATAGTCCGCTCAGTACGTTTTCCAACTCAGCCATCGTCACCGTTCCCGTTTTGCGATAACGGATTACGCCCTGCGCGTCGACGACGAGCGTCGTAGGCACGGAACGTATCCTAAAATCACGGGCAATGTTGCCTTCCGCATCGAGCAATACCGGAAAATCATAGCCGTTATTGCTTAAAAATGCGCCGACGGCATCGCCGGATTCCTGAATATTAATCGCCTTGAATTCAACATTCGCCGAATACTGTTTGGCAAATTGATTCAGTTCAGGCAACTCTTCCCGGCAGGGCGGACACCAGGTAGCCCAGAAATTCAAGACATACGGTTTGCCTGGCATGCCGACTTGGACGCTCTGCCCGTTCAAATCACTGGCGTTAAATAGCGGTATACTCTTGCCGACCGTTACGCCCGTTTCCTCGGCGGCAGCTTTATCGATAAACGCAAAGCCAAGCAAAAACGTGAAAAGAAGCAAACCCGTCATCCAGCGTGATTTACACATACACATTTCTCCTTTATGCAAATAAGGACCAGATGATTCCGATCCCTTTCCCCAGCCAGTCCAGCCAAATCAACAAACCCAGCAGAATCAGCAGATAACCGGCTGCGCGTTGTATCTGCGGCAAATATTGATAGACAGCGCGCAGTCGAAACAAATAACGCCGCAAGACAACGACCAAGAGAAAAAACGGGATGGAAAAGCCCAGCGCATAAACGAAAAGCAGCGCCGCGCCAATGCCGACCGTAGCCGAACCGCTCGCATAAACGAGAATCGCCGCAAGAATCGGCCCTGTGCAGGGCGTCCAGCCGACCGTAAACGAAACGCCCAAAAGGAATGCGCCGAACGGTCCCTGAAACGCCCGGGACAGCAGCGGCCGGTACTCCCGCTCCAGCAGGCCAATGCGAATAACGCCCGACAACGTCAGCCCCATTACGATGATGACTAACGCGCCTATCTTTTGAATTTCCAACTGATACTCAAAAAACCATTCGCCGAGCAGCGATGCGGTAGCTCCCATCAAAATAAATACGACCGTAAAGCCGGCCAAAAAGCACAGTGCATTGACGTATATCTTCCAGGAACGTTCATCCTCTCCGTCAACCGAACCGGCCAGCACCGCAGAAAAAGTCGGCAGCATCGGCAATACGCACGGTGAAACAAAGGAGAGCAGCCCTGCCAAAAAAACGCCGATCAGACTGATATTTCCCAACTCCATTTTTCCACCTACCATCCTTTGATAACTGATTCCAATTCAGCCAGCGTAACCTCGCCGCTTTTACGATAGCGGATGATGCCTTTGCCATCAATCACGAGGGTAGTCGGAATCGCCGTAATCTTATAACGTTGGGCAACCGTACCATCCTTATCCAAAAGCACTGGCAACGCATAGCCGCCCTGACGCAGAAAGTCGTCCACTTTCTTTTCGGATTCCTGCAAATTAATCGCCTGAAATTCAACCTTGCCCTGATATTTATGCGCAAACGCAACCAGTTCCGGAAATTCTTCACGGCAGGGCGGACACCAACTGGCCCAAAAATTCAAGACATAGACCTTGCCGACTTCACCGATCGGCGTCTTTTTGCCTTCCAGACTATCCAGCGTAAACGAAGGAGCGACTTTGCCGACGGTCACGCCCGTTTCGCTCGTCGTTTGTTGCTTTTCAGGCATCTTTTCCGCGGTCTTATTCGTGCCGAACAAACTGTATCCGCCAATGAGCAATGCAATAATGAGTACAATGCCCCAAACATATTTACGCAACATCCTCTCTCCCTTCATCCGCAATATTGACCATTTTTTTTATCACGTCGGCAATATCAGCCAGCGTTTGAACGTCCTGCCTGTTTTTCATCAGCATAATACCGCCTTCGAGCATCGCCACAATGGACTGCGCTAATTTTCCGCTCTCCATCGGAAGCGGCAGTTCTTCCTCTTCTCTGATTTCATCCAGAATTATTTTCAAGTGACTGATCCATACTTCAAACATCCGATTTAATTTTTGCCGAAACAGTTCATCATGTTCACTGAGCTCGAGCGCCAAATTGCCGAAAAAACAGCCGCATTTACCGCCGTCCGCCTTTTGATTGCAAAGCGCGCCTTCCAGCATCTTTCTGATTTTGTCCTTAGCCGTCATTTCCGCAGTAAAAATGCCGCACACTACACGCTGGTTCCATTTTTCAAAACAATAGTCGACAATCGCCAGCCCCAACTCCTGTTTGGAAGAGAAATAATGATAAAACTGCCCTTTGCCGATTTGCGCCGCCTGCAAAATACCCTGCAGCGAAGTGCTTGCATATCCTTTTGAATGCAGACTTTCCACTGCACTTTCAATAATCTCCTGTCGTCGCTCCGCCACGCCATCATCTCCGCTATTTTCTATACCAACCAGTCGGTACAGAAACAGTATATGGCATCTTCTTTTGCGAGTCAAATGACGCTTCCAATTTTACTAATACGCAAGCATATTAAACAGATAGCCCGTCACGATAATGGATACGGTCAGAATTCCTGCGAACAGCATGATCAATTGCGTCTTCATGACTTTGCGCAAGATGATCATTTCGGGAAAACTGATCGCCGAGACCGCCATCATAAACGCCAGCACCGTACCGACCGGAAGCCCTTTTTCCATCAACGCATAGATGATCGGCACCATCCCTGACGCACTGTTGTATAGCGGAATCCCGATGCCGACGACAAGCGGCACTGCCAACACATTCTCTCTTCCGGCATAGGCGACTAAAAAATCTTCCGGCACATAGCCATGAATAAAACCGCCGATACTGAGCGCGACCAGGATATACGGCGTGATCTGACGCAATAAGCTAAGCGTAAACTGCAACGCTTCTTTGCACCTTTGATAAAACGTCAGCGTAAGCCTTTCCACCTGCTTCTTGCAACTCGTTAGCTGGACATCTTCTTCCAACAAACGTTCCATTCCCAGTTTGCCGATAAGGATGCCGCACAGGACGGCGATGATAAAGCCGCTTGTCACATACATCAGGGCGACTTTCCAGCCAAATAGGCTCCACAGCATGATCACTGCGACGTCATTGACCATGGGCGATGCGACCAGGAACGAAAACGTTACCCCAAGCGGAACGCCCGCCTCTATCAAACCGATAAAGAGAGGCACCGCCGAGCAGGAGCAAAACGGCGTGGCTACGCCAATCAGTCCGGCTGTAATATGGCCTGTCAACGTTCGCTGTCTGCCCAGCAGTTCTTTTACCTTGAGCGGTGAAATGTACGAGCGGAGAACTGAAATGATAAAGATCGCACAACTAAGCCAAACCAGTATTTTCGGCGTATCGTAAATAAAAAACTGCAGCGCAGCCGCCAAATGATCCTCTTTTGCCATGCCCAGCCAACCGTACACAACCAGGTTTGCAAATTCTTCAAACACAATGATCGCCTCTTTTCCTTACACGTTTCATTTTCACAAAAGTTTTTCCATCAGCAATACATCCTGCCACTCGCCGTCCAGCTTCCCCTGGCGCTGGTATACGCCCACCTCCCTGAACTGCATCGCTCGATACAGACTCTGGCCGGCTTCGTTGCGCTTCAGCGCGCTCAGCACGACCTTGTGGAATTCCAGTTCGCAGGCTAAACGCAGTATCGCTTCCAATAACAGTTTCCCCAGCCCGACGCCTCGACGCTCGCGCTGAATGTAAATCGACAGATCCGCCACACCGGCATAACAGTCGCGCGCACTGAACGGATTCAACGAAGCCCAGCCCACGACAGCGCCCTCTTGTTCCGCTACCAAGACGCGATAGCGCGCGCCGCGCGCGGCAAGCCATTCCTTCATATCCGCTTCGCTGCGCAGCCTTGTTTCCATTGTGGCTTGCCGATCTTCGATTCCCTGGTTATAAATTTCCGCAATTTTTGCCACATCGCCGCTTTCGGCGTCTCTCACCTTTATCATGCCTCATACCTCCTTACTTGACGTTTTTTATTCCTTTTCTTCCTCAAGCAAGCTGCGATATAGACAATCGCTGCAGGCCGAGCATGCATTTTCCATCCCGGCGTCTTGCAATAGCATCGGCGGCAAAGACGCTCGATCCGTCAGGCTAAATCCCTTGCGCAGAAAATAATCTTTCGCAGTACCGGTAAGCAGATAGATTTCCTCTATCTTTGCCTGCCTCGCATTAAAAAGAGCCTCTTCTAGCAGCGCTTTTGCAATGCCGTTATTTCGGTACGCTTTCGCCACCGCCAGCGAACGCAATAGCCCTCGTTTTCCATTTCGCCCTAAGCCAATCACCCCAACCGCTTCCCCTTTCTTCACGGCAAGCCAGAACTGTTGTGAACCACCTTGCAGACCGCAACTCGGCAAGTCATTCGCGTTCAATAATTGAACAATCCGTTCCGTATCAGCAGTCGTTGCCGGACGGATTTGAAAATCGCTTTCCGTTTTCATTTTTATCTCACCTCGCGTTTATTCTTTGTCTCCCGATTGCGAATCGTCGAAACGGCATTGCCGAGAAGTTCAATGCTTTCTACGATCTGCATTCTTTTTTCCTGCGGCAGAGCAGCCAGCACTTCCATAAAATGATCGCCCATTTTTGTTTCTACGCTTTGAAACACGGCCCGTCCCGCTTCCGTAAGGATCAATGAACTATAGCGACGATCCGCGCTATTTTCCTGCCGGTCGATCAGTCCTTCCTGCACCAGTTTGTCCACTAGGCGACTGACCGTACTCTTATCGAGATTTAAGACAAGCGCCAGTTGCATCAGCGACATTTCGCCACTGCGGCCAATTTCGATAATCGCATGACACTGTCCCAAACTCAGTTCGCAGCAACCTGCCTCACTTTTTTCTAAAACCCCCAGTCCTCTTACCAATTGCCGTGTTCCCTCACGCAAGCGTCGGGCTCCCATTTGCTCTTCATTTTCCATCGCTGCAATTTGCCTCCTTTTTTTCTTGTCTATAGAATACCTCGATTAGTTGTATATTGCAACTATTAGTTTTTGCATCTATATTTCTTTTTTTCTTCCTGCAAAAAAAAATAAGATGGCCTGCGTCTGTTTGACGCATCCATCTTATTCCGTGCGATTGCCGTTCCTGTCCTTAGCAGCAGCCGCTCGGGCAGCAGCAACCGCCGCTTTCTTTTTTAGCCGGAGCAATCTCTTCGATTGCCACGCCGGCCCATTGAGCAAATTCCGCATCACTAGGATATGTTTTCGTCTTCACGACCTGTCCGTCCACAACGGTGATCGGCAGTACATCGACTTCCTCTTTCATCAAATATTCATTAACCATTTTATTATCGACAAACGCCTGCGGTTCACTGGACAGACCATAGCGAACCACCTGAACGCCTTTAGTGGTCAGTGCATTTATCACCGTCGTCACCCGCAACAGTTCCGTATCAATGCTCGGACCGCACAAACCTGTAGCGCAACACATCGCCGGATCATAAATTTCAATCTTGCTCATTTCATTCTCTCCTTATCTTCACTTTCTTTACATGGCAACAGCCCATTAAACCACACATTTCGTCTACGGTAACGGCTGGCATACGCCATTTGTCTCGCGATATTGACGGAGTTTTGCAATTTCCGCTTGATAGCGAGGATTATTCGCCAAGTCTACCTCGACTAATGTTTTAAGAAAAGGCTGCGCCGCCAACAGCTCCTGGTTAATTTCGTAATATACCCATTGCGCGCGCTTATCGCTGATAATAATTTCTGCTTCACGCAGTTTTGCAAGATGCCGCGATACATTCGACTGGCTGTTTTGCAACACGGCTTCAATTTCGCAAACGCACAAACTTTCCACACGCAAAAGATTAACGATGCTTAACCGCGTTTCATCGCTCAAGGCTTTCATTATTTTTGTCAAATTCAATCCACCAACACCTGCCTCTGACGCAATTCATTTTGGGGGCGTATTCTTATATTTGATTTCAATCATATACAGATTTGAAGCATTTGTCAAATTTCTTTCGCATGCTTACCTTTATTGGCGAAATACTAAGACGCCTTCAAGTGTTCTCTTTATCTTTCTTTGCCGCAAAAAACTTTTTTAAATTCAAAGGCAGATCTTGAAATAACGTTTCCCCTTCAATGTGTTTATCGCCGTAGACCGCACGTAAAATCCCATCGACAAGCATCTGCTTCGGCGGTACTGCGTATTCTTCACCGCGCCAAACCCAAACCCGGCAATCGATCTCCTCGCCGCAAATCGAGCCGCACGCTGCGCATTGACTTTCCCGAACATCCATTTGAAGATCCTGTCCGTTAAGTCGGATGGTTGGCGAACTTAGCAGGCAAAGATCGCGAGCCTGCTCTTCCGTCGACACCAGCGTTTTTTTTATTTCAAGAGCAAAGCCGCTCATTCGCAAGACCGGCGCTACTGCCGCAATGGCGGCTGTCAAGATTTCTTCCGTCTTCATGCAACGTTCACAAGTAGTAAGATCGATGTAGAAAAACTCCAACAACAACTGCCTGTTTTTTTCTGCACTTCGCGTATCCTCGTCGCAACAGGATTTCATTTGATTAAGAGAACTGCATCCGCAACCGTTCTTCTTATCCATATCTATCCTCCTACACTTCTAATTGCACAAAGGATATTGACGTCATCGACACTTTGAATGAAATTACTTCGCCGCTAAGAGATCAATTCCTCTCTTCGCTAAAATCATTTGCTGGTCATGCATTAAACCTTCAACCAACACCTTTACCATTCAGCAACATCACGCGATAATTCCCATTCTCGCCCGCCAGAATATTGACGCAGGCATAGTCCTGACCGAGACGGAACATATTTTCGAGCGGCATGCCGAGGAGCTGCGTGAGCAGCAGGCGGTTGACGCCCGCATGGCCGACAATCAGGATATCCCCCTGCGTCATCGCCGTTATTTCTTTGAAGGCCGCACTGACCCGCGCGCCGCACTCCGCGAAACTTTCCGCGCCCGGAATCCGGTAGTCCGCGATCCGGCTTCCCCGTTTCGCGTATTCGTCCGGATACGTTTGCGCAACTTCTTTGAACGTTTTCCCTTCCCATTCGCCCATGCCGATCTCTTTTAAATCGGGACGGATGAAGATATTCCCGGTCAGTTTGCGGCAAATAATTTTCGCTGTGGCAATCGAACGGATCAGATCGCTGCAAAACATAGCGGAAATGGTTTTGCCGCGAAAAGCAGCCTCCAACAAGCAGGCTTCGTGCACCCCATCCGCCGAAAGAGGCAGATCAAGCTGTCCGATATAGCGCCGCTCGCAATCCGGTTTTTCAATGCTGCCGTGGCGCAGCAGATAGATACGCCGTTCTTCTTTATTCAAACGCACCACACGCACGCTCCTTTGCAACAGCAATCGACCTTTTGCCAAAGGCAATCGACCACTGACGGATAATTTCCACCGCAAGAGACAGGTTCCCCTCCTGCTCCGTCGAACGAATCGGATCGAGTTGCCGGAGCGAACGCAGCACTATACGCTCATCAAACGAAACAGCGTCCGGTCTAATGGTCACAACCAGTTTCAACAGCATCATGCCCTTATCCGTCAGCTGTGCGCTGAAATCGACCACTTCCGGCAAGGCAAACAACGCTTCATCCAGATCGGCCATTGTAATTTCATGCGTATTCGTCAAAGAAGCGATTCCATCGATTCTGCTTCTGACCCGCTCCAAACGGCGCAACTTACTGCCGCACGGGCAGGGTTCAATAATAAAGCGCGACAAGTCGCCGGTTCGGTAACGTATTAGCGGCATCCCCTGCCTTGTCAGCGTCGTAAAGACCAGCTCACCATATTCGCCATCCGGTACGGGTCGCAGCGAAAAAGGATCGATGATTTCAAAATACAGATCGGCTTCGCGCAGATGGTAGCCGCTTTGTGCCGCACATTCGATGCCGCCGCCCAAGCCCATTTCCGTCATGCCGTAATGGGCGTAGACCTCACAATGCCAAATCCGCTTCAACTCCTGCGCAACGATCTGCGGCACATGATCGGTACTCAGGAGAATCTGCTGCGGTCGCCAGCCGTTGCCGCCCTGCTGTTCCCAGCAGCGGGCCATCGCCAGCACCTGCACCGGAACGCCGACCAGACACGTCGCCTCTTCCCGGCGCATGACTTCGACGGCCTGCAGCGGCTGCGCAACGAGACCATAAAGGACGGACAGAACGCCGCTGCGTTCCAGAGCCTTTGCCAGCAAGTCGCCAACGCTGCCCGGCCGTTCGCCCGGCAGCAGGATCAATACTTTATCGCCCGCCTTGGTCAAGGTCGACATGCCGCAACGAAAAAAATCAATCGTCAGTTCCTGATCGGCGCGGCTGAAATAGAGCCGCTTCGGATCGCCGGTCGTCCCTGACGTATGCAGGGTAACGACCCGATTAATCTCACTTTGCGAGACGCAGAGCATTTGCGCCGCATAGCGCCTGACGTCATCCGCCGTTGTAAACGGATAGGCCGCCATGTCGTCCAATCGATAGATCGCTTTCAAACCGGCCTGCGCCAAATGCTGCCGGTAAAACGGACTGTAGCGCAGGACGCGGTCAAGCGTCACGTTCAGCATTTCCAGCTGATAAGCTGCGATGGCTTCGCGCGACAATCCGTCTGCCAAGCCGATTTTTTCCTCAATCCAATGTTCCAACGGTGTAAGAATTGCTTTTTCCATCATCCGTTCCTCCTGTGCAAAGCGCGGCCATGCCGGTCGGTAAGGTTGTATGCGCAAAAAGGAACCAAGCGCCCGTCGGGGGCGACGACGTGAATAAAACATTGCTGCAACCGCTCCAGATCGAGCGTCCAGGCATCCTGAAAAGCCATGCCGGATACGGCCAGTTTATACGTGTTCAGTCGCGCCAGGAATTCATCAAGGCTGTCCAGATTTCCGGCAGCGAGTCTCGTCTGTTCTTTTTCGCAAGCCGCTTTGGCAGGCTGCGCAGCGGACCACTGGCGGGCGACAAATTGCCGCGAACGTTTCGCCGTTTCAAGCGGAGCTTTCGCGCTGCAGCAAGCGCCGCCTTCCTGGAGCAGAGGCTTTAATTCCCCGTCCGGCAGCAACATGAAATCTCCATGAAACGAGCAATGCGCATGTTCGCCGCCGGGCGGTCTGAAATGCGCGGCTTGCATCCGTCCCGCCGTCTGTTTTTCAATTTCACGCAGCAGCTGCGGGATCGTTATCCGATCCTTCTCTTGCGGTTCTTTCGGATAACGTCCGAAATAACTGATCGGTTGAAAATGTACGCCGCGCACGACCGGCATATTTTCGACCGCGAAATGCAAGATCGCGCCAATCTGCGCGTCATTGACACCGGGCTTCAGCGTCACGACCAATACGACGCCGAGTTCATGGCGAGCGCAGGCTTCGATCACTTGTTTTTTTCTTTCCAGCAGTGCCTGGCCGCGCAGCTTCGCATACACCTGATCATCCAATCCGTCAAACTGCAAGAAGACGCAGTTCAGCCCGGCCGCTTTCAATCTTGCGACATACGAAGCGTCGCTTGCCAGGCGAAGGCCGTTCGTATTGACTTGAAAGAAGGTAAAGCCCAGCTCTTTGCCCAACGAAATAATTTCCGGCAGATCATCGCGCAGCGTTGGCTCACCGCCTGATAACTGGATGTTATAAGGCCCGCCGCTCTGCATGAGCATGCGGTACCAACCTTCAATCACGTCAAGCTTCGGATCCTCGTTGCTATCGGCTGAAGCCGAGGCAAAGCAGACCGGACAGCGCAGATTGCAGCATTTTGTCACTTCCAGGAGTACGCAGCAGGTTTGCTGGCGATGTTTCGGACACAAACCGCAGTCAAAGGGGCAACCCGCCTCCGTTCCTGGCGCAGAAGCGCTCGGCGACGTCGGCGGTTGCAAATTGATCCATTCCTGATAATCCGGCTGTCCATGCCAGATGCAGACTTCCGCTTCGCCGTGTTCCGGACAACATTTTTTCAAAATTACGCGTTCGCCTCTTCGCACGCGCTGCGCCGGAATTCGTTGCAGACATTCCGGGCATACGCTTTGCGTCGCGGACAGCCATGTCTCTTGCGTTTTTAATTCGTTGTCATTCATGCGCAGCGTTCACTCCATCTCTTTGCTTTGCCGCTCCAGCAGTTCTTCCAATATGGTTTCAAATTGCGCCTTGCTCGTTTTCGGATCGTCGTCAGTATATTGCACTTTCATAACAGTATCGTTCAAGACTCCTTTCACCGTTGCGCCGTCCGCAAGAACGACTTTGAAAAAAGGCCGGGGGAAATTCCGGTGGAAGGTCAAGGTACCGACGGCGCCAAGGGCGAGGATGAAGGCTTCGATCAATCTTACTCTTAGGCGATACTCATAGATATGATTGCCGGCGAAACAGTTTTCCACTTTCCTGCACTCAATCTGTCTCACGCAGCATCGCTCCTATTGCGCTAAGGCAATCTTCAATTTCCTGCTCCGTCGTGAAGCGCGACAGACTGAGACGCACAGTGCCTGACGGCGCTGTCGCCAAAAAAGCATGAGTGCGCGGCGCGCAGTGAAGCCCTGTGCGACTGACAATGCCAAAACTTTTTTGCAGTATCTCGCCCACCTCTTCCACAGCCCAGTTCTCCAACGTGAAGGAAACAACCGGCGTCCTCGGCGCCTCAACGTCAATCACATTCGCCCCCAGCTCTTTTAATCCGCTACACAACCGTTCCGTCAAAGAATGTAGTCCCTTTTCTTCCAGCGGATGTTCGCTGCGCCAAGCCAACGCAGCCGCCAAACCGGCAAAGGCGCAATCATTCGGCGTTCCGGCTTCGAAATGCGTCGGCATCATGGACGGCATTTCATCCAGTTCGCTTTGAATTCCGGTTCCTCCGACCCAGACCGGTTCCAGTTCCGCCGTCATATGAGGCGCTATATATAGCCCGCCCGTTCCGGTCGGCCCTAGTAGATACTTGTGTCCAGTAAAGGCCACTAAATCGATTTTCCACTGTTCGGGAAAAACGGGGATGATGCCCATACTCTGCGACGCATCGAGCAGCGTGACGGCTCCAGCCTCTTTGGCCAGCTTCGCGAGCAGCGCCGCATCGTTGACCGCACCGGTCACATTCGAAGCATGCATAAAAACGGCGAGCTGCGGCCGGTATTTTTTTATGGCAGCCGCCCATTCTTCCACGACGATCCGTCCTGAATGATCGACGGGAACGATCCGAATTTGCAGCCCTTTCGTTTTGGCCAGATAATGCAGCGGGCGCAGCACCGAATTGTGTTCCGCAGCCGACGTGACTACGTTCGCGCCGCTCTGCCAACGCAAACCATGCAGTGCGACATTTAAGGCATGGGTCGCGTTTGGCGCAAAGACGATTTGCCGCTCATCGGTCACTTGAAGCAATTCGGCCAGCAAGGTGCGGCACGTTCCAGCTGCATCCGCTCGGTCAAAAGCAGCGCGCCCGCTATGGCAAGGGACTTGTTGGATGCAGGCGGCCACCGCTTCACTGACCTGTAGAGGCTTCGGCCAGGAAGTCGCCGCATTGTTCAGGTATGCAAATTTCATTACGCTCCCCCTCCCTTCCTTATACTTGCAATTCATCAAAACTCTGCAGGCCTAAACGCTGCAGCGTTTTTGCGCCGATTGCTTCCGCCGTCTCTATTTTGCGGCGGATGGAAGCCAGCACTTCCTGGTTTCCGGAAAAACGATCCAAGGCCGGTCGGAAACGCTCCAAAAAATTCACCCGTCGATCGTCCTGCACCAATTTGTCCGCGAGAAAAACAATCGCCGTCTCGTCAATTATGCCGTCCGCACTAAATTCCATATCCATATGCGAGGCGATGATGCCGGATAACGCAGAAAATCCCCAACACGCAGCCAGTTTTCCGCCGCGCTTCGAGTGATTTCGCTTTCCTTTCGCCACATCGTGAACAAGAGCCCCCGCCGCAACCAGTTCAAGATCCAGCTGCAGTCCGGTCTGATTGAGCGACTCCGCTAAACTGCAACCGACAGCGGCCACGGCGCGTCCATGTCGCGCCACACCGCCGTCTTCCTGGTATTTCTTCAGCATGGCGTCACATTCGGCAGGCGTCGGAATCTGGCGTCGCCGGTGATATTCGACCAGCTTCCGGTAATCCTCCTGCGTATCCACATCCATCAGGATGCCCTGATCCGCAACGTCGACTTCCCGGGCCGTCGCGTCAAATTGAGTCAGAACGTTCCTTAAGCCGCCCGTTCCATCATGCGCAAGAATCCGCGCAAAGCACTGCGCGCTAATTAGCGGCGGATGCCCCCGTTCAGCGGCGAAAACCGGATAGACAACGGCTGCGCCGGTCTTCCGGTAAACCTGTAGGATGTCCTTCACACTGTGCCGCCGGATCAGCGGCGTATCGCCGGGCAAAAGGAAAAAAGCCTCCGCCTCTCCCGCCAAACTTGACACGCCTGCGCGTACGGAAGAAAACATGCCATCTGCATAAGAAGTATTTTCAATGACCTTGACGCTCAGCCGCTCCAGTACGGGAGACAATTCTGCCGCGTTATGCCCCGTCACGACCCGGATGTCTTTGATGCCGGCGCGTCGCAGACTGTCGACAGCCGTCTCAATCACCGTTTTTTCGCCCAGCGGCAGTAACGGCTTAAAGACGCCCATGCGCGAAGAGTATCCTCCAGCCACAATCAATCCGGCTATTTTTTCGCCGCTACGCATCTCTCACGCTCCGCTCTGGCCTTGATCAGTTCGGCCACAATGCTCACTGCGATTTCTTCCGGCGTTTCCGCGTAGATGTCGATACCGATCGGCGAGTATACGCGATTGAGTTGCTCGGCGCTGAAGCCTTTTTTCTCCAGCGCACCATACAAAGCGCTCCGCTTCTTCTTGCTGCCGATCATGCCAATATAGGCGGCCTTCGTTCCCAGCGCCTGTTCCAGCACGCTGCCGTCATGCAAGTGGCCTCTGGTCACGATGACAAGATAACTATCACTGCCGATGCCTAACTCCGGCAGTTCCTCAAATTCCTCGATCAGTCGGACTTCCGCCTCCGGAAAACGTTCCTGATTGGCAAAATCGGCTCTGTCATCCAACACCACCGTTTGAAAACCGACCATACTGGTCAAACGCGCCACCTGCTGCGAAACGTGACCTGCGCCAAACAAGTACACCGTACCGGCCGGACGGATCGGTTCCATGATATACAGTCGTCCATCCCTGGCATCGGTATGGATCGCTATCGACGCCGGGGCCGCCGACAGACGCTTCAAAAATTTCTGTTCGCATTGAAAATCACCGATAATCGTACCATCCTTAAGCACCAGACACTGCTGCCTGCGCCGCACCCGCTCCGCATCCTGCGTCAGTTCAGTAATCAGCCATGCTTTCTGCGCATGTTCCAGTGTTGAAAGAAGCGCTTCATAGACTTGTTGATTCACGCCGCCTTCTGCGCTGACGTAATCGATGATCATTTTTCCCGCCCCGCCGCAGATCATACCTAATCCGGCCGAGTCATTCCCCGTAAGATCGAAAGGCTGAATGACAGGCAAACGGGTCGCATAGACCTCCTTGGCAAGGCGTATCGTCTCCGCCTCCAAGCGGCCGCCGCCGACCGTACCGATGATGGAGCCGTCAAAGCGCACGATCATCTTGGCTCCGGCTGAGCGCGGCGACGAACCGGAACTATGCACGATCGTAGCCAAAACTATGCTTTCACCGGCTGACAGCAAGCGAACCGCTTCCTGATAAAACTTTTTCACGCTTATCCCATCCTTCTCGTCGCATTAACTACTGTATTCACCCGAAGGCGAATAGCCGTTCGTCGCCAAAATGGCCATTACTTTTCCATACACATTCTGCACCAACTGGGGACAACGAGCGCTCCGGTTCGCCGGATTATTTTCCAGGATCGTATTGCAATCCGTGCCGCCGTATTTTGCCGTCTCTTCCTGTTCAAACCATTCGACAAACTCTCTGACCATCTCATGCAAACGGCTGTCTTCCATTTCTTCGGCCGAACCCTTTCCGGCATAAAGGCCAAGCAGACAAACACCGCCGGTCAGAGCGCCGCAAGTCTTGCCGCAGAAGCCCATTCCGCCGATCAAGCCGTTCATCGCGCGTACCAAATCCGGATTTTCTTTGCCCTGCGCCTCGAGGCCGAGCAGCAGCAAGATTTGACTGCATAAGAAGCCCTGTTGCGATAACTCGACCAGCTTGAAGAACAATTCATTCATCTCGGTTCCGCCTTTCTTCGCTTAATGCTCGCTGCAGCGCGGGCGATCCGCCCCCTTGCCGAACAGTTCGCTGATCCGTGACAGCGCCGCGGTCGAAAGTAAATGGATATTCGCCGGTTTGCCGTCCAGAGTTTCACCGCACAGGATGATGCCATTGCCGTTTTCCAGATACTGAATCGGCAGGCTGCGGCGGAATTTTTTCCCGCTATGCTTGTCGATGACCTCGACTGTGATCATCTCGGCTTCGATCTGTTCGGGGAAATCGTCTCGTTCGTCTTGCATCGTCTTTCTCTCCTTTTTTCTATTTCCCGCCGGACAGGACCAATCGCTGTCCCATCCTGCACTTCGGGCACTTTCGCCCCTCTTCCGTATCCGTACATTGTTTGCAATACACCGTAAAGCACCGGCAGCATTGATAGAGCGCAGCATTGTCCAACATCGCCTGATTGCAGCGCGGACATGGTTTATTTTCCATCATCATTCATCCTTCCGTCTCTCATTTTTCAGCCGCCAGTAAAAAATAGCCAATTTTTCTTTTTTCTTGCCCGCTTTGCATCCTGCAGCAGGGAAAACATTGTTGCAATGCCTCCGCTTCGCCGTAGCGCATAATATAGGAGGCGACAAATTCGCGCAAACAGCGCGATTGATCTTCAAAGACCCGTATCCGAAAGCCATTCTCTCTGACTATCGCCAGCAAATCGACGCCCGTTTCCGGCAAATAACAGGTCAGCGTCTCTTCCTGAAGCCTGACATATACATCGGTAATTCCAAGCGTTCCGCCGCTGCGCAGGATGCGATGAAACTCTTTAATCGCCTTTTCCGGATTTGCCATGACCGACAAGCTGCACTCGGCGATGACTCCGTCCAGCGAAGCGTCGGGAAACGGCAGCCGTTCGCCGTTTCCCTGCAGCAGCGCCAAATGGGGCGCACGCTTTCGCCCTTCTGCCAAACGG
This sequence comes from Azotosporobacter soli, assembly GCF_030542965.1. Classification (NCBI taxonomy): domain Bacteria; kingdom Bacillati; phylum Bacillota; class Negativicutes; order Selenomonadales; family Sporomusaceae; genus Azotosporobacter; species Azotosporobacter soli. The sequence goes on from NZ_JAUAOA010000002.1 coordinate 60,998, forward strand.
TTTTCTGCGGAATCGACGCCGCAGGCGTCAAGACCGCGCCGCTCGCACAAATATTCCACCGTTTCGCCGCTGCCGCAGCCGACGTCCACAACAATTGCATTTGGCGAAAACGCACAACAGTCGATCAGCCTTGTTGTCAAAGCAGATCCGCCCGGATGTTGCTGCAGCATCATTTATCCTCCAGCGCCTCTTCTACCTGTTTCATCTTCCCGGTCGCCAACGCTTCCGGGACATAAACCAAACCGCACTGCGAACACTTGTACAGTTCAACCGGAAAGCTGCTGCCGAGATAATCCAGCTTTACACTTCCCAATGTCAGCTTAACTTTGCATTTGTCGCATTCAATATTCGCCTCTGCTTGCAGAATCTGATTGCTCATCGCTCGCCTCCGCTACTCCGTAATATTGATTCTATGACAATACGCATTTCGCACAAGAAACGCATCGTTTTCGACAACATATTCCACCCAATACGTTACCGCTCCCAGTTGCCGATACGCGATGAAATTTCCGCTTTCCTGATTGGTAAGCCGCTCTTTGCTGCTTTCCGCATGCGCGATGACCTTGGCCGCGTCGGAAGCAAGAATCATTCGTTCTTCCATGACCGCGCTCACACTTTCCGGAATGATAAGTTTAACCTCCGTTTGCGCTTCCTCCACGCTTTCACCCCAAACCTCTTTCAAAAATGCGATTTTTAGCTTTTCCCGGTTTTCCTGCCGCTGCGAATAGCCCGGCCCCATCTTTACGGCCCGCTCATCCGCGCCGTCATTAAAAACAAGATCCAATACATGATACGCACGTTTTCCCTGGCTGGCAAAATGATCGCGGCACATGCTGCAGTAGGTCAGATAGTCGGCTTCGCTTTCCCCAATCCGCCGTTGTATCGCCTTTTGCGCCACTTCTTTGTTCGCATGAATCAGCAGTCCGCCGTAACTGCAACAAGTCGTATGCTCACGGTTCAACGGCAGTTCTTCGATTGTAAAGCCGCGCTGCGCTGCGATACTGCGCACGCTGTCTTGCATTGTCTTCTCCAGCCGTGCCGCGCAGCTGTCATGCACCGCCAGCGTTTTAGGCGGCGCAAGCGGCGGCAGCGCTTCCGTCAAGCCGTGCTCGGCAAATACCGTCCATAAACTTTCGAGCGTCGCCTCCGGCAAATGCTGTTTAAAGAGACTATGGCAAGACGGACAGGCCGTTATCACGCGCGGCTTACCCAGTTCCCTCCACTTTAGCGCCAGGTTTTGCGTGGCGGCCTCGAATACCGCCTCTTGTCCCGCCCAGTTGGCCGGTGCGCCGCAGCAGCCCAGCATCAATCCGACGCCGCCGGATAACGTCTCCGTCAGAAAGGCGTAGGCCTGTCTTACCTGTTGCGGCGACGAAGCCGCCAATTGACAGCCGGGAAAAAACAGATACCGACTCGAAGCAAAGCCCGCTTGGTGTCTGCTGAGCGCACAGTGCTCGCTGTTGCTGAACTGCATATCGCGCAGGGCAAAGTCATGCGTTGAAAGCGGCATTTTCCCTTTATCCACCATCATCCGCCGCGCTTTAAGACAAATCTCGCCCATATTCAAATTTCCCGGGCACACTCTTTCGCACAAACCGCACAGACTGCAGGAATTGATCATTTTATTCGCACGATGGATTCCCATGACAATCGATAAGTTATTGTATATTTCACGCACATACCGTTTGGGATAAGAGCGGTAATGAGCCAGATATTCACAAACTTTTACGCATTCCAAGCACTCGCACAATAAACAACGTTGCGCTTCCTTAAGCGCATCCTGTTCCGTATAGCCGCCGTCCGCACCGCTTGGCCGCACCATAGGTTCGGCAGGGACTCCTTCAATATTCGTGTACAAAGAAGTCGCATAGGGACCTTCCAGTTCCCGGTTTGCCGAAAGAGACGCGCCTTGAAAAAGGCGGTCGATCGAAGTTGCGGCTTTTTTCCCGTCCGCAATCGACGCAATCGGCGAGTAAGACCGGCTTTCGCCTCTTAGACTGCCGCCGGCAAACACCGTTGGCAGATTGGTCGCAAGCGTCAGCGGATCAACGGCAAGCGCTTCTCTTTTATTCCGGTCTGTTGTACCATCCTGTTTCCAAAGCAGTTGCGCTCCGGTCGCCAAATAGACCGCATCAAATTCTTGCAAAAGCGGCTCTAGCGCCGTAATGGTCGTATGATAATGCATTGTCACAGGCAGTTTCGCAAAAACAGAAAAATCGTTGTCGATCACCTGCTCCGGCAACGTTTGCTTTGAAGAAAGCCAAATCAAGCCGCCCAAGCGTTCGGTGGCTTCAAAAATTTCTACCGCGTATCCTTTTCGCGCCAGTTCAAAAGCCGCCGTCAGTCCGCTTAAGCCAGCGCCCACAACAGCCGCCTTTTTATTTTTTAGCGGCAACGGTTTTAGCGCGACATTGACCGGATTCTTAGCGACGCAGATTTGCTCGACCGCTCTGACGAACACCGCCTCATCCAGCTCACTGCGCCTGCACTGTTTCCGGCAAGGCTGGTCGCAAATTCTACTGATAATGCCCGGAAAAGGAAGCGCGCGCTGGTACAAGGCCAGTCCTTTTTCATACTCTTTCTTGCAAACAGCGTCCACCATGCCTCTGACGTCAACATGAACCGGACAGCCACTCGTACAGCCCGGCGGATTCTCCTGGCTGCATTGCGCCTCGCGTTGGCGCAATAATTTTTGATCCGTTTGATCCATAATATCCCCCTCCTCCCGGATGCGGAAAACCGAAACGAACGGAAAGCCTTGCAGCTTTCCAATCCGTTTCAGTTTTTCTGCTTTTCCGGTATTTCGCAGCAACCGTTATTTGGGGGTAGATAATGCATCCAGTCCCGCTTTGATTTTCTCCGGCAATGCGGGAACTGCAAAAATGCGAACGCCGCAGGCGTTGTAAATCGCATTCAGGATCGCCGGATGCGGCGACGTCAGCGGGCCTTCGCCTACGCCGGCCGCGCCGTATGGTCCCAGTTCGCGCGGCGTGATATTGTAGATGATTTCCATATCATCCGGAATGTCCTTGATGAACGGCAGGCCGCAGGCAACCAAATTGGTATGTTTCTTGAGATCCTCAAAGTCTTCGCTAAGCGCAAGACCGATCCCCTGCGCCAAGCCGCCGTAGACTTGTCCGTCGCAAGTCGTCTTGTTCGTCAATGTTCCGATGTCTTGAACGGTGACGAAGCGCACGACGGTTGCCTTGCCGGTCTTCATATCCACTTCGACTTCCGGCATAAAGACCGCATACATATAGATGGGGAACGGATCGCCCTGACAGGTTTCCGAGCTGCAGTCCGTACACATCGAAGCCGTCCAGGTGCCGTCATAATGAAGCGGTATCTTTTCCGCAACCATTTCATCGTAGCTGCGGAACGTCCCGTCCGCCTTGCGCATCGCGTTGACCAACATTTCGCAGGCGACGCGAGTCGCGTTTCCTGTCATGACGTTTTGACGGCTGCCGCCTGACGGACCGCTGGCCGGCGTAAAGGCCGTATCATTCATGACGAGCTTAATTTGTTCCGGTCGGATGCCCATCTGGCGAAGCGTCTCATGCGAATGCGTCAGCGTCGCAAGATCTGCGCCCTGGCCATGGTCTTGCCACGAGTTGCCGATCGTTACGCCGTCTTTCGTCAATTCTGCCCAGGCATGGGAACTGTCCGGGCCGTCCAGACCGCAACCGTATGTGCCAATGGCCAGACCGACGCCGCGTTTTTTCTCCGGCGTGGAAAGTTCCTTACAGCGCTTCTTCGCCTCTTCCCAATACGGACGAATTTTGTCGAGCATTTCCGGCAGGCAGAAGACTTCCGGCACTTGCCCTGTCGGCGTCGTCGAACCCGGACGGTAAACATTTTTATAGCGCAATTCGAGCGGGTCCATGCCCAGTTTTTCCGCTAAGATATCGATCGCGGTTTCGGAAGAGAGGAACGCTTTCGGCGAACCGTAAGCACGGAAGGCCGAACCCCAGGCATGGTTGGTGCAGACGCATTTGCCGTGGCCGCGAATGTTCTTGATGTCGTAACCGGCGCCGGTAAACTGCCCTTGGCGTATGCAGTTCAAATCGCCGAACTCGCTGTATGGACCATGGTCGAGCCACCAGTTCGTTTCCATCGCCAACAATTTTCCGCTCTTGTCGGCGGCCAGTTTTGTTTTGACCAGCGCCGGTGAGCGTTTGCCGGTATAGGTAATTTGCTGGAACATCGTAAAGTTCAGCGAAACCGGTTTTCCGTCGCAGGCCAGACATGCGACGCCCAATAACGCTTCATTGGTCGGGCTGAATTTATAGCCGAAGGTCGCACCGGTCGGGTTCGCGACGAGACGGCATTTTTCCGGTTCGATGCCGATACCGGCGACGATCATCGCATGATGCAAATGCAGTGCGATACTCTTGGAATGAATCGTCAGGCGACCTTCTTCATCGATGTACGCGCTGCCGCAATCCGGCTCCAGCGGCATATGCGGCTGACGGCTGCAGTACGTTTCCGCTTCCGCAATGACCAAATCCGGATTTTCCATGAACGGTTTCGTCTCTTCGCCTTTTACGACGCCCTGTTCGTAGTACACGTTCGGCGTGCCGGGATGAATTTCGATCGCATCGGGAGCCATCGCTTCCGGGGCGCTCATGTAGGCAGGTAGAATTTCCAAGTCCACTTTAACCGCTTTCGCCGCAGCCTTCGCATGTTCTTCGGTATCGGCCGCCACAATCGCGATCGCATCGCCGAACTGGAAGACTTTTTCGTCGCAGAGGATCGGACGATCCCAGCCGTCGCCCTTGTTGCTCGGGAACGTAATCAAACCCGTGATGCGGTTTTTCCCTTTTACGTCTTTATGCGTGATGACCTTGTAAACGCCCGGCATCTTTTCCGCTGCGGAAGTATCGATGCCCTTAATATTGGCATGCGAAACTTCCGCCTGCACCAACGCCAAGCGCAATGTTCCCGGCGGCATTTGCAAGCCGACGTCAGCGCCGTAATCCCAGGTGCCGGTGACTTTTTGCAATGCGGATGGCCGTACATAGGTAGTGCCGTAAATTTTATTGCCGACCGGCGTAAAGAGCAGCTCTTCCTTGCGCATTTCACCGCGCAGCACCTTGGCTGCGGCCATTACCGCGTCGACCAGCGGTTTATAACCGGTACAGCGGCAGGCATTGCGGTTCTTCTGGAACCAGTCGCGCACCTGCTCTCTGGTCGGACTCGGATTTTCATCCAGCAATACTTTCGCCGACAAGATAAAGCCGGGACTGCAGAAGCCGCACTGCGCGCAGCCATAGCCCATCCAGGCCGTCTGCAGCGGGTGGAGATTGTCCGGCGTCGCCAGACCTTCGATCGTCGTAATCAGCGCTTCATCCGGCACCCGTTTCATTTTTACAATACAGGAGCGTACGACCCTGCCGTCCATGATGATCGAGCAAGTACCGCATTGTCCTTGATTACAACCGACCTTACAGCCAGTAAGCAGGAGCTGTTCCCTGAGCACGCTCGCCAGAGTGGATTCGGGGTCAACGATCAACGTTCTCGCCAACCCGTTGATAATCAGCACTTTTTTTTGCATCTCTTCTCTTATCTCCTTTTTCTTCGTTCTATATTTCAGGGGCGTCTATCCCCAAAATACCGGAGCATTCTCTTCTCTTCAGCCGCCTTTGCCGAAACCGCATTCCGGATAGCGACATTCATCGCAGACGAGGCAAAGTCCGCCATGCCCCAGTTTGGTGATATCCCTGCGCGTCAGTTCTTCGCCGGCTAATATGCGCGGCGCGACGAGGTCAAAAATCGTGCTCTTGTGATACATCACGCAACCCGGCAGACCGAGAACCGGAATGGAGCCAAAATAGGCCAGCATAAACATCGCGCCCGGCAGCGTTGGCGCGCCGTAAGAAATGATCTTTCCGCCGGCCGCCCGGATGCCCGCAGGCGTCACATCGTCCGGATCGACCGACATGCCGCCGGTCGTGACAATCATATCCGCGCCGAGCGCCAGCAAATGTTGAATCGCTTCGGCAATCCGCTCCGCATCATCCGGCACGAAAATCTGTTTCAGAATCGAACTGCCCCATTGCTGAAATTTCTTTTCCAGCACCGGACCGAACGCGTCTTCTATCCGTCCGTGATAGATCTCGCTGCCGGTTGTCACGACGCCGATTTTGAACGCCTGCAATTTCTTGACTTCCATTAGCGGATAATGCTGCGCACAGATTTCTTCCAGTTGGCGAATCTTTTCCGTTTCAATCACCAACGGAATAATTTTGCAGCCCGCGATTTTTGTTCCGGCCTGGACGATCTGATTCGAATGCAGCGTCGCCGCGGCCAGTTGATCGATATCATTGATTCGCTCCAACGCTTCCACATTTATCTTTAACAAACCGGTAACGGCGGCTTTCAGTTCGACCTTGCCTTCCGCCGCTTCGGCCAAACGTAAGCCTTCGCCTGCTGCGGCGCGTGCAAACCGCCTTGCCGCGTCATTTTCATGCAGCAGTTTTTCGTTGACTTCCCAAACGTAAATGTTTTCCTTCCCAATCATCAGCAGTTTGTTTATATCTTCTTTTTGAATCACATGTCCTTTGTTAAACGCCCTCCCTTTGCGTTTTCCGGGAATAATCTCGGTCACGTCATGACAAAGCACCATGCCTTCCGCCTGATAGACTGAAACTGCTCTCATCAGCCGACCTCCCTCGCCGCGTCTATATTTTGCGAATCTTTCAACAATGTTCTTTTCTATTGCATATTTCATGCCAACGACGAAAAAGGCTGTAGGAAAACTTACGCTAAGTTTTCCTACAGCCTTTTTCGTCGTTCAAAGTAACTTATCCATTGGCATCAATCGTTTTTATTACCTGTGCAAAACTGTCACCTTATCCGGCGGCACTACGCTTATTGCATGAGCATACCTGTAACACCTGTTCAAAAGTGTCACTTTCATAGAACACTACGCTAACACTTTGGCACTAATGATAAATGGCATATTGTTTCATCTTTCGATACAGCGTATTGCGGGAAATCCCGAGCGTACGCGCAATCAAACTGATATTGCCCCTGTGTTTCTCCAGCAGCGTGAGAATTTCTTTCCGCTCCTCATCCTCCCAGAGACGCTGACGCCGTTCCGTTTTACAGCCGCCCGCTGCTTCTTTTAGTTCAGCTGTTTCTGCGCCGCCGTCCTGCCAGTCGCATATTTCCTGCGGCAGATTCTCCCGCGTTATCCTTGTTTCTTCCGTCAGGCTTACGATTCGCTCTACGACATTTTGCAATTCCCGCACGTTGCCCGGCCAGTCATAACGCACGATCCGTTCCTGCACATCCGCATCAAGTTCAAAGGAACGGCGATGCTTATCCAGTTTTTCCAAAAAATGATTGAACAAGAGGACGATGTCCTCCGCGCGTTCTCTTAGCGGCGGGATCGTAATGGAAATCACATTCAAGCGATAGTAAAGATCGTTGCGGAACGTTCCTTTGCCGACTTCCGTCAATAATTTCTTATTGCTTGCGCAAATGACCCGTACGTCAACGGGTATTTCCTTATCGCAGCCAATTCGATTCACTTTCCGTTCCTGCAGCACACGCAAGAGCGCCACCTGCTGCTCGAGCGGCATGTCGCCGATCTCATCCAAGAAGAGCGTGCCGCCGGAAGCCAGCTCGAACTTGCCCGGTTTGCCGCCGCGCTTGGCGCCGGTAAACGCGCCATCCGCATAACCGAACAGCTCGCTGCCGATCAATTCACGCGGCAAGGCACCGCAATTGACAGCAATGAAAGGCCCGGCGCAGCGTGCGCTCCGGTTATGAATGGCCTGCGCAAAGACCTCCTTGCCTGTACCGCTTTCGCCCTGCAAAAGCACATTGGCGGTTGACATCGCCGCGCGCGCGGCCACGCGAACGGCTTCCAGAATCGATTTGCTTTCGCCGATAATATCGCTGAAATGAAACGCGCCGTAATTTCCGTTAAAGCGGTTCACCAAACTTTGAATTTGTTGGATCGGCCGCAAGACAATGACGCCGCCGATCACATGGCCCTGTTCGTTGGTCACCGGCGTACCGGATGCCAGACAATGGTTGAGGCCTTCACTGGTCTCCACCATGATCTCAACGTCGGAAAAGGCATTCTTGCATTTCAGCATTTTTCGAATCGCGATCTGTTTCGCACCCAAAAGGCATTCGACGGAGACCCCGGCTTTCAGTTCGACCTGATTGACGACCGAACCGAATATCTGAGGCACAATCGGATTCAAGTCGCTGATGATGCCGTTGCTGTCGATCATGATCACGCCGTCCGACATCGTATTGAAAATGTTCGTCAAGCGCTTGTTCGTCACGTTCAGCGCCTTGTTCTTCTCCCGAATGTCCATCTGGCCGACAATTGCCTCCACCGCGGCCACGACCATTCCGAGCGTATGCAGATGCGCGGAACTCGACGCGCCGGAAACGTCCAATATGCCAAGCAGCTGCCCCTGCGCATCCAAAATCGGCGCTGCCGAACAGGTCAGCGCATGGTGCTTGCGACAGTAATGTTCCGCGCCGGAAACCTGCACCGGTTTTCGCAACAGCGCCGCCGTACCGATCGCATTCGTTCCGGCTTCTTTCTCGCTCCAGCTCGCGCCTTGGAAAAAGCTCACCGTCATCGGATTGGTCAGCGTGTCTTCATCGCCCAGAATCTCCATGATATAACCGCGTTCGTCCGTTAAGGCCACAACAAAGCCCGAGCCGGCAACGATGCGATACAGATTTTGCATAAACGGTTTCGCAATCGCAATCAGTTCCCGTTTCTCGTGCAACAAATCCTGCAGCATCGCATCGCTTAAGCTGGCGTGTATGCGCTCATCATCCGGATCGACTTTCGCCTGTCTACAGCGCAACCAGGAATCGAGAATGTCTTTTTTCACGGGATAATGGCGTTCGCTGCCGGTGTTGGGAAGCGTTGTTGTAAAGCGTAGCCAGCCGATAAACGTACTGTCAACAGCATCAGCAGTTTCAAGATTCATGGCATCAAACACCTACCTGTTCTTGATTTCTTGCGCAAAGTTCCGGCAACATGCCGATTGCAACGTGAGGAGCCGCTTCGTTTTCTGTTCCGTACTTCTTCGTTATTCAGTTTTAAATCCCTCTTTTTATTATCCGCCTCTTCTGATTTGCGCTAACGTCTTTATCCCTATATACTGTAAAGAAGCTAGCGCAAGACAGAAGGGAACGTAAATGAACGAACAGTATTACGAAAAATTGTTAAATATAAAAACCGCCGGCGAGCAGAAGATTTTCAACGACTCGCCACACTATAACCATTATGAGCCGACCTCTTATTCGCTGCTCGAGCAATTGGCCGCACAACATGCTTTCAACGCAGACGACCATATCGTCGACTTCGGCTGCGGCAAAGGCCGCCTTAATTTTTACCTGCATCATCATTTTTCAGCGACTGTCACCGGCATCGAAATGGATCCTTACTTTTATCAGCAGGCAATTGACAATAAAAAATCGTATTTTAAAAAACATGCGCAACCGGAAAACAAAATACATTTCCTGCATTGCTTCGCCGAAGAGTACGAGGTAAAACGCTTCGACACGGTCTTTTATTTTTTTAATCCGTTTTCGCTGCAAATCTTCACCAAGGTTGTCGGCAATATCCTGCACTCGATCGAGAAACAAGAACGCAGCGTCGACATCATCCTCTACTATCCAAGTTACGATTACATCTACTTTCTCGAAAACAGCACGCCGTTTACACTGTCGAGTGAAATAAAAGCCGCCGATTCGCCGGCGCAGGATCCGCGCGACAGTTTTTCCATCTATCGGTTCACCGCTGAAACCGATTCTTCCGCCGCTCTTGTTTGAGCAAAAGATGATCTAAAAAGCGAGGCCAACGGTATCCTACCGTCGGCCTCGCTTTTTTGTCCGCCCGTCTTTAAAAATCCCACCCTATCCGCTAGTATGAATCGTTCACGGGCATAAAACAATGCTTCTCGCCCAAAGACAATCGCCGCAAGCCGGCGTTATCCCCCAGCAGTCAGCTTCGTTATCCTGCGACATAACGCAACCGTCAACCTGCGGACAATCGGTACAGGACGGATAGAGATTATTCCGCACCGTGTAGCGAAAAACGCGATAGGATGCTTCCGTCCATATCTCTGACAGCGATTTCTCGTTCAGATTACCGAAGGACTGGGCCTTGACCTTTTTTTCACGCCCCATGATATAGCAGGTGTAATTGTGCAGAAACGCATAACAAGGGCTGACTTCGCCCGTTGCCGAAATGACCATCGCCTTATCCTGCACGAATTTGCAGTCTCGCCACGAAGTGATTTCGAATTTCCCCATTGTCAAAATCGATAACATCGAAGCGTCGCTGCCGAATTTTTTCAGATCCGGCGTCGCTTCGCCATAGAGGATCTGCTCCTTCATGCTTTCATGGTAGGGCAACAGATTCGTAAGCAGCAGCTTATTGGCGCGCAATTCATTCGCCAGTCGGCGAATCGCCGGAATCTGCTGATAATTATCCTTCATCATCACAAACTCTACGCCAAGCAGCGGACGCATCTTTTTCTTCGCTTTCTTCATCGTCTGCAACATGCGTACCGCGTCCGTCACCTCGGTAAAGCCGGCTGCGCCGGGGCGAATTTGCTTGAAGGATTTCTCATCCGGCCCATCGAGCGAAACAAACAGCCATTCAAGCTCCAAATCAATCAAACGCTCGAGCATCGACGGCGTAAGCAGCGAACCATTCGTAATCATTTCCGTTTTATAACCGTTTTTTTTGCAAAGCGCGAGCATTGCGAGAATATCAGGGTGAAGCAGCGATTCGCCAAAACCGCCAAAATGAATGGTTTTAATGTCGGGAAATTCCTGCGCATCGGCAAGCAGTTTTTCAAACAGCGCGAACGGCATGTATTCATCTTTTTCGCGCCAGGAATGTCGAATACAGGTAATGCAACTGAAATTGCAGGCAGAGGTAACTTCCAAGTACAGCTTGCGCGCATCGTTTCGTTTCGGCAAAAGAATTGTTTCTTCCCCGGTATTCCAACGGACGCATTCTTCCATCGCCAGCGGCCTCCTCTATTTTCAGCATCGTCTGCAGCTTATTTCATTTCGGCTTGCTTTGCCAATTCAGCCGTCTGATAGCCGCTCCCCTTAGCAATCACATATTCCACGACAACAAGCTCATGCAATTTTTCCGCCTGTACCTGATAAGGATCATTAGACAAAATCACCAGTTCCGCCAGTTTCCCTTTTTCCAGCGACCCTTTGTCATCTTCTTCAAACCCGCTATATGCCGCATTAATCGTAACCATCTTCAGCGCTTCGCGAAGCGGCAACCGTTCTTCAACGACCGGATGGTTGAGCGCCCAGTAGACGCCCAGCAGTGCATCATAGGGACTCACCGGGCTATCCGATCCGCCTACCATTACAACCCCTTTTTCGTAAATACTGCGATACGGATTGAATCGTTTCATTCTCGTTTTGCCATAACTTCGGCATAACTGTTTGAATTCCTTGTCGCTAAGATCAACAAACGCAGGCTGTACCGAAGCAATGATGCCAGCCTGTTCCATACGCTCCAGCTGCGTCATCGTCGGCAATTCCAAGTGCTCGATGCGATGTCGCGCATCCTTCCTGGCACACTGCGCCTGCGCTTTTTCCATCGCGCACAGTACCGCTTCAATACCGGCTTCGCCCTCCGCATGAGCAGCAAACTGCAATTGGTTGCAATGCGCCGTCAAGATCAGCTTATCCCAGTATTCCTGCGTATGATTCAATAGTCCTTTGCTATTCAGTTGGTTCGTATACGGTTCAAACAGCGCCGCCGTATTGCTGCCGATTTCGCCATCCGCCTGCATGGCGCCGCAACCGCCCATCCTGGGCAACTTGCGCTGCAGCACTTTGGCAACATCATTTGACTGATCCCATGTTATGATATGCACCGGCAACTGCGGTTCCAGCATCTCCATCACTTCATCAATGTCGCATATGTCCATGCCGCCCTGCATGGTATGGATCGTCGTTACGCCATGTTGCAGCGCTCCACAAGCAGCTTTTTTGATTCCGGCAATAAGTTCCAGCTGCGAAATGTTCGAAACTGCTTTACTATTAACCGTAATCGAAATCGGATCTCTTAACACGCCATTCAGCAGACCGTTTTCAATGTCGGCTCCGTCATCCATTTCCGTTACTTGAAAATAGTCGATTGCACAGGAATTAAGATAGCTTTGATGCCAGGTATATTCAACAATAATGACCGGATGCACGGTTGTCGCCTCATCCAAATCCCAACGGTTCGGCACCCTGTCGTCGGTGAACTGCGTATCCTTCACGCCGAACATGATAATCGGCTTGCCCGTAGGCGTTTGCCGCGCCCTTGCCGCAATCGCTTCAACCGCCTCTTCAATGGTCACAAAACCGCAACCCGAAATACCGGCATACGTAATTCCGGTAAGATCCAGATGACTGTGGCAATCGCTGAATCCCGGCAATATGGTTTTGCCTGCCACATCATAACATTTCCAACCTCGTTGCAGCAGCTCGCTCATATCTTGTTGCGTTCCAACACTAACGATTCGTCCATCCTCAACGGCAATCGCGTTAGCGCGACTATCCTCGTTATCCATTGTGATTACATTGGCGTTGCTTAGCACATACCGCTTTGGCATGAGAATGCCGTGAGACAATTTTTCACAGCCCCTGCAAAAGGATAGTGAGGATGCGATTTTAGCAACAACATTTTTGACTATTGTTCGCCATTTCATAGCCATCTCCCCACTCCCTCATGCAAATCGTACAAGACCTGTATCCGTTATGAGCAGCAGCCCGGCGAGATGTCGGCTCCCGTATCGCCCGCATATTCAATCGCGCCGGAAGGACATTTTTTCTGACAGCCCCGACAACCGTGGACACAGCCTACCGGCTTCACCACGACCGGCTTACCGGGCTTTTTTTCATACACGCCATTACGACAAAAGTTGATGCAAATTTCGCAAGCCGAGCATTTTTCTAAATCCACAACCGGATACCACGTTTCAGACATCAAGTTCACTCCCTTTAAACAATTTATCATTTTAAGAACTTCAGCAATTCCTGACTATGTCCGATTTGGTCGCTTAACGTCTTTTCCGCCGCGCTGATTAACGCTAACACCGAAGGATAGGAAATTTTATAAATGACTTTTTGCCCGTCTTTTCGCGATTCGATCAGTCCCTGCCGCTTCAAGACGCCAAGATGCTGCGAAAAGTTTGATTGTTCGATATCGATTTGCTCAATCATTTCACAGACGCATCGCTCACCGTCCGTAAGCATCAGCAAGATTTTGATTCGCGCCGGATGTCCAAGCGTTTTGAACAATTCTGCGGTCAGCTTGACTACTATATCTTCGGCCATGCCGTCAATCCTCCTACTTAAGTTTGAATAAAAGCGCTGCCGTCTTCCTCGTTATCCACGACAAACTACAATCTAGCGCAGCATCGTATAAATTTTATACAGCGTCATAGCCACGATAAGAATTCCAAACATCTGTTTTATCTTATCACTCGGCAGATAGACGCTGCTCAAGCGCGCCCCGGCAAAAGAACCAATCGCACCGACAACGAGCAGAACGCCAGTCAGGCTCATATCGAACTGCGCAGTCGGTAAATGCGGAATCAGCGACGAAAACGATGGAAATGTCACAGCCACCGCGTTAATACCGGCGGCCTTTTTTGCTTCAAATCCGAGAATGATCAGCGTCGGCATCAGCAAAAAACCTGGCCCAACGCCTAAGAATCCGCTCAGGATGGAAATCGGCACGGCAAACAGACACGCCAGTTTTAAGTTTTCTTCGACGATTCCGCTCGTCGTCTTCCTGAATAATTTGTAGGCTAAAAAAATCACCGATGCCAGGTAGGCATACCAAACATAGGCGGGCGTCGCTGTCTGTACCAGATAAGCGCCGAGCGGAGCCGAAAGCGTCGTCACAATCGACAGAATTCCCGCCTTACGCCAATCGATATGCCCGCCCATCGCAAAACCAAGCGCAGCGAAGATTGCCGTAAGGCCGTTTAATAGCAGGCTCACCGGTTGAACCTGATGCACAAGATCCGGCATAAACAAGCCCAGGAACGGCACTGCCGCAAATGCAACGCCCAGCCCCAGCATACCGGAAATAATCGCTAGCAGGAACAAGCCGCCAACCATTAGCAAACTCATACCGCCACCCCTTTTCTCCGCGACGCGATCTCCCTCGTACGCAGTTTATTTTACTTGTTCTGCTTTGATCAGCACATCATATTCTTCACTGATTGCAAGCGTCGTCTTGTCAATCATCTTTTGATGTTCCGCTGTCAGATCGCGCGTCGACAGCGCCGGGCCCTCTGCCATTTCATCGCCGATCAAATCCGAAACCAGAATCGCCGCGCTCACCGCGCCGCTGTATTTCTCGATTGCCCGTCTGGCGCAAGCCTTATTGCAGCCGTCAACCGCAATCGTCGGAAACTCCTTGGCAAACGTTCTTTCTTCCTGCCCGCCGGCCAGAAAGAGCGGCAGGCAAATCGTCACCGTTTTGTCCGGTTGGATTTCGTCCATGATTTTGCGAGTCGCCAGGCGCGAAATCGTGCCGCCCAGACATTCTTCGCCGCTGCAGGACACTACGCCGAATTTAACTTCTCGTGCTTCACTCATGCTATCGCCCCTCTCCTGCCACTTCGCGCACCTTGGCTTCCAGTCTGGCCGCGATGTCGTCCACGATCGTCCAGCCGCCTTCGGTCAGTGCCGTAGCGGTACCCGGCTGCACGCCTCTATGTTCCTTGACGACGTCGAGAACCTTAAACCGTTCTTTGACATCGCCGCCCATTGCAGCAACGCTTTTCGCCGCGCAAAGCATCGGACAGCCGTCGATCGTCAGACAAGGCTGCTCAGCAATGCGCATTTTCGCTTCCTTATCCCCGGTGACGAGATAGGCCAGGCAAATCGTCTCCGCTTGCTCCGGGCAAAGCTTCGTCACTGTCTGCAGCGTGGCTTCCCTTGACATCAGGCCATACACTTTGCCCATGCCGCTGCAGGGTATGATCTTGACTTTGCTGTTATTTGACATGAAAATCATCCACCTTTTTCTTCAGAATCTTCATGTAACCCTCGGTCGTCAATAGAAAATCCACTTCCTCGGCAAAATTCGTCAGCTCCAGTTCGGCGATCCAGCCTTTTTCATAAGGACTCTGATTGATAAACTCCGGCGCGCTGGCCAGTTCCGCATTCACTGCGACGACTTTGCCGCTGACCGGGCAGATGACTTCAAAAACCGCTTTGCCGGATTCGATGACGCCCGCCTCGTCAAACTGTTCTAACTCGCTATCAAGATTCGGCGGCGTGAAGAACATGATATCCGACAAACTTTGCTGCACATAATCGGTCACGCCGATCCGCGCCCGGTTGCCGCTGACCTGCAGCCAGCAATCGTTTTCCGTAAAATAAAAACCTTCGGTCGGCACGCGAAAGATGAACTTGTCTCTCGTATAAACCGCAAAATCATTCGGCGTCTGATAAACCGTTTCTGCGCCGCTGTCTTCTTTTGCCGTTTCCGTTTCTTTGCTCAGTTCTGCTGCCAGTTCAACGGCCAGTTTCCGTTCTGCTTCGCTCAGACGAAGCGTGTCTGTCGGCAAAACGCAGCCGCGCTCTTTCGCTTCTGCGCTGACGGTCATTTTTTTTTGGATCTTCAGGTTTTTTGCTGCAGCCAGCTTGCTGGCGCAGCGCATGCCGCAGCCGTCGATAACAAGCAGCGGGTTTTCTTTGACGCTTGTATCATATTTGCTCTCCGCCACCTGATAGAGCACCGGGCAAATCAAATCGCTTTCCGTCTTTTCGCAGATGGCAAGCGCAATTTCCTTCGTGATTTGTCCGGCGCACTTATCGAGTCCGTTGCAGGGCAGCACCGCATACTTGCTACTCATGCCCCTCACCCCCGCCGCGAATCTCCTTGATATGCTTCGATACGTCCGCTTTGTTCGGGAACGTCAGCGCGTCCGGGCCGCAGGTCTTGCCGCAGGCGCGGCAAAAAACGACGCAATTGTTCGGATTGGCGACGACTAATTTCTTTTCTTCATTTTCACGCTTCTCATAGACTTTATGCGGACAAAAGTCAAAGCATTCCATGCAGTAGTCGCATTTTGAATAATCGATCGTCGGTTTCCAGTCAATCTTGTCACGCGCTACGCCCATGAAAGTTTCTTCGCTCATTTTTATTCAACCCCCATTTCTTCAAGCGCTTTTTCTACTTTTTTCACTGCATCCTGCGTGTTCATATCGCGAATGTCGAGCGCCACCAAATCTTTCGTTATATCCAGCCCCGCTTCTTTAAAAGCATCGCGAAACATTTTCATCTGCATGTTTTTCGCGCATGCGCCGATGACCATCGGTCGATCCGCCTTTAACAGGTCTGCCAGAAAACGATCGCCGTCTTCTTCGCACAGTTGCGGATGAATGAAGCCGTATTCCACCGGCAGTTCGACGCGTACCTGATTGATAAAGTCCCAGATATCCATTTGGCTAAAGCCGGGGCATTTGCCCGTGCACACGCACATGATAAAACCGGGACGTTTTTTTTCTGCTGTTTCCATTTTAGTATCCCCCTCTAATTTATGCATTATTTATGAATAGCCCTGCCGATCGCATCGGCGCAGGCTTCCATTACCGCTTCACTGAGCGTCGGGTGCGGATGCACCAGATCGGCCAGCACGTCCGCCTTCAGTCCAAGCGCTACCGCCAGCGTCAGTTCCGAAATCAGTTCCGTCGCCTCTGCGCCAAGAATTTGCGCGCCTAAGATGACCTGCGTCTTCTGATCGGTCACCACTTTGACCAAGCCGTCGCGTTCGCCCAGCGCCAAGGCGCGTCCATTGTTGCGAAACAGGAAGCGACCGACGCGAACCTCATATCCGGCCGCAATCGCTTCGCCTTCATTCAGACCGACCGTTGCCAGTTCCGGCTGGATGTAAACGCAGGCCGGGATCGTCTGCGGCGTAAGCGAAGCAGAAAAACCCAACGCATTTTCAACTGCAGCTTTTCCTTCCGCATACGCCTTATGCGCCAGAAGTCGGCCGCCGGTCACGTCGCCTGCCGCATAAATGCCGGGAATGCTGGTCTCAAAACGTTCATCGACCAGCAGCGCACCTGACGGAGAGACCGCCGCGCCAAGCGCTATGAGTTCCGCCGGCACGGACGGTTTGCGACCGGCAGCCAACAGCACATGGCTGGCCTCCAGAGACACTTCTTTGTCGCCAACAGCAAACGTCAGCACCGCGCCGCCTTCGTGCGGCTTTATTTCTCTGACGCTTGCCGCAGTCTGTATTTGCACGCCCTGCCTTTTCAAAAGTTTCAGGACTTCCCCCGCCATTTCGGCATCTTCCTGCGGCAAGACCTGTTCGGCCATTTCAAGCACCGTTACCTTGCTTCCAAGGCCGCTGAACATTTGGGCAAATTCAAGACCGATCGCGCCGCCGCCGATAATCGCCAGACTCGTCGGCGTTTCCGTCAACGACAGCAATTCGTCGCTTGTCATGGCCAGCTCCGCGCCGGGAATAGCCGGACGTACCGAAGCCGATCCTGTCGCGACAAGGATTTTTTTACAGCGCAGGACAGCGGTATCTTCAAGCATTTCCACTTTTACTTCCTCTGGACTGACAATGCTGCCGCGTCCGCGAAAGACGCGAATCTTATCGTTTTTCAACAAATGTTCCACGCCCAGACGCAGGCTCTTGATCACCCGCTCTTTGCGGCTGTGCGCGGTCGGCCAGATTACGAGCGGCGCTTGCTCCGTCACGCCGAATTCCTTTCCCTTGCGCCCGAGTACGGCCAGTTCCACCGTGCGCAGCAACGCTTTCGTCGGAATACAGCCGCGATTCAGGCAAACGCCGCCGAACTCATCCTGCTCGACAATCGCAACCGTTGCTCCGAGTTGCTCCGCACGGATCGCCGCCAAATAGCCCGCTGGTCCGCCGCCGAGAATCACAATTTCATAGATCGCGTTCATTTTTCACCCACCTCAAATAGCGCTTGCTTATTATATGACAAATTTATAAAATAGTAATGTAACTGTTTCCAGTATATGTCCGATTCATTTCTCCGTCAACCGTTTCTCCCCTATCAATTACCGCAAAGGAGAGTAGACATGCTGCATATTCTGAATGCTTCGAACGACCCTTGCTTCAACCTGGCCTTGGAAGAATACTATCTAAAGCAAACAAATTTCACGCAAGACCTCGTCATCTTATGGCGCAACCGCCCGACCGTCGTCATCGGACGCAACCAAAACCTTGCAGTCGAAATCAACGATGCGTTCATTGCCGAAAAGGACATCCGGGTTGTTCGCCGCCTTTCCGGCGGCGGCGCGGTTTACCATGATCTTGGCAATCTGAACTTCAGCTTTATCACCGCCGCTCCGGCCATCAGCCGGGATGCCTTCGCCCGTCTGACATTGCCAGTCCTTGACGCGCTGGCATCATTCGGCGTAGAGGCCGAATTCACCGGCCGTAACGATCTGACGATCAGCGGACAAAAATTTTCCGGCAACGCCCAGTATTTCCATCAAGGTCGCCTGCTGCACCATGGCACGTTGCTCTTCGACAGCGATCTGACCGTCCTGTCGCAAGCGCTCTCCGGCTCCGAATCGAAACACACCCGCCGCGCCGTCCCCTCGGTACGCAGCGCGGTGACGACGATCCGTCCCCATCTGCCGCTCGGCACGACAGCGGCGGAATTTGAAGCCGCCTTGCTCGACGCGATCTTCAGCCGCTCCAAGAAACCCTATCAACAATACAGCCCTTCGCCAAGCGAGCTGCAGGCGATCGAAGCGCTCGCGCGCGATCGCTACCGAACGCGCGCCTGGACCTATGGCTCGTTGCCGCATTTTAACCACTGCGTCAAACGCACTTTTAGCGGCGGCACCGTTGAAGTCTTGCTCGATATCAAAAATGAAACGATCGTCACCTGCAAAATATGCGGCGATTTTTTCGTCTCCGGTGAAATCAGCGACTTGGAAACTGCACTGTGCGGCGTTGCCCGGACGCAGGAAGAAATACGCGGCGTTCTTTTCCCCTGGCTGCAAGAACACCCGATCGACAACATTACGGCGCAAGAGGTACTGGGTTGCTTCTTTACCTTATAAATTTACAAGGGGCAGAGCGAAACAAAGAGTTTCGTTCTGCCCCTTCTTTCGCAGGCCTTTATTGAATCAATTGTTTGAGTTTTTCTGCCTTGATTTCTTCCCCTTGCCAGGGAATGACGGCAAAGTTTCCTTGGGATATGGTGTCGATCTTGTTGATCCAAGGCACTTCACTCAATGATTTCGCTTTTAAGAGCGGGCTTTGCGTGTTCGTCATCAACAAACTCGAATTAATGACCCACCATTTGTTAGTGATGCCGGCCCGTTGCAAATCTTCCTGCAAGCGCATCGCTTCATAGACCGGCGTCGCTTCCGGCAACGTCACGATGACGACTTCGGTTTCCTGTTCATCACGCAGGCGCGGCAGCAATTTTTTCACCGACTCCGGGATATCGCCTTGCGAGCGCTGGATTTCCTTATGGTAGCTTTGCGTCGCATCGAGCAGCAGCAGCGTATGTCCGGTCGGTGCGGTATCAATAACGACAACTTCGTTGTCGGCCTTGTCGACAATTTCGGCGAAAGCCCTAAAGACCGCAATCTCCTGTGTGCAAGGCGAGCGCAGATCTTCTTCCACATAGGCGACATCCTCTTCTTTCATCGTCTCTCTCGCTGTCGCCAATACTTCCTCGGTATATTTTTGCAGCTCGACTTTTTCATCGATCTTGCTGATCGTGATGCCATTGCCCTCTTCGACTACGAATTTCAAATGATCCGCCGGATCGGTCGTAGTCAGATGCACTTTAGCGCCTTTTTCCGCCAGTCCCAAGGCGATCGCTGCCGCCAAAGTCGTCTTGCCGACGCCGCCTTTGCCCATCGTAAAGATGACGCGTTTGCCGGTGCGATGCAGGTCGTCAATCAAAGCTTTGATCTTCGGCAGTGTAGTCTTGTGCAGTTTGTGCTTATCGGTTTCAATGTAGTCTTCTTTCAGCAGCATGCGGATGCTCTTGATTCCGGCCACGTTATAGGCGCGAAGCGGAATCGTATAGGTAGCAACATCTTGCAAACCAAGCGGCATTTCAGCTAAAGCCGCCTGCTGTTTTTCATACAGTTGATCGGCAATGTCATCGTCTTCAATATCCATTTCCAAAACGCCGTTTACTACCAAAATTTGATTCATGACGCCGATTTCTTTCAACTCACCTGCCGCGCGTTCCGCTTCCTGCAGCGGCGAAAACTCAGGTCGCGACACCAGCACTAACGTAGTCAGCTTTCCGTCTGCCAATGTGGCTACCGCATTTTTATAGACTTCTTTCTTGCTTTCAAGGCCCGAAAGTTGCCCCAGGCACGAAGCGCCGTGCGTGCTTTCGCTGATAAAGTTGCTCCAGGCCGACGGCAGCTGCAGCATTCTGAGCGTGTGTCCGGTCGGTGCGGTGTCAAATAGGATATGATCGTAGTCCTGCTGCGTTTTCGCATCGGTGATGAAATTGGAAAACTCGTTGAACGCCGCAATCTCTACCGTGCAGGAACCGGACAGCTGCTCTTCCATGTTTTTCAGCACGCTCGGCGGCAACTTGCCGCGGTAAGGTGCAATCACCGATTCCTTATATTCTGCCGCAGCCTGCTCCGGGTTAAGATTGGCCACGACCAGATTCGGAATTTCCTGAATCGCTGTTCCTTTGCTGTTCAGCTCAATGCCGAACACATCTTGTAGGTTGGATGCCGGATCGGTACTGACCAATAGCACTTTTTTTCCCTGATCCGCCAGGACGGCAGCAGTGGCGCAAGCGGTTGAGGTTTTGCCGACGCCGCCTTTGCCGGTGAAAAACAGATATTTTGTTAATGTTATTTCATCTGGATTAAATTGATTATACATGGTTATCCTCCTACGCTTCTGTGCTTAGCAGCAGCCATCGCCGCCGCAGCAACTAAAAACTTTTTTCTTTGCCGGAGCCGGCGCTATTTCTTCCAGTGCAACGCCGGACCATTTTGCAAACTCTTCATTCGTGAGATATGCTTTTGTTTTTACCACTTGGCCGTCAACAACGGTGATCGGCAGAACCTGAACATCTTCTTTTACCAGATATTCATTGACGAGCTTATTATCGACAAACGCCTGCGGTTCACTAGACAATCCATAGCGTGAAACCGTGACGCCTTTGGCAGTCAAGTTGCTTAGCGTCGTCGTCACGCGCAGCAAGTCAGGATCGACTCCCGGGCCGCATAACCCCGTCGGGCAACACATGGCCGGATCAAAAATTTCAATTTTACTCATGCTGATCACTCCTTTTTTTATCGCTTTGTATATTTCAACATGCAAATGCACGCATATACCACTGTAAAAAAACTTGCATCTTACTCGGATGCATTAAACAATTGCGTTATCAATCCGCAAACTTTATTTCTTTTATCGCATTACTATATTTGCTTTTAATCATATACTGTTACTCTAATTCTGTCAAACCTTTTACCAACACTTCATTTTAAAACCGCACGACCTCTTTTTTAGTAGAGTAGGCTTCCGCAATAAACGGAAGCCTACTCTCTCTCTGTTACTCTTTATTGCACGTAAAATGTTCTCGCCTCACGGCTTACCTGCCCACGGTCATTTTCCGCTTCAAAGGTTACGACATGGTAATTCGTCGCTAACGATTCCGTCACCTGGAACTGTACAACGCCTGTTGCCTTATTGTAAGCCGGTTTATAGATTTTGCCGTCTATGATGACTTTGATCCCGGCATCTTTCAACGTCGCTCCCTTACCCGCATCTATTTTTGCGCTCAAGAGCGGCAAGGGAGTGGCAATCACTTCGCCCATTTGAAGGGCAGGCGTAACGACAGGAGCGTCTGCTCTATTTTTTGCGTCCGCCCGATGCCATACGTCTTTCATCACCCGCAGCGAATTTCCGCCGAGGATTTTTTCGATATCACTTTGCGTATAGCCGCGTTTGGCCAACTCCAGTGTGATTTTGGGCAAGGCCGAGCAATCTTCGAGGTCGCTCAGCATCGGCGCACCGTCGAAATCGGAACCGAGGCCCACATGATCCACGCCGGCCACTTTTACCACATAATCAATGTGATCGACCATCTGGCTACAATCCACTTTTTCACCGGCGGCAATTAAAGCCTTCCAATATGGAATATTGACGACGCCGCCCGTTTTTGCGATCGCGCGAATTTGATCATCCTTCAGATTTCTCACATGATCCTTTAGCGCATAAGCGCCGGAATGGCTGGCAATGATCGGAGCGTTCGTCGTTTGCACAACGCCCCAAAACGTGGCTTCATTCAAATGCGATACGTCGATGATCATACCCAGGCGATTCATTTCCTGCACTGCCGTTTTACCGAGTTCGGTCAGACCGCCCTGCGAAGCTGTGCCATCCTTGTACGCATTATTTATGCCCTCGCCCAAGTCATTGGAATAGTTATGCGTAAAAACAATCGCCCGTACGCCCAGGTCGTTATACTGGCGAAGCAGTTCGATACCGTTATCCGCCTTGAGCGAGTACGCGCCTTCGATGCTCGCCACTGCTGCAATCTTTTTCGCCTGCAGCAAACTTTCAACCTCGGCCACAGAACGGGCCAGGCCCATTTTATCGCTATTGTTGTTTACCGTCCAATGCAGTGCACTGATCAGTGCAAGAATCCGGCTGTTGGTCAATGTATAATCCACTTTATTGTCCGTGCTAAGATAAGGCGCCGTATACGCGGCAAAAAACGGAACGTTCAGGCCGCCTTGCTCCAGTTTGGGTATATCAATATGAAACGACGTAGCTTCCCTGATATTGACGAGCGGCAGCCAGGTATTCTTGTCGATAACCTTCATCATCGTATCATTGTGCGTATCGACGATCGTCGCCCGCTTATGAACGGCAAGCGCTTCCTCCTGCGTAAGCGTCGCCGCCTGTGCCGCGCCGCCCATGCCGCACTGCAGCGCCACCAGTAAAGCGGCCGCTTTGGCCGTTTTGACAAACGTTCTTCCGGAAATCATGTGAGATGCCCCCTTTTCTCTGGTTATATAGAATAATTACCTGCACACCCTGATTGGAATTCGCTTTTCGTTTTGCGCTTCCTTCTTATTTCTGTTTTCAGCATAAATTAATCCAACTGATTTTCCAGTACCTCTTTTACATCGCTCTCTTTTTTGACAAAATACTTCATCGCCGCAAACACGACAACGCCGATGCCCAGCGCTCCCAAACCCCAAATCAATTGCGTCGCTGTCGTTTTTGTCGCCATCCATAGCGTAATGCAAACCGCGGCAAATGGGACGACAGGGCCAAACGGAATTCTAAACGTTCCGGTTAAATCAGGCCGCTTTTTACGTAATACGAGGACCGCTAAACACGTCGACATATACTGCGCAAAACGCGAAATCATACTGATGGCGACCAGTTGGATAAACGAGCCTGTCAACGCGAGCGGCATCGTCAGCATCACCGTGATGATAATCGACATATACGGCGTGCCGAAACGGCTCATTTCTCCCAGTTTGCGCGGCAGCAGCCCGTCCTCCGCCATAGAGACGCCGGCGCGCGGCGCGACAAAGGACGTAGAAACGTTGATGCCGCCGATGGAAACCAGACTTCCGATTGTAACCAACCACATGCCGTACGAACCGAAGAATACCCCGGCTGCCTGCGCAACCGGCGCACTGCTTTTCGCCAGAGCCGGTCCCATTACGCCGACGCAAACCGTTTGAACTAAAAAGTATACGACGGAAACCGATCCCATAACCACCAAAATCGCGCGCGGTATGTTCTTTTGCGGATTTTCCATATCGGGCGCCGCACTGGCCATAGCCGCAAATCCAGTAAAAGCATAGAAGATCACAAGAGACGCCGCGCCAATGCTTTCCGTACCAACGTCCGGCAAAAACAGCGGTTCAAAGTTGCTGCCTTTGATAAAGAATATGCCGCAAAGAATAAAGAGCACCAACGGTACTAATTTGCCGACTGTCACCAAATTGCTGGTATATTTCATTACCTTGACGCCGAATAAATTTAAGATTCCCAGACCACCCTGAATGCCGACAATAAGAATGGTGCGATACGGCTCTTGCATCGCAGCCGGCCAGACCGCGCTCAACGCGGTAACGAAGCCAACGGCCATGACCGCCCAGCCAATGATGCCGGTAGCCCAGCCCATGATGCCCACCTGAAAGCCGACAAATTCGCCGAACGCTTCCCGTGCATAAACATAGGAAGAGCCATAGCGGTTAAATTTGCTGGAACACTCCGCATAGCATAAGGCAATCGCCATCGTGACAAACGCCATAAACACGTAAACAAAAATACTTCCCGGTCCAACCAGATCCATCGCCTTGCCCGGCAACAAGAATATCCCTGAGCCGATCACACTGTTGATGCCTAATAATACGATACTCCAGAACCCGAATTTTTTCTTGTTATTATCTGACATGCACGCTTCACTCCCCTTGCTTTTTATGCACAGCAGCCGCTTTCTCTCGAAGACGATTATCGCCTGCCCGAAATTTCTCTTCTCAGCTTATCGCTGCCGATGCGGCGACAAAACGCGTAAACAAGTTCAACATATCCGTACTCTTTTCCGCCATCATTTCCGGATGCCATTGAACGCCCAGCATAAATGGAGCCGTGGCCGTCTCTATCGCTTCGACGACGCCGTCTGCCGTCATGCCGCTGACAACGAAGCCTGGCGCAACAGCCTTAATCGCCTGATGATGAAAACTATTCGTCAGAATGCTCTCCTTGCCGAAAATACTGGACAGGATCGTATCTTGCATCACCTGAACCGTATGCGAAGCAACATGACGCTGCGCTTTTTGACTGTGCTTAATCGATGTCGGAATTTGCAGCAAATCCTGATGCAAGCTTCCGCCAAAAGCCACATTTAGCACCTGCATTCCTTTGCAGATGCCGAGCATCGGTTTGCCTAACTCTACAGCAATTCGCACGGCGGCCAGTTGGTGCTCATCGACTTCCGGCAAGATAAAGCCCAGTTCTTTGCAGGGTTCTTCGCCATAATAAAGCGGGTTTATATCATAGCCGCCCGACAGCAAAACGCCATCCACTCGCTCCAGTTGTTGCCGAATGCCTTCTTCATCACTGATCACCGGCAGCATGACGGGTATCGCTCCTGCCAGCGTAATCGCCTGCACATAATCATGATTCACATAGCTTCGTTTCATACCGGGAAACATGCCTTGCTCCGTAATAAGCAAATTGGACAAAATACCTATAACCGGTTTCTTCCCCACTTTTGGCCCCTCCTATGCATCGTATCTTTAGCTACTGCTTATCGCAAGTTTTGTGCCAAGCGATCAAAAAAGCAGCGAGACTACCGGTTACCCGGTATACGCCGCTGCTTTTTACGATTGCGCTCTTTCATTTTTTAAAGAACGCCATTTAAACAGGAAAAAGAAGCTTCTATTTCACCCTATTTCCCACCCAGTTTAAAAAAGACTTTCCTTTAAACGTAATTTCGCTGCCGCGCCGTCCAATGCTGGTCTTGATCAGTTCCAGTTCACCTAACAATGCAAGCTCCCGCCGGATTTCACCTTCCGTCAAACGTATGCCCCTGTTCTTCAAAGCTTCATCAATGCTTTTTCTTCCGGCCCCCATATCCAGCGCGCCAAAGTCCGCGATGACCTGCAATACGTCCCGCCCTTTATCCCAAAGGCCTTTAGCGGTTAAAACCTGTAATTCCTGCTCGTAGTTTTCCTCGGACTGAAGAATATAGTACGGCAGATCGTCTCCCTTAACCATGCTTTCCGCCATGAAGGAAAGATAGGACGCGACATTATCCAGTTCCCTGATATTGCCCGGCCAGCGGTATTTCATTAAAAGCTCGCGCGCGTTTACATCCACCGACAGTTTTTTTCCGTATTTATCGTGCAGAAAATATTCCAGCAGATAGATAATATCTTCCCGGCGTTCGCGTAGCGGCGGAATCACCAAAGGCAATACATTCAAGCGATAATACAGATCTTCGCGAAACTGCTCCAAGCGTATTTTTTTACGAATATCACTGTTCGTTGCTGCAATCACCCGTATGTTAATATTGACGACGCTCTGTGAACCGATGCGCATGACCTGACGTTCCTGCAATACCCTGAGCAATTTCGCCTGCATCTCATACGACATGTCGCCAATTTCATCCAGAAACACGGTACCATTGTTAGCCTGTTCAAATAAGCCTAGCTTGCCTTCTTTTAAACCGCCGGTAAAACTGCCTCTTTCATAACCAAACAGTTCGCTCTCCAACAAGCTTTCCGGTACCGCTGCGCAGTTGAAAGCAACGAACGGCTGCTTGGCACGCGCTGACGCATTGTGAATCGATTGCGCCAAAAGCTCTTTTCCGGTACCGCTTTCTCCGGTAATCAAAATTGTCATTTCCGACTGCGCAATCTTGCGGGCAAGTTCAATGCAAGTTTTCATTTTCGCTGAATTCGTTTGAATATCCGCAAAACTATAGCGGGCAACCAGCCCTTTATCGCGCAGTTTTCTTGTCAAATTTTGTTCGAGTTGTTTTATGTACGTTACCTCTTGAAAATTATAATAGTTGCCGGTTGTTTCGCCAAAGCACTCCAATTTTTTCCGATTAACCACCAACGTTTTCCCTTTATATTCTATGATTTCATCTTTCATTTCCAGTTGTCTGATCGCATTCATAATCACAGACGGCATCGTCGCTCCGTTTTTCACGCAACCGTTCGCTTCCTCTATATCGAGCATGCGAGCCAGGCTGTTATTGTAGAGGCTGACGTCTCCCGCAGCGTTAAGCAGCAAAACGCCTTCCTGCGACAAATTAATAACCGTACTAAGTTCCGTATTCTTGGCAACGATCTCTTTATATTGTTTCTTTATTCCGCCGTCCAAAACAACAATGCTGTCGCAGTATTGCAGCAACCGTCGACTAACTTCTTCTTCCGTAATCGCCAGCTTATTGATGATTTCAATGAATGTCGCAACATCAATATAACGGTGCCCCATATCAATAACGTGTTCAATAGCATCCGGAACACGGTGCGCAGCGCCGGGCGTTACGGCAAAGTTAATATCTTTGTATTCCTTCTCCTCTTCGTAAGGAACGAATTTCACATGATTTACGCCTAACTTATATAACAACGCTACCATTTCGAACGTGGTTTCCAGACAATCGTTAACGACCAATACTTTGCTCTCCGTCGGAATAGCGAGCAATTTAAAAACTTCACTCTCACGCGTCGTTCTTTGTACGACGACAATAGGCTGCGCAGCGGAAATATGTTTTTTTATTTCCAGCGCCTTATCATTCAGCATCACTAGGACAAGATCATCCTCAAGAATGTCATCCGAATGCAATTCGGCAAAAGCATAGACATTGATCTCGATATACCCCGCAAACACGCTTTCAAGATTGCTTTTTAAAAACGCGCCTAACGGCGAATTTTTTTTATTAGTTACCACAGCAATGCTTCTCATTTTTCTTACACAACCTCCCCGTCGCGCCAAGCATCCTCGATCGTTTCCTTGTCGAACCCTTTCGTTTTTTACTGATATACTTATCGATCCGTATTGCGCCCATACAAAATTAAAAACTGACCCCTCCATAAAAAAGGAGGGGCACAAATAAAATAGCGTCTTACCTTACGCCAAGCAATTCATGAACCGCAAAAGAATAATAGGCCGATAATCCCAAGACGAGAAAATAAGCCAATCCCATTTTGAAACGAAAGGCAGCATCGGTTGCATAATAGGGATTGTTTCTGTCTTTCCACGTTTTCCACGCCTTTTGTATCGCCAAGAGCGAAATCAAAATCGCAATCGGATTGAAATACCACAGCGACAAGCCTGCTATCACAGGGATTCCGACCAGCCACATATACGGCGAAACCGCGGTCACGATGCGTCCGCCGTCGAGCGGATGCGCCGGGATCATATTGAAGACCGTGATAAAAAAGCCAAAATAGGCGACCGCATAAAGAAGCGGCGACTGCAAGAGCAGACCGATGCCATAGCAAAGAAACGCGCCAACTAAGCCGAGTACCGGCCCGCCAATGCCCACGATCGCTTCCGTTTTCGCATCCTGCGGTTCCTGTTTCATCTTGATGAAAGCGCCGACAAACGGTATAAATACCGGCAAGCCCGTTTCAAGGCCCAGCCGCCGCGACGCGATCAAGTGCCCGAGCTCATGCACGAAGAGCAGCACAACAATGCCGACCGCATACCACCAGCCGAACATGAACGCATACGCGGCAATCATGACAAGCATCGAAAAGCCGGTCGTAAAAAACTTGCCCAGCTTCAAAAAGACAAACGCCCATTTCAAAAGCGCCACGACCTTGCTGAATTTAAAAATAACGGCCAACGCGCCTGCGCCAAGCCATTTCCACTTCGAGCTCTTTTTCTTCGGCTCTTCTTCCGGCTCCGCTGCGTCTAAAGCTTCCTCTACGCCTTCCTGACGTTCGTTTCCTTCGAGCGGAAGAAGCTCTGCCGCCTGCTTTTCTTCTTGTTTTTCATTATTAATGGTCACGTAAAGACTCCTTTCCCAAACAGACCTGCCATCGAGTTTGCAGTTTTTCGCCTTCTGCAATCCGCTGCGGATCGATCACCGTAATTATACATCAAGATCGCTTTCGATGCGAAGCATGAAAAATAGCTAAAGCCTCCCGATCGATTCGTCGGAAGGCTTTTTATCGTAGCAGACTAATGACTCTGCAGATCTTTAACTGATGTTCTCGCTAAGCGGCTGCACTCGTTTGCCTCTATTCTTTCTTTCAGCAAGATATTTGAAGATATTCGGAATCACCGCGGCGCTTGGCTGCTGGAAGATCATCCCCAAAATAATCGGCACCGCTACCGCCGGCGGAAAATACGTGACCGCAATGACAAGTCCGCAGCTGATATTGCGCATGCCGACGCTATAAATCATCGCCATTTTCACATCCTGCGGGCATTTGGTTATGCATAAGGAACCGATATAGCCAAGAACATAGCCCGCTATCACCATCGCCAACACTACGCCCATTAATTTTATGGTTTCCAATGACCAGTTAAAATCCGGCGCGACCAACGAGGCATTTAACACCATGATCGTAAACAAGGCCAGCTTCGAACTGAAACCGCCCGCGCCACGGGAAAACTTGGCGGTTTTACCGTCGCTCCAGTCATAAAGCAGCATCCCTAGGATGCTGGGAATGGTCACCATCAAAAGCAGCTGTACAACAAGTGAAATATAATGGATCGCCACCGACTGTCCCACCACGATCTGATAATAAGCGGGCAACAGCACCGGGACAATCAGAGTATCCAGCGTAACCGCCACGAGCGTGATTTGTATGTTTCCCTTGGCGATGGCTGTCCAGATGATCGACGTAACGCCAACCGGAATCGCCGCTCCCACCAAGAGGCCCAGCTGTATTTGCGGCGAGTCCGCATAGAACAAACTGCCTAAAAGCCAAGCGGTCAATGGCGTAACCAGATGAATTAGCAGCAAGGCCCAAAGCGGAATCCACGGTTTTGCCAGCACCTTGAAAAAGCTCTTCAGACTGGTACCAAGCGAGGTAACGAACGTCATATAAGCAAACAAGGCAACAAGCAGAAAGCGGACGATGCCGCTATCCGGCACCTTTAAAATATATCCGGTCACAAGTGCCGTTAATACCACTACGAACATCCTTTTCCCCAGCCAATCGTTTATTGCAGCAATCTCGACTCGCAAAATTCAAACTCACTCCCCTCACGCCCCATTCCCTTCCGCTCCACTCACTGCGCCAATTCGAGCCACAAATAAGCAGAAACCACATCCTCCAACGTCCCGCGTAACTCCGCCGACAAATCCACGAAGTCGCAACCGAAGTAATGCTTCTGCCGCCAAATCACTCTTGCCTCGACATGCATCTCGCCTAACTGCTTCGGCAGATGCAAGCGAAAGAGCGAATTAAGCTCCAACTCCGCTTCTGATTGCAGCAGTATTCCCAGCGCACTGATATTAATCGCCGTAGCTTCGATTGGCTGTTCTGCTTCTTTTAGCAAAATTTCCACAGGCTCGTTGATCGCAACGCGGGGGAAATTCCGCTTTTCCTTTTCAACTACCGCACCCCGGTTTGCCAGATCGCGTTCCACCCAAGTGCGATCCCAGGACAGATTGGCGATCTCCTGCATGACCTGGCTTTCCGCACGCGATTTACTGCGCGACTTTTCCAGTAATTCTTCTGCATCGCGCGGATTAATGACGACAATACCATCTTCGTCGCCAACGATGATATCTCCTGGCTGAACCACCACGCCGCCGCAGGCAACGGCAACATTGATCTCACCCGGACCGTCCTTATAAGGACCGGCCGGAGTCACCCCTGCGGCATAGATCGGCAAGGCCATTTTTTTCAGCGCGCCGAGATCACGGATCGCGCCGTCAATGATCAGACCGCCGATCCCTCTTTGCTTCGCCCACAACGCCATGAGTTCTCCCATAATGGCATTCGAGAGGTCGCCCTGGGCATCCACGACCAGAATATCGCCCGCTTTGGCAAGATCAAGCGCTCGATGCAACATCAGATTATCGCCCGGACGCACCTTGACCGTGAAA
The DNA here is from genome assembly GCF_030542965.1 of Azotosporobacter soli. Taxonomy (NCBI): domain Bacteria; kingdom Bacillati; phylum Bacillota; class Negativicutes; order Selenomonadales; family Sporomusaceae; genus Azotosporobacter; species Azotosporobacter soli. The sequence continues at coordinate 91,583 of NZ_JAUAOA010000002.1, forward strand.
GCCGGGCCTAGCAGCGGCACATCATTGATCGGGCGAATTTTGGCATCCATACAAGACGTCCGGTTCATATTATCGGCTATATTCGCTACCGGGATTCCTGAAAAGCCTTCGATCAGAGCTTGGTGCGGCCGACTAATGTTTGGAAAAATACGCAAACCTACATTTGACATCTTTCATCCTCCCATTTCTTATTGCTGCCTTTGCAAAACTGCTTTAAATCTTGAACTTGGACACGATATCATGCAAATGTCCTGCCATTTGAGAAAGTCCGTTACTGGAAGAAGCGATTTCCTGGATCGATGCCGTTTGTTCTTCGGTAGCGGAGGATACCAGCTGCGCTTGCCCGGTGACATTTTTGCTGATTGCCGTAATTTCCTTTACCGAAGAGACGATTTGCTGGCTGCCGCTGGCCATCTGTTCAATGGCCGCGGAAATATCGCGAATTTGATCGGATACCTCTGTGATCAGCGCGGCAATCTCGTTAAACGACCGGCCCGCCGCCTGCGCAACTTCGCTGCCTTTCTTCACTTCACTCGTACCTTCGCCCATTGCCGTTACCGCCCGATTCGTATCCTGCTGAATATCGCCAATTAAAGCCGTAATCTCTTTCGCAGCATTTTGCGACTGCTCCGCAAGTTTTCGAACCTCTTCCGCTACCACCGCAAAACCGCGTCCCTGTTCTCCGGCGCGGGCTGCTTCAATCGCAGCGTTCAGCGCTAGCAGATTGGTTTGTCCGGCTATGCCCGCGATCGTATCAATGATCTGTCCGATCTCTTTCGAACGCTCACCAAGCTTAGCCACTACATTGGCTGAATGCGTCACCGACATCTCAATGCTCGCCATCTGGCTTGTAACTTTTCGGACAATCTCTCCGCCTTCTAGTGCGGTATTGGACGTTTTCTCCGCCGCTGCGGAAGCATGAGAAGTATTGGCGGCAATTTGCTGCAGTCCCGCCGACATTTGTTCCACGATCTGCATCGTACTGTCTACTGCCTCGACTTGCTCTGACGTTCCTTTCGCCACATCGGCGATTGCCGTCACCACTTGATCGGCAGCCTGCGACAATTGCTCCGTACTTGCCGTAAGTTCTTCGGACGATGCGTTTACGGTCTCGCTCGCCTCCTGCACCTTGCTGATGATGTCCCTGAAGTTCCCGATCGCGCCGGACAGGGATCGCGCCAGCCTTCCTATTTCATCCTGCGCCGTCGAGGCAATGTTTACCGACAAATCGCCTTCGCCAATCTTTGCGACTTGCGCGGCAATTTCCTCGATCGGCTTTAGCAGGCGGATAAGGAAGAACCAGGCCACGACTCCGACAATGACGAGCGCCGTCAAGAGCGCAAGGAACATACTGATCAGACTCGCATAGAATTCACTTTTGATGTCCTTCATCGGTATGCTGACCAGAACCAGCCACTTTGTATTCTTGACCGGTATCGCCAACGCCAGCGAATCCCTTCCCTCAAAGTCCAGATAAGAAATTCCTTTTCCCGCATTGTCCAGCAAGGAGCGCAGCACATCGTCGGGCACCTTCTTCTGCTCTTTGATCACTTCCTGCTTCGTATGCGCTAATAACGTTCCGTCTTGCGCAACGATGGACGCCGTTCCATTTTCGCCGACTTTTACCTGCGCCAGGAAGTTTTGCAACGTTTCAAGCGAGATCGACTGCGCAACAAAGCCTGCCATTTTCCCGTCCTCCGTCTTGACGGGCTGCGTGACAACCACCGACGGCATTCCGGTTACCCGGTTCAGCAGCACCTCACTGACCTGCATCTTCTGTTCCTTCATTGTGTCTTTGAAGAAATCCCGGTCAGCCACACTGCCGCCTATGCCTTTTGCATCATACGGCGCTGCTGCAAAGCGCACGCCCTGTGAATTGATAAAGACCAAACGGTCGACGCCCCATGTCGCGGCAAAATATGTATTCATCTTCGCTTGGATGCGGGAAAAATCACCCGACTTAAGATCCGCATCTTCCGCATAGAATTTTCCGCTTCTTGAAAAAGAGGAGAACAATTCGCCGACCCCATCTGCCGCCTGCGTAGCCTGCCCTTTCATATTCGCCTGCGTATTGGCCAGCGTTTTTCCATAGAGTACGTACAAGCCGGATCCGCTGACGATGAGCCCGGTTATGAGAAGGGAAAGTAACAACAACGTAACTGTCTTTGCTTTAATCGACATAGTCTTATCTCCTTCATTTTTAAAAGTAAACAATAAAAACTCCGACAGATGCCCGAGTTTCCAATACCTTTTTCAAGGGAAACCTGGCAATCATAGACCGACCGTCCTTAGACCCATAGCTTTGCGTCCTTACCTTTCAGTAAGTTTGCCCAATATATAGTTTTACTCTTCCTTCCTGCCAGAAGTTAATGCAACGTCATCGCCGCCTATGTAATGACAATATCATACTTATGCCAACAAGAAATTATGATATTATTAACGTTTCGTTAAAGGCTCCCTTAAGCACATGAACCGTTCGTCAAAAGCCTGCTGTGACATCCTCAACTTCAACAGTACAACGAAACACGCACCGCTTCGCGTGCGACCCGGTTGCATTTATTACGCTGTAAACGAAAAACGAGATCAGCGGCTTTTCCATTGATCTCGTTTTTCTTGCCTTGAAATATGGTAAGAGGGTTTCACTCGAACGAGTGGAATAAACGTTTATGTATACTTTTATTGCCAATCATTGGCCATTACGCTCCAGTTCAAAGCGCAGGAGGCAAAAATGAATGATCTGATCTCCTATGGTCTCGACGTCACCTTATTTATCCAGCAGTTTCGCACTCCGTTGCTGGATATTTTTTTTAAAACAGCTACCCTGCTAGGCGAAGAGGGTTTTTATCTGTTGGCGCTGCCTCTCATCTTCTGGTGTCTCGATTTTCGCCTCGGCATACGACTGACTTGCCTGGTACTGATCTCGCATTATTTTAACATTACCATCAAAGACTGGGTGCAGGAACCGCGGCCGTTTTATTTTCTTCCGGAGGTAAAGCTTGTTCATGCCGACGGCTACAGCTTTCCCAGCAACCATGCACAGACCGGGCTGGTATTTTGGCTCGCGCTGGCCCATCTGACGCAAAAGCGCTATCTATGGTTTTCCGGCGTGTTTCTGGTTTTGCTTATCGGCTTTTCGCGCATCTATCTGGGCGTGCATTTCATCGGCGACGTATTGGCCGGCTGGCTGCTCGGCGCGCTGCTCCTATTCGCCTTTGCCAAACTGGAACCGTTTATCCTTTCCCGTTTAGCAACCTTTTCCTTTCCACTGCGTTTCTTTCTCGCCATAACCGTCCCGCTGCTTTTATTGGCCGTCCATCCCGGCAAGGAAAGCATCTCGGTTGCGGCTGCGTTCTCCGGACTGTGGCTCGGTTTGCTCGTGCAACAGCGCTGCCTTCCTGCAAGTTGCACGCTGCCTGAAAGTAATTACCGACAACTGTTCCTGCGAATACTTATTGGCACACTTGTTCTTTTAGCGCTTTGGCTCGGCCTTACGAGCGCATTTCCTAAAGAAGGCGCGGATTATTATTTTTTCTTCCGCTATATCCGCTATTTTCTGGCTACTCTTTGGATTACGCTCGGTGCACCCTGGCTTTTTTACCGTATTGTATCGCGCTAATGTGAGGACTTTTCCCGAGCGCCGAATTTCTTTATGAAAGGCGGAATTTGATCATGCATCCACTGCGTATGCACCACTACAAAGCAAGTCCAAACGGAGCCGGTCCCGTCGTTTATTGGATGAGCCGCGACCAACGCGCGCTTGACAACTGGGCGCTGCTGGCAGCGCAGGAACTGGCGCTCGTAAGCGGCACCCCTCTCTATGTCGTCTTCTGCCTCGACGCCTCGTTTGCCGACGCGCCCTTACGTCACTTCGACTTCATGCTGCGCGGCCTGGAAGAAACAGCCGCAACGCTTCTTGCTCACAATATTCCTTTTTATCTACTGAAAGGAGATCCTAGCGATTTATTGCCGCACTGGCTGCGCGAGCACAAGGCTGCCCATCTGATTTTCGATTTTGATCCGTTGTCGCTCAAACGCCGCTGGCAAGCCGAGGTCATGCAGCGCAGCGACATCGCTTGCAGCATCGTCGACGCACACAACATCGTGCCCTGCTGGCAGGCCTCCGATAAACGCGAATATGCCGCACGTACGCTGCGACCCAAACTGATGCGCCAACTGGCCCAATTTCTTGAACCCTATCCTCCGCTGCGCATTCAGCCCGATCCCTATCCTGCGGACTGCCCGCCGTTCTCGGCCGCCGACACATTGACACGCTTAAGGCCGCAACTTGACGCCTCCGTCGCTCCGGTCGATTGGCTGACGCCGGGTACGAGCGCCGCGCTGCGCGTCATGGATTATTTTCTGCAGCAAGTGCTGGCGCAATATGACAAAGCACGCAACGATCCGACCCAAGACGGCCAATCCAACCTGTCGCCTTATTTGCACTTCGGCCAGCTTTCGGCGCAAACGGTCGTCAAACGTCTGCTCGCCGCGCCGCAGCTCGACGCCGCACATGAAACCGCACTGGAACAATTCTTCATCCGGCGCGAGCTATCGGACAACTTTTGCTTTTACACGCCGGATTATGCGTCCTGCAGCGCCTTTCCCGCCTGGGCGCAAGCGTCGCACGCCAGAGAAAGTCGTACGCCGCGCCCCTATCTTTATACGGCCGCGCAGTTCGAAGCGGGCGCAACGCACGACGAATACTGGAACGCCGCGCAACAAGAACTCGTCTCGAGCGGCAAGATGCACGGTTATCTGCGCATGTACTGGGCGAAAAAAATCCTCGAATGGAGCGATTCCGCCGAAACGGCGCTCGCGATTGCCATTCATCTGAATGACCGCTATTCGCTCGACGGCCGCGATCCAAACGGCTATGCCGGCATCGCCTGGAGCATCGGCGGCGTACATGACCGCCCCTGGTTCAAGCAGCCGGTCTTCGGCTCGATCCGCTCCATGAGCACGCGCGGCCTGGCAAAGAAATTTGCGCTCGCGCAATACCGCTCCACCTTTGCACCGCAAAAAGCAGCATGGCCGCCGGAATAAAAAACGAGGTCAATGGATTTTTGCTGTCCGTTGACCTCGCTAGACTACTTTTTGAGATATCTTTATTTTACATTTATTTAATGAACATCTTCCAAATAGCCCAGCGTGTAGTATCTGCATGCTCCTCATTAGGGTAATACTCTCGTAGTCGTATTTGTATCTCTTTTGCTTTCGCAAAATCTTCGATTAATCCATATCGTGAAAGATCCGATGCTAAAAATGCTTTATCAAAGCCGCCACAGTTTGTTAGCGCACTGATTCTTGTAGCATCTTCAACCAAGTCATATCCGCAGAATTGAAAGCCTTCAAGGTGAATCGATCTTGCGCAGTCTTCTTTTGGTTCTTTTACTACTGCCAAGATTTGCTTATCTTCAAGATCTCTCGTCTTATTCAAAAGCCAATCTAAATTACTGAAAATATCAGTGAAGACTTCCCCATATTCATGCTGATATTCACCATTATCATCTTCAGGCAACTCTCTAACAATCCGAGGGCACAAGGCACAATCAAGAGAGACAACCTCTTCAACCTGAAACAGTTTACTCCATTCAAGATATTTCTTAGTTGGAACAAATGTTTCCAACGCAACGAATCCTATCTTCATTGTTGAATCACGCTCCTTAAAATCAAAGCCTCGCAGGGACAATTATTACCTTCACCAAAAGTCTTGTTATAGGTATGCCTCTAAGAATTCACCTTATTTATAAAACTCATTAAACGCTCGCTTCTTTTTCCGCTAAAAATTCCTCAAGATGCTCATAAAACTTATCAAATGCGACTTCTTGTGAAAGATGAAAAAACGATATTATTCTACTCCAATCGTGGGAAGATTTTATAGAATACTTTTCTGCGATCCACGCATTAAATCCAGGTAAAAAGTCTATTTTTATTCCATCTTCACGTTTAGCATACAGATATCCATTTAAAAAATCAGCCAAGGCAGTCAGTGATTTATATCCTATGTACATTCCTGGCTTTTCTTTAATTTCATACAAAATATTCGTCAAGTCATTCAACATATCATCTCCTAGCATACCTCAGAAAGTATGTCACGTTTCTATTTCCTTTATTTGTAGAATTCACAAAGTGGAGTTTCAGGACGATTACTGCAAAAAGGACAACCTGAATCTCCACAACTATGACCTACCCATTCGTTGCAATTGGGACAGAAATCACAATCATATTTATCGAGCAGATCAGAAAATGACTTCACATTTCACACTTTTCTTGTAAAATAACTTCACCAATTCTCCACTTATCAGATAATACAACTTCTCTCTTTTTCCTATTTTCCCGAATCTTCATCTTACCTCTGTTGGCCTACCAACATCTTTCAATTTTACTTTCCTCGCATATCATAAATGATTTCAAAGTAATAGCCGCGATTAACACGGTCATTAACAAACTGTTTTGCCTCGTACCAATAGCCATTTTCATTTCTAGCAATACTGCAATCCAACGTATGATTCATAAGAGGCCGTGTTTGATATTTTGTAACTATGAATGAGTCAATCCCCAATATTGCCCATCTATTTTGTTCACACATTGAAATTATTTCAACTGCATCGGAAGCCTTATACATATGTACCCCACCACGAATAATAGCCTTCTTCAAAAATTTTGCTTCCGCCAAATCCATAGATAAGCCTCCATCTCTAATCCGATCACTTTAAAGTTTGACAACGACTGAGTTGATTCCTTTTTTATGCTATTGATTCTGCCAATCTCTGACGCCTCCTGAACACTTCAAACATCATCATCAAATTGTAAAACGCTTCATGACTTTCATCACGAAGCGTTTTACAATTTGATTTAGTGTGCTGAATACAAGGCATATCTTTCGATCTCCCCATGTATCTGCAACAGGCTCATGTATTTACCCATTTTTCGCAGTCAATAATCCTTACCTGCATTAGGTTTTCTCATCTTCTGTATCAAATCGTCTGTCGCCTGATGCTGATAGACGATTTTGACCTTAAATGCGAAGCCCGCATCCCTTTGTGATTTTTCAATCCAATCTGCGCCGTCATTTTTCTCGATCCATACCACCACGTTATAGCCGCCGCCAAGATTCCACCATGCGACCTCATCGAGATATTTTCCCGTATCAGAATTTGGCGTTCCGTAACGTTCCGTCAAGCCATTTTTCACAGCAGTGAACAGCGGCATCACCTTGTCTTCCTTGCAGTATTCGTAAAGCATCACACGGTACATCTTATCCTGATAGAAGACGACAAAAATAAACGGATTGTTGAAATCGCCGAACGGGCCGCTATAGCATTGCCCGCTGACATTGTCTTTTGCTTTAAAGTTGAAGTACGGAACATTTTTCGTATTGGGGCGCTGCTTCATGATGCTCTTCGCCTGTTCCTCCGATGCACCCCAAGGAATGCCAAGAATTTTATCCGCCTTGAGCGGAGCTGCCACCGGCTCTCCGTTTTTCCATTCGCCCTCGTACATCACTTTTCCATTGGCATCTTTCTGTATGCCTTGCCCATTCGGCTCGCCGTTTTTCCATTCGCCTTCATAAGTTGAACCGTTGCTGGAAAAATAGTAAATGCCTGTACCTTCCTTCAAGCCCTTTCGGTAAAATCCCTCATAGGAATCACCGTCCGCCCACTTGATGGAGGCCTTGCCCTCGAGTAAACCGGCGGAAAACTCTACCTCACCCCGTCCCTGTTTGTCCTTGCCGTCTTTGCCATGGGCGGTCAGCGTTAAAATTCCTTTCCCTTCCGCTTTGCCATCGACCACCGGGCCGGACCAACTGGCTGCACTCAATGTATAAAAGTCGGACACCCAGCCGATTTTGCAACCGCTGGCCGGATCGCTCACCCAGCTTTCTGCAGCCCAAGCCGTTCCCCCCGCCATAAAGAGCAGTACGAGCAGCAGCGCAATGAAAACTCTGATGCGATTCGCTTTCATACAAATCCTCCTTTGCGATAAAGAATAGCCGGAAAACGCTAGGTTAGACTATTTCCCGTTCCGCAACGTTTCGAAGTAGGCATTCATATCGGTTAAAAACCATGACATCGGTACTCTAAAGGCGGTGATAAACGCTTTGTCGGGAGCGGAGCCGTTGTGAAGCAGCTGGTAAAAGAAAATGACGTTCTCAAAACCATTGTCTTGGATTAAACGAGCCGTCATAAGCACCGACATTTCGTAGACGGGATAGCCTTGCTGATTGCGTAACGCCTGAAATCTCTTATAGTCGATAAATTCACGCGCGTCCGGAAGTCCGGGCGCTTTGCGGATTATATTTTCCGTCCGGTGGAGGTAATCCTCCACTTTTCCATACCCGGCGGCTTCCTGTGCGATGAAGCGGAACATTTCAGGCGTCCCTTCGGTCAGCCAGGCCACGGCAGTACCGACTCTGCCGTACTGAAACTGCACTTGATGGAAAATTTCGTGCGGCACGGTCCGGTATACTTCCTCCCTGGAATTCATAAACAAGGGCGTACCCCGAACAATGACGACAGGCTTAGCCCTCAGACTTACCCCGCCGGTATTTTTGCAGTATTCCTCGGCCTGTAGCCGTGTGACGTTCGAATAAAACATATAGGCTTGGATGTAGCTTTCGAGATCGGCTGTCACGACGACTTTAATGTCTTTGGGCAGCACGATTTTGTATTTGCCGAGTAAGTCGGCGGTTGTGTCGATGGCACTGGCCACATTTTCCCGCGTTTTAACCGGTACTTCAGCATCATAAACAACGTCCGCCCAGGCCGCCGCAAAAGAGTGAACGGGAGAAAGCGCAAGCGACAGCATGAGCAACAGCAGCAGCCTTAGAGCTTTCTTGCCAAACATTGTCTTCACCGCCTTACCTTACATCCCAGCGCCTAGCATTCACTTGATCGGTCTTTAGATTCTCTTATATAATCTTTCTCCATATTTTGCCAATCACCTTTAAATCACGCCTCTCCTTCTTAATTCGCTTACTGTCTCGTTATACGTTTCACCATAGCTCTATCGTTTGAAAGACAGCTCTATTCTCTTACTTTTTCCATCGCCTAGTTGGGATACCGAAAACGATACGCGCTTCGCATAAAAAAATCGCCTAGCGTAGTTGTCCTACAATAAGCGATTTTTCTATACCCTCTATTTTCGTTGCCGGTTCCGTAAACATCAGATCTTGCAATCGGCCAAGACCAGTTTTTTCAAGCCTGGCGAGCTCGTCTCCGGTCGGCTCGCTGTTCTTTGTTCCCTTTCGGCAGTCAAAATATTATTTGCCAACGCTATGTATTCATGACCGAATTGATTCTTCGCCAATGCCAATCCGACATTCCGCAACGGAACCGTACCGGCCTTATATGACATTAGCAATTCTAAAAATTCTTTATCTGTCATACCCATCACCTCCAACGAATTTATTTACACAGTATCACACCAGACTCAATTATTCAATAAGAATAATTATCTTTTATAATCAAGGAAATAATTTAAAGCACTACTAATCCAAACGCAATAAAAGAGAGGTCAACGGATTCTTTAAACTCCGTTGACCTCGTTTCTTACTCACCTCTTACGCACGGGAATAGCTTTTCCGCTAATTCTTGGCCGAAATAAGAAAGCCATTACCGAAATTTATTTCCCTTGAATTGGCGTATGTAACCAGTTGGCAGAATCCTGCGCCATGCTGCGCGCATTATGCAACAACGCTTCAACTGGCGTAAATTCTTTCGTATTACTGCCGTAAGCGAAATCGCCAATCAAATTTTCATCTGCAACACGATACACAGTCAACTGCAACGTCAAATAATACTGCCTTTCTTCCGTCCTCACTCGTTTTGCCGTTACTTTCGGCAACAACAAAACATCACATTTCTGCAGCTTCGCTTGTTGCACAAGATCACTGAACGACGCATTTTCATCAGAACGTCTGTGCTCTGCAAACATCCTCCAATATTGATCTTGCACAATGCGGTTCATGTAATAAAATTCACTTTCCAGCTCCGCTGGGAGTTCTTTTTGCAAAGGCGCAACGAAACCTTTTGCTTTCAAGTAAGGAGTATATACACCTTGTAGACTAACCTCTTGTTTCGTCGCTTTCTCAAGCGCTTGCCGCTTGTCATAATAGTTTTTCAATGCATAATCTAAATAGGCCGCAATCGAATGAGGATGTTCTGTGATGCTTCGTGGTACAGCCCACTCCGCTTCCGTGCCAAAATGCTGATAGCCGCCGACGATCTTGACTAGCGAATAAGGAATCGGATCACCTCGATTAATATAACGTACCACTTGCAATTTTCCGTTTTCTGTTTTGGCAAACGCAGCGTTGCCGACTGGCGGTGCTCCGAACGTAATAATCTTCAATTTTTCCACTGGAAATCCCATATCTACAATACGCGCGCCGAGCAGCATCGCCGCCGCGCCGCCCAAACTATGACCGACGATCAATAATTTTGCATTCGGTTCACTACGCAGACGCTCAATGAGACTTCGCTTATCCTTCTGCGCTTCATCATTAAGCGCTAACATTGATTGCACATATTGATGAAAGCCTTTGTGCACCTTTGGAGACTCTTGAGGCAAATCGATTCGTTGGCTGTACGCATCAAACTCGTCTCTCGTCCTACCACCATAGGGAATTTTCCCCCACCGTAAATCGGCCCCAATGTCTTTTGCACTTTCGGTTCCGGCTACCGCCAACAAATAATCCGGCAAACCATCTTTCCCTGTCGTTCGCATCAGAAAAAACTTTGCATCAACTGCAACATTACTTTTTTGGTATGCCTGCAACATCCATCCCTCTTGTTCAAGCGCCGTAAACATCACATTTCCGTTACGTCCCTGGTAAGCCGCCATGCAAGATGCCGCAGCTAAATAGGTATGTAATGATTCTTTGTATTCTTCCGCTGGATTGGCAAAAGCCTGATTGGGTAACGTTAGCAATAAAAGCAGTGCTAAAAGCGCTAGTTTGTGCATCATTGCGTTAGTTCCTCCCTTTTCACAATTACTGCGTTGTGTTCTTATCTCTTACCGCAAAACATAATAGAAGCGCATTCTTCTTTAGAATAAAGTACGCTCCCCACATTTCAATCTCTATCTCTAACATTTTCATGCTCAAACTTTGCCGATTAGAACGCTCTCACATATCGGTTAAAGAAAATATATCAACCTCTGAAAAAAAATTATACGGTTCACACATGCTGAAGTTCGATAGGGTGTTATGCGTCAAAATGTCAATGAGATGCGGACGGACAACGAGGTTGCACTCGCCTGCCCCGATCGCCTCTGTTAAGCATTCCTCCAGGAAGTCCTTGATTTTGCCGACTACTTCTTCTACGATTTCTCCACACTCCTGGCTGATCAGCGCAAAGCTTAAAATGCCGTTAAAGTTCGGATTGTCCTGGCGAATGCTCAAAATCCGCTCCGCAAACAAATGTATCTTTTCCAAAGAAGCTGCATCCGTTTCTTGTATTGTCTGCAGGGCCTCTTCCAGGTTCTTCGCATGCATTCGTAATATAAAGGTGTACAGACTCTCTTTGCCGCCAAAATAATATGAAATCGCTGCAATGTTGACGCTGGCGGCATCGGAAATTTCCTTCACCGTCACTCCGCCATATCCTTTCCTGGCAAATAAGGCTTCCGCCGCATTCTTGATCCGATACCTACTGGAATTCAAGGCAAAATCAGCGTCTTTCAAAAGCTCTCCCACCCATCTTATTTTTCAGAGCCTCTCCGTTTCCCTTCGTTCCTTCTTTACAGTCAAAATCAAACAGCGTCATAATATTCATCGTAGCGCCTTGCCAAAGATTTTCAATGCATCCCGTCAGCAGCATATCCTGCTCTTTCGCAACGTTCTGCCCCATCCCAAAGATACTCTTCCCGTACGCTTCACGAGCGTTTTCTTTTCCGTAATCCGCTTGTGTTTTATTCATTAACCGTTTCTTTTTTTCATCGACTTCATTCATTGCATCTTCCCCCGACTCTTACTTCAACTTTTCTTTTTTTCGTATACGCAATCGTTGAGACTTGCATATCCCTGACGGAAAACGCGGGCCGCTCCCTCAGGCATGAAAGAATAAATCCCTTCTTTTTCCGTTTCTTTCTTCCCCACTTCGCTTTGACGCATGTTCAAATCTGCCAAATCAGCCAGAACGATATTTGCTTCGTTCAGGTGCAAGACGGCCTGCCTTGCAAAAAGGGCGTACGCCTCTTGTTTCCGTCCGCCCAACCCCCGCGCAACCGCTTCTTCTTCGGCTGCACGATACAAGCTTACTTCCATCTCATAAAGCGGGATTCTACTTTTTTCAAACTCTGTCAGCGGAGCTTCTTTGTAAGCTTGCCAGAGCCGCTCCGCCGCCTCACCATGTCCTTTTATCTCATCCACCATCTCATTTTCCCATTCCGTTTCCCGGTCAGCCGGATTCAGCACTTCTTGGACAAGAGCTTTGCCCGCTTGATGATGCACACGAATTTCATTGATCAACAGGATGAGGCGCCATTCTTTATCATAAGCCGCATCCGATTGTCCTTCTCTGCCACTCACGCCATGATCAATGTTTCCTGCCAGGCCGCCGATCGACAGCGCCAGGATCAAAACATACAGCATAATGTTTGATCTCAACTTCATATTTTTACAGCAACGCAGACGACATCCCTCTCGATCCTTTTTTTCCTTCAGCACACTCTTATCCTTTCATCAGCTTATGCAGCACCGCGTTAAAGACAGCCACGATTTCCGGATCGAATTGCCCTCCCGCACCTTCCTTTATCTCCCGCTGAGCTTCTCTTGCAGAAAGCGATCTACGATAACTCCGCGGCCCAATCATGGCATCGAAAGAGTCCGCGATCGTCACGATCCTTGCCAGATAAGGAATATCGATTCCCTTCAACTTATCCGGATAACCGCCACCATCGTAGCGTTCATGGTGATTACGCACTATATCCGAAAAAAGGCACAAGTCCTTGAATTTACTGATGATACTCTCCCCGATTTCCGGATGCATGCGAATCAACGATACTTCCTCCGCCGTCAATCTTCCATCCTTTTCAAGAATATTGCTGGAAACGCCCAGTTTGCCGATATCATGCAGACAAGCTCCCTTATGGACATGCTCCTTCAATGTCCGTTCCAATCCCATCGCATCTGCCAACACCAAGGCCAGTTCCGCAACTCGGAAGGAATGATCATACGTGTATAAGGTCTTTTCCTCGTTCTCATATCCATCCTCTTCGAATCCGTGACAGAATTCTTGAAACCACTCGCGAACAGCCTGGGTACGCTTGATTTTTCTCATTGTAGCCGCAAAATGTGCATCCATGGCCTTGATAAGATTGCCGCTCCACTCGATAAACAAGCCTTCCGCATGGCGACTGTCCGCCATTATATTGTCATTTCTCTTTTCAAACATTACAATCGTCCCTTTCTTCCTTCCGAAAAAGACTTTCTCCCTGTCGATTCTTTCGATCGGACCTTTTACTCTGTACCGATAAATCAAAAATAGTACAACTGGTACAAGTTAATAATATCGAGAACTCTGACGAAAAGTCAATACCAATTTTCCATTTCAAAAGCATATTGACACAGGAAGAATCCTGCTATATTCTAGACTAAATCGTTATGTACCGCTTTTGTTTTTTCGGTACAAGAGTTGGAGGGAATTTCACCATGCGCAATCGTATTCTCATGGGGGCATTTGATGAAATCAACAGCCGCGGCGTCAAATTTACCATGAGCAATCTGGCCAAACGTCTCAATCTTAGCAAGACATCCCTGTACGAACATTTTTCTTCGAAAAACGAACTCGTTCACAACATCATTCTTGCCGCACTTGAAGACATACAAAAGCAGGAGGACCAAATCTATAACGACACGGAAATGTCAGTGCCGGAAAAGATCGAGGCTTTGATAAAGATCGCGCCTAAACTTTTCGGTTCAATCAGCAATTACAGTATTTATGACGATCTCCGTTATTATTATCCTGATGAATGGCACTACGCCGAAGAATTCCGTGAAAAACAGCAAGGTCGCCTAGTCGATTTCATTATTCAGAACACGGAGAACCAAACACTTCGTCTTGTGAATATAAAAGTCCTTAAGCAAATCCTTGCCCGCGTAGCCGACGACCTGTTTAGTTTCCGTTTCCTTTCAGAGAACAACATCACGAATGCCGATGCATTATCCGCAATGGCGGATATCATCGTATACGGTTTGCTTCAATCGAATACGAAAAAGTGAAGTATTTAAAATCGCACTATCGTGCGATTTTAAATACCTTTTTTGTACCGCGTGTACCATTATAGTATTTTTAGTACAATTCACTCTCATCTAAAAGAAGCCTCTGCATGAATGCGCTTTCTTATTCTCTTCACCACACAACGGCAGATTTACAGCTTCCTAAAAGGAAAGATGGATCCTTATCCGCAAAACGGTCCGCCAGTTTCTCTCAAAAAAATGAAATGGGGTTGATATTATGCAAGCCTTGGATCAACTAAGTAAAACGCAGAAACGGAAATTATATTATGGATTAGCCGGCATCCTCATCGTCGCAAGCATTGCTGGCGGCGTGAATTGGTACAGTCATCGTCAGACGAAGATCGCCGTCGAGGATATCGCCTCGGTACAAACCAGCGTAATCGGCGCGTCTACCGCTGCGGCAGAGTACACGTATTCCGGCGAAATACGCGGTCGTTACGAAAGTCGCCTCTCCTTCCAAGTGAACGGCAAGGTAATAAAACGAAATGTGGAACTCGGCAGCAGCGTAAAGGCCGGCGATCTGTTGATGCAGATCGACCCTCGTGATTTGCAACAATTGGTCAATAGCGCTTCCGCGCAAGTCTCCTCCTCTGAATCGCAACTGAAGCTGGCCGAAAGCAATCTGAGCCGCTATCAGCAGTTATATGAGCATGGCGTAGTCAGCAAAGCAGTTCTGGACCAATTCCAGACCGCTTATGATGTCGCTCTCTCTGCCACCCGCCACACTTCCGCCCAATTGTCCGAAGGCGTGAATCAGTACGGATACAGCTCTTTGTATGCGGATCATTCCGGAATCATCTCCAGCGTCACTGCAGAAATCGGCCAAATCGTCGGTTCCGGACAGCCGGTCTTGACGCTTGTTTGGGATGGAGAACGGGAAGTGGAGATCAACGTTCCAGAAAATCGCATAGAGGAAGTACGTAAAACGCAAAAGATAAAAATCACCTTCTGGGCCTTGCCGAATTCCAGTGCGGAAGGAAAGGTTCGAGAAATTTCGCCCATGGCCGACCCTTTGACCCGCACTTACAAGGTACGCATCAGCATCCTCAACCCGCCGCCGGAAATTAACCTTGGCATGACAGCCTCCGTCACTCTCTCGAAAAACGAGGCCCAGGCAACGGCAATCGTTCCCCTGTCTGCGATTTATCAAAACGGAGACACGCCCTGCGTCTGGGTCGTATCCGATGACATGATCGTCCTACGTCAGGTAAAGACCGGTAAGTTCGGCAATGGAATAATTGAGATCACTTCAGGTTTACAGCAAGGCGAGCGTATCGTGACTGCTGGCGTTCATAAGCTCAGTGAAGGACAGAAAGTAAAACTGGGCGGTGATTCATTATGAGTCAATTCAATCTTACAGATTGGGCGTTAAAGCATAAACAGTTTGTCTACTTTTTCGTCGGACTGTTCTTTATCGCCGGTATCTTCTCTTATATCAATATGGGTCGCGCGGAAGATCCTGATTTCGTCATCAAGCAAATGGTCATTGCCGTTCCATGGCCGGGCGCTACCGCCCGGCAAATGGAAGAGCAGGTCACTGACAAGCTCGAAAAGAAACTGCAGGATCTGCCTGGGCTTGACTACCTAAAAAGCTATTCGATGCCCGGCATCAGCATTACCTATATCAATTTGAAAGACAACGTTCCGAAAAAAGAGATTCGAAACCGCTGGGTGGAAGCGCGCAACATGGTCAATGACATAAAGACCACGTTTCCTACCGGTGTGCTGGATCCGGTCTTCAATGACCGCTTCGACGAAGTGTACGGCATCACATACGCCCTTACCGGCGACGGTTACAGTTATGAGCAAATGAGAGAAAAATCCGAGAAGATTCGCCGGGTCTTTCTTGGCGTTCCTAGCGTGCGCAAAGTCAAACTGATCGGCGTGCAAAGCGAAAAGATCTATGTCGAGGTCGAAAACAGCAAGTTATCCCAACTCGGGATTCCTCCCGAATTAATTCTGACCACTCTTCAGGCGCAAAATGCAATGGCGCCTTCCGGCATGCTGCAAACCACAAGCGATAATGTCTATATGCGGGTCACAGGCATGTTTGAAAACCTCGATGACATTCAGAATCTGCCGATCAGTTTGGCAGGGCGCAGCTTTCGCTTAGGCGATATCGCCAAAGTAAGCCGCAGTTATTCCGATCCTTCCGACCCGCAGCTTTATTACAACGGCCAACCGGCCATCGGCATCGCCGTAGCCATGGATGCAGGCGGCAACATCCTCAACCTGGGCAAAAGCATGGAATCCACAGTGACTCATGTCCAAAAGGAACTGCCTGTCGGCATGGAGATCCATCAGACGGTCAACCAGCCTAAAGTCGTTGAAACATCGATCGATGAATTCGTCGAGTCGTTAGCGGAAGCGGTCATCATCGTTTTGATCGTCAGTTTTCTCAGCCTTGGCGCGCGATCCGGCGCGATCGTCGCCCTTTGCATACCGCTTGTCATTGCAGCCGTGTTCACCGTCATGAAGATCACCGGCATCGATCTGCACCGGACTTCACTCGGCGCTCTCATC
Source organism: Azotosporobacter soli (assembly GCF_030542965.1). Classification (NCBI taxonomy): domain Bacteria; kingdom Bacillati; phylum Bacillota; class Negativicutes; order Selenomonadales; family Sporomusaceae; genus Azotosporobacter; species Azotosporobacter soli. The sequence goes on from NZ_JAUAOA010000002.1 coordinate 108,348, forward strand.
ATCGCGCTGGGCCTTTTGGTGGATGATGCAATCATCACGATTGAGACCATGGTTGTTAAACTCGAGGAAGGCTGGGACCGCATCAGCGCTGCGAAATTCGCCTACTCCTCCACCGCGTACCCCCGTCTGACCGGAGAACTAATTACCTGCGCCGGTTTTATCCCTGTCGGCTTTTCAGACGGAAACGCTTCGGAGTACTGCGTGACGATGTTCTACGTCATCACACTGTCTCTTCTGATCTCCTGGCTGGTAGCCGGTACCGCCACACCGCTTTTCGGCTACCTTTTCATCAAAGTCAAGCCTCATGATGCCGGAAGCGGGCACGATGTCTACGACACTCCTTTCTATCAAAAATTCCGCCACTTGCTCTCTCTTTTCCTCACTCACCGCCGCACAGTCCTGCTTAGCACCGCCGCCTCCTTTCTCATCGGCATCTTATTGCTGTCAAACATCACACAGCAATTCTTTCCCTCCTCCACCCGCCCGGAACTGATCGTCCAGCTCAAGTTGCCGGAAGGAGCATCTCTTGAGAACACGCAAAAAATCGCCCAGGAATTCTCGCAAAGGCTCAACGGCGATCCTGGCATCGAATACTATACCTACCATGTCGGCGAAGGTTCTCCACGATTCGTTCTGACGCTTGAGCCGGAACTTCCCAAAAGCAATTTTGCAGAGTTCGTGATTGTCGCCAAGGATTATAAAGTACGCGATGAACTGCGGGAAAAATTCGGTAAGCTGTTGAATGACGACTTTCCCACTGTGCGTTATCACACAAAAGTTATCAGCATCGGTCCGGCTGCCGATTATCCGGTCATGCTTCGCGTCAAAGGCTACGATGTCGACAAGGTTCGTGAAATCGGCGAACAGATGAAAGCGGCGATGGCAGCCAATCCAAATGTCCAGAACGTGAACATGAAATGGAATGAAAAGAGCAAGGTCATGCATCTGTCCGTCGATCAGGACAAGGCACGAAACTTGGGCGTTTCTTCCGCAGCATTGTCGATCGCGCTGCAGACCCAACTTTCCGGCCTGCCTGTGACGCAATTTCGCGAAAACGACAAGACCGTCGACATGGTTTTCCGTTTTGATCCGCAAGACCGGAATAACCCGCAATCCGTGAAAGATGTCAATATCCATCTCGGCAACGGCCGTTACATTCCGTTGGATCAGATCGTCAAGATCAGCTATGACGCCGAAGACGGCCTGATTTATCGTCGCGACCTGAAACCAATGCTTCTGGTACAAGCGGAACTGAAAAACCAGAACGTCACCGGCGAAGATGTGGCCACCCAGGTATACGAACAGCTCAAACCGTTGCGCGACAGCTTGCCGTTCGGCTACAGCATCGAATATGACGGCTCGAACGAGGACAGCGCCAAAGCGCTCAAATTCCTGCTAGAACCTGTTCCGGCGATGTGCGTCATCATCATGGTTATCTTGATGACACAGCTGCAGAGCATTCCAAAGATGATCCTTACCTTGCTCACAGCACCGCTCGGCCTTATCGGAGTCGCATTGGGCCTTCTCGTTTCCGGCAAGCCGCTTGGCTTTGTTGTACAACTCGGCATGTTGGCGCTGTCCGGCATCATCATGCGCAACTCCGTCATCCTGATGGATCAGATCGATCAGCAGATGGCCGGCGGCGCTTCGCCCTGGAAAGCCGTCATTGAGGCAACTGTCATTCGCTTACGACCGATCCTACTGACAGCCGCTGCCGCCATCTTAGGGATGATCCCCCTGCTTTCCAGCGTTTTCTGGGGACCGCTTGCGGTAACCATTGCAGCCGGATTGTTGGGCGCTACTGTAATGACGCTACTTGTCCTTCCGGTCATGTACGCAGCTTGGTACAAGATCACTCCTTCGACGCCGAGTGAAACTCAGACGTCAGAAGCAATTTCGTCTGAACATCCGTCGGTCTGATCGGCCCAGTACGGATTCGTCAATTCAACTTAGGAGGTATCCCGATGAAACTGCACCATAGAGTCGGCTTAAGTCTCTTACTTCTATCCGCCGTCCTCGCCTCGACCGCATCAGCGCAGGATCACCTGACGCTGCAAGAATGCGTCGACCTTGCGCTAAAAAACAATCCGGCGATGCAAATCGCCGAAGCCAATTGGGAAAAATCGACCTGGGGCCTGAAAGAAGCCAAAGGCTACAACGGCCTTCGTCTCGACTACAACTTCTTATATGGAAGAAGCGATCAGCCGCCATCCTGGTACAACAATACGACCGCACAGTACCCGCTTTCTTTTAATCCGCTGACAGGCGCAGCGATCCAATATCCTTCCTGGTCAAACACCTACTCCTTCTATGACCACAAGGTGACGCTAACCCTTCCGTTATATAGCGGCCATAAGCTGGAAAGCATGTCGGACGCCGCCAAACGCGGTCAAATCTTCTTCGATTTGGAACGAACCACGACCAAGCAACAGCTTGCTTTGGACACCACCACCTCTTACTATACGGCCTTACAATCCATCCACTTGCGTGATGTCGCAAAAGAAGGCGTTGACGATTTCAGCGCCCATCTTTCCGATGTGAAGCAACAGTTCGATGTCGGCAACGTCCCTTTTTCCGACGTACTGCAGACGGAAGTGCGTCTGGCCAATGCCCGCAACAACCTGATCAAGACACAGAATGCCGTCACCATGTCCCGCTACAAATTAAACAAGACCATCGGTCTCGAACTGGTTAACGATGTCCCGTTGGATGCTCCGATATCCTTCGAGCCGTATACGGCGACTCTGGCTGATGACCTGGCGGCGGCCTTCAAGAACCGCCCGGAACTGGAGCAGGCAGAGCAAAGGATTGCGATCGCCAAGGATAAGGTCAAAATCGCAAACAGCGACTCGCTTCCGGCTGTTAATGCGGTCGGCACAGAAGAAATTAACGACACTTCGCCGGGTACCAGCAAGCATAATACCAGCTGGACGGCGGGCATAAACATCTCTTTCAACGTTTTCGACAACGGAGTCTCCAAGGCAAAGAACAAGGAAGCCATCAAGGATCTTGCCGTCGCCATCGGCCAGAAGCGTCAATTAGAAGACGCCATTACCTTGGAAGTCAGCAATGCGCATTTGAACGTTAACGAATCGTCTGAACGCATTACCAATAACGAAGTAGCCGTCCACCAGTCACAACGCGACTATCTGATGGCAAAGGAACGTTATAATGTTGGCATCGGCACCAACTTGGACGTCATGGACGCCGAACTCGCCATGCTCCAGGCAAAAACAAACTACGTCATGGCCATTTATGACTATAAGAACAGCCGTGCGCAGCTCAGCAAAGCCATCGGTTCACTCTACAAAGAAAAGGCTGCGAAATAAAAGGAAGGAACCCTGCCGATTAAGCAGGGTTCCTTCCTTTTATGCCTTTTCTCCGTTCTCTTGGCCTCGCCTGAAAAAAAGAGGGATTCCGGCAAGCAGCAGCAGGCTGAAGACAAGGCCGAACGCCATTTCGACGATGAAAACGCGTTCATTATACGTATCCAAAGGCGGATATGTGGCCCTGACCTTTTCCGGCGTCAGCTTATACCGCTCTTCGAAGAGCAACGCGCGCTTTCTGTATTCGGGAAGCTCCGCCGCATCGACCGCCTTAAACTCCGCTCCGTTCAGCACATCCGCGCCGACAAGGCGTCCGATTCTTTCGCCGCTTTTCAAATTCACAATGCTCGTCTTTCCCATCGGAAACGAGCTGTACACATAATCATCCTTCAAATAATCGACTCCCGGCATAAACACGTTTTCCCCTTCGTTCGGCGCATGCTCATACTCTCCGGCCAGGGCATAAATTCCGGCCGTCTTCTGATAACTCACCAGCGACAGATAGCCTGACCCGACCTCAAAGGCCAGCGAATCATCAATCCGATAGAGCTGATAGACACCATACTGCGACAGATCGACAGCGCTGCCGAACGTACGGATCGAACTCTTGCCCGCCAACACCGCGCTCAGCATGAAGACAAACAGGATAATTACAACGCCCCACATCTTTAGATACACTCTGGCATATCGTATGCTGAACACCTCCTTTGCATCCCGGCTTGAAACATTCCCTTTGTCAACATCCTCTCGCATGAATTTTCCTCATATCATCTGACAAACGTCAGCCACAGGATTCCGATCGATGTGACAAGCAGCGTAAGAGGGAATCCGATGCGAAAATAATCCTTTGCACTGACATAGACCTGATTGCGCTTGCCCATCTCCACCACGATCAGGTTGGCGATCGATCCGGCAATCGTGAGATTGCCAGCAAGCGTCGAAAATAAGGCCAACGCCTTCCACCACATCTCAACCTGGGTGTCCGGGATCAAAAAGCGAAGCAGCAGAACCGCCGGGACGTTGCTTACCAGGTTGGACAAGGCGACCGTCACGACTGCGAAAACGCCAAGGTCATTCACTTTTGAAAAAGAGAACTGCGCAAAAAGATAAGTGACTAGGCCGCTTTCCTCCACTCCGGCAATAATAATAAAAAGCCCGATGAAAATGACCAACAGATTGAAGTCCACACTCGCATACACCTTGTTCGGCTCTACCCGCCGGGTCATCAACGATACGGCCGCCCCCAAGCTGGCCACCATCGCCAGATCATAGCCCGCCAGGTACAGGATCAGGATGACCGCTAAAATGAGCAAGCTCTTGCCAATCAGATACATATGGACATTGGCCGGGATCTGCGGACTGCTTCCCCAGCCGCCCTGAAGTTCCCTGCGATAATAAAAGGCAATCACGCCGAATGTACACAAAAGCCCAACGACCGCAACCGGAGCTGCCGTCAGAAAATAAGCCATGAACGGCATCCCTGACAAACTGCCTACCAGCACGTTCTGCGGATTTCCCAGCAGCGTCGCCGCGCTGCCGATGTTGGACGCCATGGCAACACCCAGAAGATTCGGCACCGGATTGCAATCGACCTTGCGGCAAAGAAGCAAAACGATCGGCGTAAAGAGCAAACAGACAATATCGTTAATCACAAAAGCGGAAAGAACGCCGCTCACAAGGACAACGGCGAAAAGCAGACTTCTTTTGCTCGACACCAGACGCAGCAGATTGTTTCCCACAAACTCAAAGAACCCGGCCAATTTCAGGTTCGCCACGAGGATCATCATCGAGAACAAGATGATCACCGTCTTATAATCCACAGCAGCCGCGGCCTTGTCACCCGGCAAAACGCCCGTCGCAATCATCGCAACCGCCCCAATGATCGCGACACCTGCACGATCCACTCTGAAAAAAGGACTCTTACCCAATGTAAAGACGATCAAAACGATCGTGAGGATCACGCCCGCCAAGATCATGTGTAAAATATTTTCCATAACTGCCTCACTTTGCATCCTATCCAATTTGCCGCCGCCCATAAAACATGGGGTTTATGTTATTTTTGCCGATTCTGCTCTCATAAAACAACATAAACTATCTTACTCGCGGCATTTTCAGCTATCCGTTTTTCTTTATTTTATCATCACTTGCACTTCCCTGTTAACTATTAAAAAAAGCCTGATGATTTTAATCATCAGCCCATTTTGACGCAGATTCGTTTTGCCTCCTCTACGCTTTATTCTCCAAACCCAGTCATGCTATTTGTCGTTAGCTCTCGCCACTCTTTTCGCAAAAATGCATTATAAGTAAAAAAGGAAGCAAGGAGCGCCGTCCGCTTGCGTCCGCTCAATCATTACAACACTTCCATTTGTCATACAGCACGCCGACTGCCAGCAATGCAATACCCGCCAGCTTTCCCGGCACCACCGCCTGATACCACAACCAATCGGTCAGTGCTGCCCCGATCAACTGACCGACCAGCATACAGCCCGTCGACAATAGCAGGTTCATATGACGTAGCGATGCAATGTTGATTACAAACGATACCACGCCGAAGACACCACCCCAATACAGCCACCCCGGCGCTTCAAGAAATCCCGTCATTAACGCGCTCGCGTCTTCGTCACCGGACAACAGCAATCCCGACAGCAGTGTCGCAACAATATAATTCGCCATAGCGCCTCCGCCGCTCCCTAAATGCTGAGCCGCCCGAAAATTCACGCCTTTAGTCATAACAGTAAGCGCCCCCAGAAGAAATGCACCCATTGCGTATTCCATACGTATTACCGCCTCTCACGCTTGATAAACAATCCAAATTCCAAGGCCCATCAGGGCAAGTCCCGGCAGCTGCCGCAAACGAAAGGGAATGCGCCTCCCTCCCGACCAACCAATCGCATCGCACAATGTCGATGCCGCAATCTGTCCGCCGATCGATAAACAAATTACCAATCCAGGCCCCAGTTTCACCATGCAAAAACTGGTCATCGCAACCAACGCTAATCCCATTGCACCTGCACTATACCAGCACCATGGCAGCCCCCGCAAGCGCAGCTCAGCAGGGCTTCGCAACCATAAGTATCCGCCCAGCACCACGCCGCCAATCCAATGCACCGTAAAGCTTGTACCGATTACACCAACATAACGGCTAAGCATGCCATTGCAGCTTTGCATCAGCGCCAGCAAAACTCCAGCCAAGATCACCGCACCATATCGCATCTCCATCGCCTCCTCTGTCTCGGCATCAGTCTATCATTTTCCGGTTGCATATATCTATGACAGATGACATAGTTAAGGAAAGGAGCTGAATGAACATGAACACTTCACACGACCAACGCAACAAATGGATTGAACGCTACCGCCTTGCCGATATTCTGCCGTCATCTGTACTCGCAGCATTGACGCTACGCCGTTTTTCCCACGGCGAATTTCTGCTGCGCGAAGGTCAGCCGACAACCGCATTGTATTTTCTCGTCGCCGGAAGTTGCAAAGCCGTTAAAGATCTTGGCAACGGAAAGGAAAGCCTGCTCTGCTTTAACCGCAGTTTCACATTGCTTGGCGAACTGGAGCTCATTGCCGGTATTGCCAGCGACGCCAAACACAGCGTCGAAGCAGTCAGCGAAGTATTGTGCATTGTGCTCCCGACGGCCGCAACACGCGAATCCCTGTTGGCGCACACGCCGTTTTTGCGTTTTATGACCGCCCTGCTCTGTCATAAATTAATCCGCAACAATCAAAACCAATCCATCAACCTGCATTACACCGTCGAGCAGCGCCTAGCCAGCTATATCCTCTGCAGCCAAGATCAACACTGTTTTCGTGAAAATCACACCCGGCTAGCCGGCTATCTCGGCTGCAGCCATCGCCAATTGCTCCGCGCCATTCGCCACTTTTGTGAACAAGGCTGGCTCGCCAAAGACGACGTCGGCTACCGCATCTGCAATCCGTCAGCGCTGTCCGCGTCAGCCGGAAACGACCTCTACGAGACGCAGCCCTTTCCCTATCCGTAAAAAAACACCCGGGATCAACGCACTGTGCCTTGATCCCGGGTGTTTTCGCGATATCGTCAAGCGCTGCTAGACGCAAAAGGGACAGTTCGAAATCACTGAAAAAACCGCTACTTTTTAGATGCTTTCAGTCAGTATATTTTCGAGTTTCAAAAATGTGTTTTAAGGTAGTTTGGAAGATCAATAGCAGTTTGATGGCTCCGTGCCAGCTACTTTTTCAGTGGTTTCGAACCGTCCCCTTGCTTCTTCCTCGGGGGTCTTCATTTCTTTTTTTAATGGTAGACCCTAGGAGTTCATTGTTGCTTCATTTCCATAATAAACTCCGGCAGCAAATAAAACGCTTTAGAAAAACAAACGGTTTCTTTATTTTTCATCGTAACCTTATTGTAAAAAAAACATTTTTCGACTTTTTCTATTTCTCCTAAGGAAAGTACTTTAACCTGACCATCCTTTTTTCTAATGATTATATTTTCAGCTTCAATAAAAACGCTACTCATTTTATAGTAAGGTAGTCCTATACAGGCCAACGCGAACAGAATAAAAACACTATAAAATCCCCATAAATTAAATAGATCAATGTACATCACCCCTATTGCGATAACAAATACTAGAAACCCCCAAAGACTCATCATGAATGGAGCCATCGCATATTGTCCTGCAGGAGTATATGTAACACTAATATTAACACTATCGCTATTTTTGTTCATGGAAATTAATTTTCTATCCATATCCCACTTACTACATACGATTATTCTATTCATTCCTTTTTTTGCAAGTTTAACGATTTCTTTATCTTCTAAGCATATTTCTTCGGTTCTATTTTCAGTTCGTATTTTGACTAGTATAGTTTGAGCAATAAGAATGCTTCGATCAAATCCGCCTTCAATTTTTTCCACCTGTGAAAAATCAATTATCGATTCATCCGATTCTTTTTTTATTCCAATTTCCTCAACAGTCGCTTCCACTCTACAGCGTCGAAGGGCATCCCACAACTCACGCAAAAGTATATACCATAAAAATCCAATATGCGAAATTTGAACTAAAATGACAAACATTATTACATCTAAAAATCTATACAAAACTCTTCCTCCATTTTTATTTTTTTTAAAAAGAGAGACAATTGATTAGTACAAACAAGGGAACGGTTCCTTCGTTTGATTTTCATGTTATCTTTGCCGACTATCCTCTCACAAAATAATATGAGCAATCTCACTCTCGGCATTTTCACCCATCCGTTTTCCTCTATTTTATCATCATTCGGCAACGCCCTGTTACCCATTAAAAAACGCCTGACGATTATCATCATCAGTGTGACTTAAATCATAAAATGGCCACTTCTGATAGCATATCTTGTCCATAACGTTCAAAAAACCTCGTTTATTATGTTGTTACGTAATCTTTCTTGAATCATAAAATGGCCAAAGCAACAAAGAAATGGGGCCTTTTTGAGGTCTGAATGCGAAGAATGCAACAAAGCCAATCGGATTTTTTCACGTCCGTCACGTTGGCTTTGTTTTTTTGTCGTAGAAATGAAAAATGGCCCACGACATAATGCCGTGAACCACTGATTTCACTGGGCTCTTATGCTGTTATCTGTTGCTAGGCCGTTTGAGTGCAAATTCTGCGGCCTGGCTTTTTGTGCTTTTTTCCGGAGAATCAATTTATTTTCTCAACAATCGGCTCTGCTGTTGCAAGGACTTCAATGATTTCGTTTCCCGTAAGGAACGCATAATGAACTATATTGAATGTTTCGTAGATACTAAATGTTTGCTCATTAAACCACTCAATATAATCTGATTGAGTTACTTTAAATAACATCCATTCAGTATAAAAAGCCTTTCCGTAAGTTTCATCCAGAAAATCGATCAATTTCAATCGCTTTCCCTCATCTGTAACTCTAAATGCCAGTACACCCTCTTCAAAAGAAATTTTCAATTTTTTTTGCCACATTTCATTCACAAAAAATAACGTTAATCCGTCTTTATCATCAATCGTTCTGCAACCAAATAATTTAATGGGAGTATCATTTATAGGCTCCCATTTATTCCACATTTCCATCCGTATCACTCACCGCTCCTTCACTGGATTCTAGGGGTCAGGCTTGACTTGTTTAATAAATTGACTTATTTTTTAGATTTCCCCAACCATTCTTTGTGTACTCGTGTGACAACCGCCGGATCAATCTGCAGGTGTTCCGCAATTTCTGCCCGCTTCATATCACTGCGCAGAATCGCTTCCACGATCAACTGCTTGCGTATTTCTACCCGCCCGCGTTTTCGCGACGGCTCCAGCAGTTGTTGCGAGGAAATGTTCTCTCTTAAGCTTAGTTCCTCTACCAATTCCGTCCAGCTCGTTTTTTTCGGAAGGTTTTCCACTTCTTTTATTTTTTCGCTTGTTTGATTCATCCTCTCTTGATAGCTGGGGCCGTCACCATATTCCGCCTTTCCGACTTCAATTCCCATTAAGCGCTGATATTCGTGAATCGCTTTGCTTTTCTGCCCGTTTATCATTCCCAGAATAAAATTCGTTTCAACCAAACCCTTCGCGCCTTTTGATATAACGAATGACTGCTCCAACGATAATGGAGCCCTTCTGTCATTCCGCTTTTACAGGATTTTGATGAATATAGCAAAGCAGCGTCAGCAAATAAGTATTTTCGTTACACAGTTTTGCTTTATATCGTTGCTCAAATACGTGGCCGCTTCTCCCATAGCGTTGGTTATAATATCGAGTGTACCGTTGTTGGATTCCTGCATAATTTTTGCCAATTCAACTTCTTCTACTTGAACCAGCAGATGTGCATGATTATCCATAATCACATACGCATACAGATGAAAACCATATTTCTCTCAATAATCTGCTATGATTTGCAGGTACTTTCTTTTTTCTTCTTCATTCAAAAAAACTTGCGCTCGATTATTCCCTCGGACGATCACATGGTAAATGGCCGTTTCATAGTGGATCCGCTGCTCTCTCGCCATGCCCATCACCTCTGTTAGTTTCGTCTCTTCTGTTCTAGACTAACAGACGTTTTTAAACAAGTCAATTTTCCCCAATAACTCAAGCCTGACCCCAAGAGTCACTGCCGCCCCGCAAACGGTTTTGAAGTGCGGATGTCATCTTTGCCATACATTGTTTAAATCTGCTGATTTGCTCGTTTTTTCAAAGGTTACTTTGCGTTATTTTGCGTTATTTTGCGTTAAAAAACGCATGTTTTTTAATCGATTCACGGCAAAATTCACGGCAGATAAACCTAATCTCAGCCGAATTCACTCGCCCCCTCACCGCCGAGTTAGCCCGTGTTGGGTAAATATGAAAAATGGCCCACGGCGTAATGCCGTGAACCATTGATTTCATTGGGTTCTTATACTGTTGTCTGTTGCTAGGCCGTTTGAATGCAAATTCTGCTACAGCTATTTTACAATCTTACATCCTATTATTTTTCCAGTCCTCACATCTATCATATAACTTCTCCCATAAAAATCCGAAGCATGTAAAACTCCATCTTTCACCCCCATCTGCTCATATGGCAAATTTTTCAATTCTGGATAAAGCGCATTCAAATTTTCTGACTGCCATATTACTTCTCCATTTTTATTTAAGCAGTAAATATTATTAATATCATCCGCCGTAAACGGTATTCCTAGAAGGACTATTATTGAATCAAAACGTTCAATTGTATCCCTTATATTAAAATCAAACTTGACTTGTCTTGAATTAATAACAAGTGTGCTCCCTTTTACTTCATACATCGCTTCCCCTCCTAATCTAAAAGTCTTTCATTTGTAAAATTACCCACTCTTTTTCCAATCAGATCATATTGCGTACCGCCACCATTTCCCCAACCTTCAAGAGGATTAACTTCCCCGACTCGTACATGTGTGCCTGCATCCAATTTGACATCACACATATATCTTGGAGTATTGGGTAAAGCAAATTTATCTTGAATTTGCTTTGCTGTAAGTCCCTCAATGTCTGATGCTTTCATAACCCAACCTCCATACATACCTGAACCACCTGGCGTATTGTCATACACACGTACAAAGGTTGTATCGTTTCTCAATTCTATCTCTTTTACGACTGTTCCTGGCTTATATGGAGGCTTATAGTCTGGTTTTACATTATCTCTAAACCATTGGTTTGTTTCTTCTGCCGAAAAAGTTTTAACGTCCTTAAACTTTATGGCATTACTTACTCCACCAGTACCGTCTCCTATTGCATTTCTAAAATTCCCAACACTTATATCCGTGGCAGATACTGCAATCTTACCTGCTGAACGCAATGCTGCTGCCGTCGCAAGAATATCTACTGCCAACTCTGCCGTTTTGGTTCCTTTTTCCGTCGGGTCTGTTATTGTCTCTATTTCAGCTTCACGTCTTGTCCAATCTTCCAGAGTAACTTGATACATCTTTCCACCTACTGTAACAGCTACATCTTGAAGACTATTATCCTTAACAAATTGGATGCCATTTAAAATTGCGGCATCAATTTGTTTTGGTTGGACTGTCAATAAAAACTGCGAAACATCATCCGCCTTGTTTTTTAAACCAACTCCAACTCCCCATGTAAAGTTTGCTGCATATTCCACTGCAGATCCGGGTGGCGGCGACTGTGTCGTATACCACGGAATATTCGTCGCTGGATCTACGATTGACCATTGTCCATTGATTTTTACGAAAGTAGGATCTGCTTGCCCAGCCAGCACGTCACCTTTAATCGGCAAGCCAGAGACAGGCCAATCCGCGCCATCTGCAAAAATACATGGAGTACCCGCGCTATTGTATCGATCCTCAAACTTATACCCCTGGCTAATCAGATAATCGCCTCGGCCCGGCAGATTGGTGCAAACCGTTCCATCAACTTTCACCCATTGCCCTCTATCATTCCAGTTTCCGCCATTCGCAATCGCATTCTCTAGCGTTTCAAGGGGAGTCGGCGTCGGCTCATGAACCGGTATCGAAGGCGTTATTGTCGGAACATACGTCAAATTTGTCGATGCAAACATGTTTAATGCGCCTTGCAAATCGCCAAAGTCTGTTGAATGACCTGTCATTTTTGCCAGACGTGTTAGCTGTGTCAACAATGAGTCCTCTATGTCTTCTCTCATAAAAAAGTTATTGTTGCTGTTGGTCTGACTTTCATTGGTGTAGTCTGCCATGATTTTATTAACTTCACTAAAATCATGCGTATCCTTAGCCCTATCCAATGCTTCTTTTAATCGTCCTGCAAAAAGCTCTTGTCGATCATGCGACAGCCAGTTATTTCTTATCTGACTCAGCGCAATAAACGCCCCAACATTACCGCTGCCGCCCGTCAAATCAGAGGCCACCGCGCCAATTAAAGCCGATACCCATTGTTGCATGGCCGGGTCTTTGATCTTCATGATATACGTCATGGCCAGCTGGCTAAGACCGGCTGCTGCTGCGCCTTGGCCGAAGCCACCGCCGCCGAGCTGGGACATGATGCCGCCGACGACCATATCGACCGCGGCTTTTTCGGGACTGCCCTCTTTCAGTTTCATGTTGCCCACTGCATCATAAGCGACTTCGCCAAACAGTTTGATGAGTTGCTGTTGTTCTTCGACTGTTTGTTTGTCAAAGATTTTACCGAGCGCATTGATGGATTGTTTGGAGTCGCGACTCAAGGTGCTAAGGTCTTGTTTTTGATTGGCTTTGTCTTTGATTTCAATTGTTCCCAGCGCAATGGCGGATGTCGTGGTACTGTCGGCCTTACCGCTTACGGTTGGGCCAATGACCGGCGTTAAGCCTTGGTTCTTATAGTTTTTCGTATCTGTTTTCTGATATTTTTTGGAATCATAGGCCACGCCAAAGCTGCTGGCCTCATACGCCGCCTTGTTATGAATATCCGACCACGTCAACGTCCCGGTGGTGAGTTTGTTTTTCTCCGGCGTGGCGTTAGAGTCGATGACCGCTCCTTTGAGGTCGGTGTTTTTCCCAACAGTGACGGTAAAGCCTTGTTGTCCGGCGTAGATTCCGGCTTGGTTGGTAACGGAAGCATAGTTGGAATTTGTTTTACTGCTGTTGAAGGAACCGGTGACGCCGTTGTTGGAAACGTCTTTTCCACTTTTATCTTTTCCGTCTTTTTGTCCAACGGTAAAACCAAGTCCAATGCTGTCGTTCTTCGCGTTGTAGTTGTCGATATCCTGCTGGCTGGCGATGTTGAGATTGCCGCCGACGTTAACGACGACTTTGTCGCCTTTTACTTTGGAGCCGAGGATGTTGGTATCGTTCCCTGAGGTCACGGTCGCGGTGCCGCTGGCATCGATTTGGCTGGCGACGTTGGTGACGGTGTTGCCGTTTTCTTTGCCGTTGCCGCTGCCGAAGTTGCCGAAGAAGCCAACACCGATGGTGCCGCCGACAGACCAGGAAGAGGAGGTCGATTTGGTATCGAGCTGTGTTTTGTCTTGCGCTGCCGAAATGTTCACATTTCCTTTGGTCGACTCTAGGGTGACGTCGGTTCCTTTTATTTTGGTTCCGGTCAGGTTCAGGTCGCCTTCGGTGGCTGTGATTTTGACGTTTCTTCCGGCGGTAATGTTGGAGAGGTTTGTGGTTTCGTTGTGGATGTTGGTTTCGATTTTATTTTCGCTGCTGCCGACGCTGATGCTGACGCCGACTTTTGTGAGTTTTGTCGGGTCAGTCATTTTGCTTAGGTCTTGTACGGCTTTGTAGCCGTACAGGGCTTTTAGGCGTTCGTCTTTGACGCTGGCCGCAGCGTTTATGTTGCCGTATGCGCCAAGTACGCTGTCGACGATACCGCCGCCGACGGATACGGTCAGACCGCTTTGTTTGGATTCGTATTTGCTGTAAAGATCGCTGGTGTCGGTGGAGTTGGCAATGCTGACTTCTTTGCCGGTGATGGTGGTATCTAAACCGCTGACCATTTTTGTGCCGACGCTGTCGACTTTGTTACCGGCTGTGATGGTGAGGTTGCCTTTTTCGGAACCGACGAGGCTGCCGCGATTTGTCAGTGTTTTTTGTTCGGTATTCATTTCTTCCATGCGCGAACCGATGGTGATGCCCGCGCCGCCGGTGCTGAAGACGCCGGAACTTTCGGTGTGCCGGTAGTGTTCTTCTTGGCTGTTTTGTTGGGCGGCGAGGAGTTTGACGTCACCTTTTATAGCGGTTAGAGTGACGTCATTTATGCCGACTACGTCGCTGCCCTGCACTTTAAGATTGTTGTTGGCCGTGACGTTGATCCGGTCGCCGGAGAGGCTGCTGCCCACGGCCAAGTTCGCGAGGGTATGGTCGACTTCGTCGCTTTTGGAGGAGGAGAGGAATCCGCCGCCTGCGTTATGCAGTTCGCGTCTGGATTCGTGCTTTTCTGTTTCTTCGCTGATGGTGACGTCTTTATCGGCTGTGACGGTGATTAATCCTTTTGTACTGGCAACCGAGCTGCCGCTGATGTTGATGTTGCCTTTGTCTGCGGCAAGGGGTTGGGTCGCATCGACGGCTTTGACCGCGTTTAGGCTGACGTTGTTTGTGGCCAGGAGATTGGTGCCGATGACGGTTTCGTCGTAGTTGTTTTCTTTGTAGTCGCTGCCGTTATGGTTGTTGCGCACGGCGCTGGTTTTTATGTCTTTGACGGCGCTGATGTTGAGGTTGCCATTGGCAGTGACGGTTAGGGTATCGTCGGCGCTGACTTGTGCGCCGCGCAGGTTGGTGTCGTTTTTGCTGGTCAAGGTTATGTTTTTGCCGCTCACAGCGCTAAGGACATTAAGGGTGTCGCTATGGTCATAGGCGGCACTGTTGCTGGCCCGGTCGCTGCCGGTGTTGTGGGTCTGAACGGCGGCGATCTCGAGGTTATGGCCTGCGTTTATGGTAAGGTTTCCGCTCGCAGAGCTTACGCTGCCGCCACGCAGAGCAATGTCGTTACCGGAACTTAGTTTGACGTCGCCTTCGGCGGATATCTTGCCGGTAGCAACGACGGTGTTGCTGCCGCTCCAGTTGTGCGAGGCATCGCGATAGGATGCGCTGACTTCGCTTGTGGCCGCTTCGTTTTTGATGTCATGCGCGGCGTAGGCAAGAATTTGTTTGCCGCCGATGTTGCCGCCTTGGTTAAGGAGATCGTTTTTGGCGTTCAGATTGGTCAGGCCTTCGCTGCCGATCTTGCCTCCCGCTTGGTTTTTGATGTCGCGCGCTTCGATGTAGGTGCTGGCTCCGGCTACGCTCATATCGGTGTTTCCGGTATCGGCTTTGCCAATGCCTTTGCTGGCAAGGATGCTGCCGCTGTTGGTCAAATCGCCGCTTAGGCGGATGTCAATTTTATCGGCGGCAATCAGCGCGCCGCTGTCGGTTAGTTTAAGATTGTTACCTTGCGCTAGGTAGACGACGGGCACGAGCGCTTTCTGGCTGGAACCGTCGGGTAGTTTGACGTCTTGTTCGACCAGCCAGACCATATCACTGGTGAGCTTGGCTATCTGGTCTTTAGTCAGAGCCACGCCAAAGGTCAGGTTGAAGGCGGTAGCTTCTGCCGCCGCATGATCGAGCAAGGCTTTGTATTCTTCGTCAGCGCTGGCATAGCCGGTTAGAAATTGCCGTCCGGTCAGTTGGTTGACTTGTTGCGTCACCAGTTGCTGTTCGTAGAAGGCATCGCCGATGCGTTTTGCTGTCGTGGCGGGGTCCAAATGAAGCGCGCTAAGCAAATAGTCGCTGGAAATGAAGCTTTGATAGTTGGCAAAGCGCGAATCGGTTTCTACTAAGAAGTGAGCGGTTGGGTCTTTTTTCATGGTGTACAAACCGTTCAGACTGCCGAGGTTCATGCCTGTTCCCTGCTGCAAGGCGTCTACGGTTGTCGGTTTAACAATGGTCAACGCATGTTGTGCCGCAAAGGTCGGCGCGTTTAGTGTCGGTGTGGAACCTGGCTGCGGTCCCGGCGTACCGTCAGGCCGCTGTTGGATATTGGCAACGCCGTTACCGACGAGGTTGATGCTGCCGGCAGTAAAGGTGGCCGGTAGCCCGTCGCCGATTGGTTTTGTCACGACAAAGGGTCCTGTCGTCTGCCAGCCGTCCGAGGATTCGGTGTGCCCGTCACCGCCGGTTTGGAAGAGACCGCGAAAGTAAGAACGGACAATCGAGGTCGTCGTCTGTTTTAACTGATAACCCTGGTTTTGCAAGTTGGCGACCTGGCCATTGACCGCACCGCCAACTGCGATTTCGCTATATTTGTTGAGAAACTGCTGGCCGATGTTCAAGTTAAAATCTTGTCCGACGTGAAGTTTGCCTTTAACTGGCGTACCGCTGATGTATTCGGTCGCAATCGATGTGCTGGTGGTACGTGAATTAATCGGGCTGTCACAGTGATAAGTCGTCATTTTTTGCCAGTCTTTATCCGGATGCAAATATAGGTTTGGATCATAGCCTGGGTAGAAAGAAATCACATAGTTTCCGTTTGCATCAACTTTCATACTGTTGCAATAGGCAGTTGTTTGACCTGCAACCTTTCCCGGCCAATCTAGCGGCCCACGTCCATCTGAATACTGAACTGTCGCATTCCAGGTCCACGCACTAGGCCTTTGCTGTATTATAGGTATCGTAACTGGAACATCGTTAAAAGTAACTTTACTCTGACTTACATCAACTGCAATAACCTTATCCTTGGGCACAGTTACACTCACTGGATAATAAGCTGTATATGTAGAACGATCCTCAAAGTCACCATATGATATTAGCTGTTCTCCTTCAGTAGTCCCAAGTCTTGGGCTCTCTTTTACATAATGCGCCCAATACGTAAAATGGGGCGTCCGCGTCAACACCTTATCCGGCTGCTGTACGGTATTGGTTCCGATTGTCACCGGACTGCTGACGTTGTTGAGCTGCGTAGCAGTGATGTTCAAATTTTTCCCCGCATCAATCATCGCGCCCTGGTTGGTGACCACGGCAGTCGGATTGGTCAGTTTGCCGTTGCTGTCCACGGTCTGATCCGCGGCGATGTTGAGGTCGCCCAGAGCGATAATGGTTGCGTTATCTTGGTTGGTCAGCGTGTTTTTCGTCCACAAGTTCATTGTTCCAGCAGCGCCGATGACGGCCTGACTGCCTTGGTTGGTAAGATTGTTTGAGTTGATGGTGACCTGATTGCCAATAATGGTTGCATTGTTGGTGACGTCTTGTCCCTTGATTTCGACTTGGTCGCCTTCGATGCGTCCGTTGTTGGTTAAGTTGGCCGCGGCAGTCAAGTTGGTTGTCTTAGCGTTGATTTTCCCTTGGGCCGCATTGGCTAGGTTGGCTGCATTTATGGTCAAGGTCTCGCCGGATGTCAAGGTACCTTGGTTGGTGAAGTCTCCGTTGACGGTGAGGGTAAAGTCTTTTTTCGCCGACATGTCGTTGCCGGGATTGGTTATGCTGCCGGCGGTAAGCGCGAGTTTTCCTTCACTGTTAATTTTACCGGCACTGTTGTTTAGGTTGGCGGTTAGGTCTATTTTTAGGATTCCCGCTGCTTCACTCTTGTCTATGGTTCCGTTTTGGTTATCGAGCGCGGCGGCGCGCAAGGTCATGTCTTGCACGCTTTTTATTTCCCCGTTGTCTTTGTTTGTAATTGCGCCTTCGGCGCTGGCCTCCAGTTTACCTGCAGCGTTGAGTTTGCCGGAGTCATTGCGAATTGTCCCTTTGGCGGTTAGGGTCAAATTGCCGCTGGTTTGGAGTACGGCTTTGTCGCTGTGGTCGATATCACCTTGGGTTGCGGTCAGTTGTACGTCACCGCCGGCAAAGGTGTTTGCCTTGGCCAGATTTAGGTTCGCTCCGGTTAGGCTGAGGTTGCCGGCGGCTTTATTTTCGCCGTTCAGGCTTAGGGTATTGCTGGCCGTGACGGTCAGGTTTCCGCTCGCAGCCAGGGTCTTGTCTTGTTTAACGCCCGCTGCCAGAGCGCCCGTGGATTGGACGGTTTGGCCGTTCAAATCCAGATGGCTTCCCGCGCCAATAAAGCCGCTGTTTTGCAACGCGGCTTGGGTGTTGATTGTCGTCGTACCCGCTGCGTACAAAGTGCCTTGGTTCGTGACGTCGCTTTGTCCGCTAATCTGTACGTTCCCCCCGGCGGTGGTATTTCCGGTGAGATTGATTTTACCGTTTTGTTCAAGCCGAATATCGCCGCTGGCTTGGATTGTGCCTTGGCTATTCACGCCGACGCCGGTTTCGGTGCCGACGAGGGTGATTTTACCGGCGTACATGCCGCCGAGGGCCGCTACGTCGAGGGCGACGGCGGGTTTGGCTTCGCTGGGGTTAGCACTGATGGCCGCTGCCTGGCTGTTGGTCGCATTGACTTGGTTTGCGCCGGTGATGATGTTGAGTTCGTTGGCGTTGAGTTGTGCGTTGAGGTTGACGGAGCGTGCGATGATATCGACGCGGTCGGTCGTACTGGCATCGAGACCGCTGCCTTCGATCGCGATTTGTCCGCCGGTAACGCGAAAGGCTTCGAGGCTGCCGCTGCCGCCGAAGAAGGGGGTACCGGTGGTGAGGACGGCCCGGTTCACGTTAATAAAACCAAACCCATTGCCGACGATGCCGTTGGGGTTGGCTAGAATGAGGGTGGCTCTATTGCCGGCGATTTCTTGGAATCCGTTTAGGTTGGTGGGCAGTTTGCCGGTGACTTCGTTTAGAATGATCTGGGCGCTGCCGCCGCGCAGGTTGGGGTTGCCGGTAATCCAGCCTGCAAGCTTCGTGTTAACGAGACCGACACCGTTGTTGTAGATGATGCCGTTCGGTCCGACTTGGAGGTTCAGGTATTGGTTGTGCGACAGACCATTGGCGTTGGGCGCTAGGATCTGTACGACGGTGGTTCCGTTGGGCGCTTGGATGACGCCGGGATTTTTCCCGTTGCTGGGGTCGACGACGACTTCGGTCGCGGCGAGGACAGGTTGGGTGGTGAAGATGAGAATGAGTATCCATACTGCGAGTTGACGGACAAAGCCCACTCCCTTGTGCTTTGCTTTCATGCGTGTAATCTCCCCTTTATTCTTTTTTGCTCCCATTTTGCTTGTGATTTGGGTTTTCTGCTTTGGTTTTTCTTTGTTTTTCTCGTTTGTTTTTTTATTTATCGCTACGCAAGCTGCGCTCTTCTCCCTAGAGCTGCCAGCTGCATTGGAAACCGAAGGTGGGGTTGTCGCTTGTCATGGTCGGGGGTAGTTTGAGGGGCCAACCGACGAAGAGGTCGAGGTTGGCGCTCCCGATGGGGCCGCGTAGGCCGATGACGGCTCCCATGAGGTCGTTTCTGGTTTGGCTATTGGCGCTTGGGCCGCTGACGCGTCCATAGTCGAGGCCATAGTAGATTTCGCGTCCGTTTTCGCTAAGGGGAAAGCTGAGTTCGTTGCGCAGGTACCAGCCGTTTTCGCCGAGGAGGGTTTGTTCGCCGTCAAAGCCGCGTACGGTATAGCGGTTGCCGATGCTGAAGCATTCGCCGCCGTAGATGCGGCTGTTGGTGTATTGGCCGCGTAAGGTCATGTTGTAGCGGGCTTCTTTGCCGAATATTGTTACAGGGGCGTTGAGGTCGATTTCGGCAGTCCATAGTCCGTATTGGCTGGTGTAGGCTCCGCCGGATATGGCGTTGTCGTCTTGGGGACCGAACCAGGGCATGCCGCGCCGGTAGGCGATTTGGTAGTCCCAGGTGGCTTTGCCGATGTAGCGACGCTGGGAGAGGCCGAGTTCTAAGGAGGTGGTTTGTTTGCGCTGGTTGGTGATTTCAGCATCGTTGATGAAGTTGTGTCCGTTGTTTAGGGCGAGTTTCAGGTTGAGGCTGGTTTTGCTGGTTTTGTCGCGTTGTAGAATGCGTTCGATTTTGACCTCACCAGTTTCGCTTTCGCCGCTGTATTTGATGTCGCCGCCGAAGGCGGGAATGGTTTGTTTGTAGTTGCTGGTGCGGTAGCTGAGGGTGTAGGTGTAGTAGCCGTCGGGTACGGACCAGTAGAGGGAATGGCCGCCGGTTCCTTTGACGCTGGAATCGTCTTGGGCGTCGTTATTGAGGCTGATGTTGAAGAGGTCGTTTTTGCCGAAGAGGTTGTCGACGCTGTAGGTGTAGGAGGATTGAAGCTTTCCGGTGGCGCGGCTACCGGAGTCGTCGAGGGAAAGAACGAGTTTGTCGGCGACGCTTCGTTTCATGGTGATGACGACATCACTGGTGCCAGGCTTTTTACCGGGCAGGAGTTTGAAGTCGACGTCCTGGGAGGGTACGCGTTTGAGTTGTTCGAGGCCTTGTTCGAGGTCGCGCAGGTTTAAAAGGTCGCCGGTCGTACAGGGGAATGCCCCGCGCCAGTCGGCGCGGGCGACGGGTTCGGCAAAGCGAATGTCGCCAATGTATCCGGCGACAAGCTGAAGTTTTAGGGTGCCGCTGGCGAGGTCTTGTTCGGGTACGAGAATCCGGCTGGTGATGTAGCCGTGATCGATGAGGGCGTTGCTAAGGCGTTTGACAATGATGTCGATGCCTTGTTTGCCGATTTTTTTGTTGGCGTAGCGGTTGGCTTCGGCTTGAAGCCAAAAAAAGCGACGTGCATCGTCGCCGCTGATTTGAATGTTGCTGACAAGAAAGGCGGGGCTTTCGTCGGGCAGACTTTGCTCCTGGCTGGGTTTGTCTTTGGATTGTAGGAATACGTCACGGCTTTGCTGGCGCTGCTGGCGTTCTTGTTCTTGCTGGCGCGCGCGGCGCAGTTGTTCGTCGTCGTCACCGGGGGCGGCGAGTGCGGTGTTGGCTGCGCAAAAAAGGACGGCAACCGTTAGTACGAGCTGACTGATGGTCTTTTTCCAGGAGGATTTCGGAGTTTGTTTGGTAAGCAAAAGCATTCTCTCCATTCTTATCTTGCTATTCGCATAAAAAAAAATAGGCCTAAGCCTATTTTCATGTTTATATGGTTTGTTTTAGGCTAGATTGACCCTATTATAGGACATTTATCTCATTTTTGCTCGCTTAAAAAACTTTTTCAATCATTTTTAAGTATGTGTTAAGTTTTGGAAATTGTTTTGATGAGGAAGAGAAGACAGCTTTTTGTAGTTTTTTGTGTGTTTTTTTTGGGGGGAATTCTTTAATACTTTGAAAGAAGTATACCTTTGCCGCAAATAAATTGGAACCATCTCCTTGCCCGGAGGCAAAGCTATGGTTCCAATCACAATCAAGCGTTACGAATCGATTCGATTCGATTTGGTGGAGGCGAGGAGAATCGAACTCCTGTCCAGAAGTATCACCATATAGGTTTCTCCGAGCGCAGTCTACAATTTAAATTTCGCCCCGTTGCCGCCTATAGACAAGCTGCGCTGGCGCTATCTCGTTAAAGTTTCCCAGTCGGCCCGCGGAGAATGAGGCCTCAGGTATCCTGCATTATGACGTCCTATCCCGCCCCACAGGACGAGGGAGAGTAGAACGTTAGCATTAAGCTGCTAAAGCGTATTCGTTGTTTGCGTTTACTTATTTTCCACCGTGTCAACGGGCTGATGGAACCCCGGCTCGCTGCCTATACCACAACCACCCCTGTCGAAACCAGTACGCCCCCTTTTTAATATCGAGGAAATGCGCCCATCTCCTCTTCTTTAATTATAACACAGCTTACGCCGCTTGAACACTGGCAATGCGGCATTCATCAACTGCCGTAACCGATCAGCGGCAGGACTTTTTCGATGCGGAAGAAAACAAGATAGAGATTTTCACTCTTCGTCTCATCCTTCGGGCAATAGCGGCGCAGCGAAAAGAGCAGCTCTGTGTTCATTTCCTCGCGCACGCGGCGCAGATAGAGACGCTTGCCTCCCATCTTCTCCTTCTCGATGAAGAGATAGCACGCGGACGGATTCTCCGTCACATTGTGATGGCTTTTGCGTTCGCGCATGATGAACGCGATCATCCCGTCGTCCATGAAATGCGGCGTCGCATAGACCGCCGAATTGACTACCCCGTGACTGTCGGCCGTGGACAATATGCCATGCCCCTTTACGGCGGCAAAGTACTCTTTCAGTTCCATGACAAGACCTCCTTTGACTTAAAAAGTGTTTTAACCCATTATAAAAGATATTGGCATAAATTTCTATAGATAATATTTATTATTTAGAAATAACTTTGTATACAATTTAAAATGACCCCGGCTTTTTTCGCCGGGGTCATTTTTATGAAACGCTAAGAACCGTAGCCGATCAAAGGGCGCACTTGTTCGATGCGGAAGAAGACCAGATACAGATCCTCATCGATCGTCTCGTCCTTCGAGCAGCGCCGACGCAGTTTGAAGAGCAGCTCGCTGTTCTTTTCTTCTTTGATGCGCCGCAGATGCAGACGTTTTCCTTCCATCTTGCCTTCTTCAATGAACATATAACAGGCGGACGGATTGTCGACCACGTTATGATGGCTGATACGATGGCGCATGATAAAAGCGACGTTATGCTCATCCACGAAATGCGGCGGCGCATAGACCGCCGAATTGACCACGCCGTGCACATCGGCGGTCGACAGGATACCGTGCCCGCGCGCAGTGGCAAAGTATTCTTTCAGTGACATGATTCATACCCCCTCCATCAAACTAGCCTCTCTTTCCATTATAAAAGATATCGCCAAAAATTTCCAGAAATAATATTTACAGGTTGACAGACCCGCGTTTTTTTAAAGACGCGGTTTCAACACGACGAGGGGGAGAAGAGATAATGGCAAAGAAAAGCTGTCTTTCGTAGGCTGAAGCCTCTCAAAAGACAGCTTTTCTTTGTTATTCGCGCTGCCGGTCGCGCATTTCGCGTTCCATATCGCGTTTGGCGTCTTTTTCGGCCAAATCGTGACGCTTGTCGTACGTCTTCTTACCGGTCGTCAACGCCAGTTCGACTTTGACTTTGCCGCGCGTAAAGTAAAGTTTCAGCGGCACGAGCGTGTAGCCTTTTTCCTGCACCTTGCCGACCAGTTTGTTGATTTCATAGCGATGCATCAGCATCTTGCGCACGCGAAGCGGTTCATGATTGAAGCGGTTGCCCTGCTCATACGGGCTGATGTGCATGTTGTGCAAGAACAGCTCGCCGTTGTCGATCCGGGCATAGGCGTCTTTCAAATTCGCTTTGCCGGCCCGCAGGGATTTGACCTCGGTGCCGGTGAGGGCGAGACCGGCTTCAAAGGTCTCGTGGATGTGATAGTCATGCCGGGCTTTGCGGTTCTCCGCCGCGATTTTGATGCCCGCAGCTTTTTTTTCCAAGGGCTGCGCCCTCCTTTCGTTAGCTTACTCTTTATTCTTTCGTCTTTTTCGCTTTTTTCGGGCCGCGCCGCCGTTTCTTGTGATGCTTCTTGCCGGATTCGGCTTTCGCCGCCGGTGCGGTCAAATCGAGCAGCTGCGGTGCAGCGCCTTCGATTTTTGCTTTGCCCAGCTTATCGCTGCGCTTTTTATCGCGTCCCCGATCCAACTTGGCTCGTCCGCGTCCCTGCCCTTTCTTGGACGGCGCAAACGCTTTGCCGCGCGAGGTGTGTCCTTCCTTCAGCAGCAGGAAATCGATCTGGCGGTCATCGACGCTAACGCGGTAGACTTTGACCTTGACTGCGTCGCCCAAACGATAGACGTTTTTCGTCCGCTGGCCGATCAGGCAAAACTGGTCTTCGATGTATTGATAATAGTCGTCATCCATCGTCGCCAGGCGCACCATGCCTTCGATGCCGATTTCCAGTTCGACGAACATGCCAAACGACGTGACGCCGCTGACAAAGCCGGGCATAGTTTCGCCGACGAAGCGGGCCATGTACTCGGCCGCCTTAAGATCGACCGTGTCGCGCTCGGCTTCAGCTGCCGCACGTTCGCGCTGCGAGCAGTGCTGTACGAGTGGAGGCAGTTCCGCAGTCAGCTGTTCTTTGCGCTTTTCCGAAATGCCGCCGCTCTGCCAACTTTCGCGCAGCAAGCGGTGCACGATCAAATCCGGATAGCGACGGATCGGCGAGGTAAAATGCGTGTAAAATTCGGCCGCCAGGCCAAAATGCCCAAGATTGGCCGCTTCGTAACGCGCCTGCTTGAGCGAACGCAGCATCACGGTGCTGAGCATCCGTTCTTCCGGTCGGCCAATCAAACCCTGGAGTACTTTTTGCAGCGCCATCGGCTTGATCTCGGCGATGTTTGGAATCGTATGGCCGAAGTTATGCAACATGTTGTTGAGGCGGATCATCTTGTCTTCGTCCGGTTCTTCATGCACGCGATAGACAAAGGGAACTTTTAATTTGTTCATATGCTCAGCCACGGTTTCATTGGCAATGAGCATGAATTCTTCGACGATCGATTCGGCCAGCGTTCGTTCGCGTTTTGTAACGGCGACCGGCACGCCCTGTTCGTCGAGTTTTATCTTAAGTTCCGGGAAATCAAAATCGATCGCGCCGCGTTTCATCCGCCGCTTGCGCAGAATCGCGCAGAGCGTTGCCATGTTTTCCATGTGCGGCACAAGTTCCTTGTATTCTTCCGCCAGCGCCGCATCCTTGTCGACGAGAATTTTTTTCACGATCGTATAGGAAAGGCGACGGCAGACGCGGATCACACCGGGAAAGAGTTCATGCTTCACAACCTGGCCATGCGCGTCGATCTCCATGTGCGCGCCGAGAATCAGGCGGTCTTCGTTGGCGTTCAAACTGCAGATGCCGTTCGAAAGACGGGTCGGCAGCATCGGCACGACGCGGTCGGCCAGATAGACGCTGGTGGCGCGATTGCGGCCCTCGACGTCGAGCACCGAATTTTCCTTGATGTAATAGCTGACGTCGGCAATATAGACGCCGAGCAGATGATTGCCGTTCGCAAGCGGTTCGACATAGACGGCGTCATCGAGATCCTTTGCGTCTTCGCCGTCAATCGTGACGACCGGCAAGTGGCGCAGATCTTTGCGTTGCGTGAGCTCGTCTTCTTTGATCGTGAGCGGTACGCGCTTGGCGGCGTTCAAGACCTCCTCGGGAAAATCGACCGGCAGGCCGTGCTGCTTGATGATCGACAGCACTTCGACGCCCGCCTCGCCCTTTTGCCCGAGGAATTCGACGATGACGCCTTCGGCGCTGCGCCGCGCTTGCGGCCAGGAAGTGATCTCCACGACGACCTTGGCGCCGGTTTTCATATCACCGACATTGCTCTGCGTGATAAAGATATCCTGCCCGATTCGTTTGTCATCGGGCGTAACGAAACCGAGACGCGCGTTGGCTTCAAACGTGCCGACGATGCGGCTGTTGGCGCGTTCCACGATGCGCACGATCTCACCCTCGCGCGATCGCCCGCCCGCCGTACCGCCGCGCCCCAGACGCACGACGACCCGGTCGTTGTGCATGCCGCTGGCCAGATTGTCGGTTGCGATATAGACATCCTCTTCCTTGACGCCGTCAGGCGGCAGATCGGGAATGACAAAGCCAAAACCTTTTGCGGTCAGCGTAAGACGTCCGACGACGAAGCCGAGCCGTTCCGGCAGACCGTATTTCCCCTCTTCGCTTTTGCAAAGCGCCGCTTCGTCTTCGAGTTCCTGCAAAACTTCCCAGACCTCTTTTAGCGCATTGCCTTTTAACGCCAGTCCCTCGATCAACGTTTCGGCGCTGATCGCCTTGGCCTTCTCCTGTTTAAAAAAGGCCAGCACTTGTTGGCGCATCTTCATATTGATTCCTCCTTGGCCGCCATCACGGTGGCCTTGCCTTCGGCTGTAATTGTGCCATCCGGCAATCGTATTTCTCCTGCCATTTCATACATTCGGCCGCGCTTTTGCACGATGCGCGCCGTCGCGGTCAGCGGCTGACCGATCGGTGTCGGTTTTCGGTAGCGTACCTCAAGGCGCGCCGTGACCGCATTGAAGCCCAACGCATATATATAGCCAGCCATCACTTCATCCAGCACGGTGCTGACCAAGCCGCCGTGCATAATGCCGTCATAGCCCTGATGTTCCTGTTTCGGGGTCAGCGTCGTGCGATACTCTTCGCCGACTTGTTCAAATTCCAACTGCAAGCCGATCGGATTCAGTTTGCCGCAGGCAAAACACCAGTGATTGCGTTCTTCCATCTTCATCCCTCCAAAAAGCGGGTCACGGCCTCGTAGACCTGATCCCGTTCCATATCGAGCGTCACGATATGTCCCGATCTTTCCAGCCAGACAATTTCCTTCTCTTTACTGGCAATCCGCGCATATATATATTCAACGCTTTCCGGCTTCACCGTATGCTCGCGCCGCCCTTGCACCAAAAGCGCCGGTACGCTGACGCGCGGTAAAAATTCTTCCGCCTGCCTGATCAAGTCCAAAAGGCTGCTCAGGCTTCTGAGCGGCGTATAATCGTAATGAACCAGGTAGCAATCTTCGATTCCGGCGTAACGTCGCCGTTTCTTCGGCGCATAGCTGCGAAAAATCCGGTAGAACGGCAAACGCGCAATCCGTTTATCATAAAGAAAAATCGGCGCGCTCAGAGCCGCGACCTTCTCCACCGGCTGCAGCGCAGCCAAACGCAGCGACAGCAACGCACCGAGCGACAAACCGACGACCTGAACCGAATCGCAAAGGCCGCGCAACAAATGATAACCGTCTTCCACGCAGGCGTACCACTGATGCCAGTTTGTCTGCGCCAGTTCTTCCACCTTCGTTCCGTGTCCGGTCAGACGCACGCCGAGCACAGTAAAGCCGCGGCCATGCAGATGATCGCCTAAGAGTCTCATTTCAGCCGGTGTTCCGGTAAAACCATGCACCAGCAGCACGCCGCGCCGTCCGCCCGGCAATAAAAAGGGCTCAGCCCCCGTCATCAGAGCCAACGGCAGCGCCTCCTTCACATAAGCATTAATACTTTATTATACCATAAAGAAATTAATGTATGGTGGTAACGTTATTGAACCACAGATGCCTTTGCTATCACAGAAGTTACAGCGCGGCTTATCAGTACAATAAAAGGAAGACACGAAGAAGTTCGTTTATAGAAACATCTTCGTGTCTTCCCATTCTTCCTAGCTTCGTGTTAAAACTCCACCGTTCCTATACGTTCGGCAGCGACTCCAAGCTGGCGGCGAGATCTTGCGCGCCGCAGGGAACGTCCTGCAGATCGCCTGCGAAATAGCGGTCGTACGCCCCCATATCGAAGTGCCCGTGACCGGAGAGGCAAAAGAGAATCGTCCTGGCTTCGCCCGCTTCCTTCGCCGCCAGCGCTTCGACTATCGCGCCCTGAATCGCATGCGCGGATTCAGGCGCAGGCACCAGTCCTTCCGTGCGGGCGAAGAGGAGCGCCGCTTCAAACACTTCCTGCTGATTATAGGCACGGCCTTCGATAAAGCCGTCGTGGTACAGCTGGCTCACGAGCGCCGATTCACCGTGGTAGCGCAGTCCGCCCGCATGGATGCCGGACGGCATGAAGTTATGTCCCAGCGTATACATTTTCGTCAGCGGCGTCAGTTTGCCAAGATCGCCGTAATCGTAAGCGAACGTCCCCTTTGTCAGCGTCGGGCAGGCGGTCGGCTCGACGCCAACGGCTCTGACCTTGCCGCCGTTAAAGCGGTCTTTAAGGAACGGAAAGGCAATGCCGGCAAAATTGCTGCCGCCGCCGCACGCTCCGACAATCACGTCGGGATAGGCGTCGAGTTTTTCCAGTTGCTTCTTGGCTTCGAGCCCGATCACCGTTTGATGCAGTATGACATGGTTCAATACACTGCCCAGCGCATAATTCGTATCGGCGCGCCCGGCAGCTTCTTCGACCGCTTCCGAGATCGCGACGCCCAAACTGCCGTGTGAATCGGGATCTTTCGCCAAGAGACTGCGACCCGCTTCCGTCAGATTCGACGGGCTTGGAATCACGTCCGCACCGAAGATTTTCATAAAGGAACGGCGGTACGGCTTTTGATGGTAGCTGACTTTTACCATGTACACCTTGCATTCCATGTCGTAGAAACTGGCCGCAAGACTGATCGAACTACCCCATTGTCCGGCGCCGGTCTCGGTCGTCAGGCGGGTAATCCCGGCCTGCTTGTTATAATACGCCTGCGGAATCGCAGTGTTAACCTTGTGACTGCCCGCCGGACTGGTTCCTTCATTCTTATAGTAAATCTTAGCCGGCGTGCCGAGCGCTTTTTCCAAACCATAGGCGCGCACCAGCGGCGTCGGTCTCCAGATGCGGTACTTTTCCACCACTTCTTCCGGTATATCGATCCAGCGTTCCTGGCTCACTTCCTGTTTAATCAGTTCCATCGGAAAGATCGGCGCCAAGTCTTCCGCCTTTAGAGGCTGCATCGTTCCCGGATGCAGCGCCGGAGCCAATTTGTTCGGCATATCGGCTTGAATGTTGTACCACTGGCGCGGAATCTCCGCTTCGCTTAACGTCACTTTCTTTTCCATCGTCATATAGTCTGCCTCCCAATTATTATTGTTTTAAAAATTATTTTGAACCACAGATGGCTTCGCCATCACGGAAGCCGCATTGCGGCTTAACGGTTTACACCATGGCGGCCAACGGACGCCTGCGTTTCGCGCAGCGAACTGTGTCGCCGCAGGCGACTGTGGTTAAAACGGCCAATAAAAAAACTCCCGTCGCTCTTGCTTATGCAAAAGGGACGAGAGTTATCTCTCGCGGTGCCACCCTAGTTGATCATTCTACGAATGATCCTCTCCGTCAAAGTACGGGACAAAACGTCCGATACCCGCTTCCTGATAACGGCGGAAGAATCCCGGCAGCGCCTACCCCAAAAGGCTCGGACTGCATCTCCTGGGCCCATTCCATGAACTGAGCTTTATCGGCCTCCCACCCCCGCCGACTCGCTGAAAACCTCTTTTTTCATGTACTCTTCCCATTCGTCGATGTTGTTGTTTTCAATTCGTAAACTATTGTCATTTTAACAGAGACATCATTCTTCTGTCAAGAAACTTTTCTGGATTAATCGCCGATGGCTACGCAATCTTCGCAGGGTATCGTCATGGCCATTCCTCTGCGTTTCCCAAGCCCCGCGTCAGTGGTTTTTCCTGGCCATGGAGGACAAGGATGTCGGACAGGGAATGATTGGCAAGTTCGCCGAAACTGGCGACAGGGATGTCGCCGGCAGGCAGCGCGCCCGGACGGCGCATTCTGCCTGGAATTTCGCTGGACGCAGCCTTTCATGACCATGTCCGACCCGACGTCCGTTTGGGCCAGGTAAAACCACTTCTGCGGACAGAGCTAAAGACCTCATTATTTTCATCATTACCAAGTTAAATTTGCTAAAGCAAGCACCTCTCACGCTTCTCGCACAAAAAGACGCCCTTGCCAGCAATATGCCGACAAAGGCGTCTTCTCATTTCTTACATGTACAAAAGCGGCGCAATGATCAAGGAAATCGTACCGGCAACTTTGATCAATGGGTTCATTGCCGGTCCGGAGGTATCCTTGAACGGGTCGCCTACGGTGTCGCCGATAACGGCAGCCGCATGCGTCGGGGTTCCTTTGCCGCCATGATGGCCGCTCTCGATGTATTTCTTCGCATTGTCCCAAGCGCCGCCGGCGTTGGACATGAAGATTGCCATCAACACGCCCGCCACGGTTGCGCCCGCTAAGAAGCCTGCCAACGCTTTCGCTCCCATGATGAAACCAACCGCCAGCGGACAGCCGACTGCCAAAAGACCGGGAACCAGCATCTCTTTGATCGCTGCCTTGGTGCTAATATCGACGCAAGCCGCATAATCCGGCTTGCCGGTGCCTTCCATGATGCCAGGAATTTCCCGGAACTGACGGCGCACTTCGCCGATCATTTCAAACGCCGCTTTGCCGACCGCTTCCATCGTCAGCGCACAAACCAGGAACGGCAGCGTGCCGCCGAGGAAGAGGCCGATGATGACGTTCGGTTCGGTCAGGTTGATGACCAAGTGGCCATTCGAAAGTAAATGGCCCAGTTTCGGATTTTTCGTGATTTCTTCACCGAACGCGGTAAACAATGCCAGTGCGGTCAGCGCCGCCGAACCGATTGCAAAGCCTTTGGCAATCGCCGCGGTGGTGTTGCCGACCGAGTCCAGCTTGTCCGTCGTCTTGCGCACTTCCGGACCAAGTTCCGCCATTTCCGCAATGCCGCCTGCATTGTCGGCCACAGGACCGAACGAGTCTACCGCAACCACCATGCCGGCGGTGCAGAGCATGCCCATCGCAGCCATTGCGATGCCGTAGATGCCAGCCTGGTTGAACGAGACCCAAATCGCCACGGCAAAGACGAGAATTGGCAGCGCCGTGCTGCGCAAGCCATTGGCTACGCCGGAAATGATATTCGTCGCCGCGCCGGTTTCCGAGGCAGCAGCAATATTTCTCGTCGGCTGATGCGCCGATGACGTGTAATATTCGGTGATTGCGCCTACGGCCACGTTGACGACCAAGCCGCAAACGATCGCGATGAAGATGCCGAAGCCCTTATCGCCGAAAATATGAGTAGCCAACCCGTAAGCCAGGGCGGCGGTAATGATATTTGTGCCCCACAATCCGCGATTGAGCGCGGCTTGGGGATCGCCGTCCTCACCGGTACGGACGAAGAAGGTGCTGATAATCGCCGCGGCAATGCCGATTGCGCCGATTAAGAGCGGGAAAATGACGCCGTTAATGCCGTACAGCGTATTGCCGATCAGCATCGCTGCAATCGCGGTCGCGCCGTACGATTCGAACAGGTCAGCGCCCATACCGGCAGTGTCGCCGACGTTATCGCCAACGTTATCCGCAATAACGGCCGGGTTGCGCGGATCGTCTTCCGGTATGCCCGCTTCTATCTTGCCGACCAAGTCTGCGCCAACGTCAGCCGCTTTGGTATAAATACCGCCGCCGATTCTCGCGAAGAACGCGATTGCGCTGGCGCCAAAGGCAAAGCTGTTGATGACGACCGGATCGCGGAAGATGATGTAAAGCACCGATACGCCGAGCAATCCGAGACCTGCGACCGACATGCCCATGACGACGCCTGCCCGAAAAGAAACACTAAGCGCCTTGTTCAAGCTGCTGCGCGCCGCCTCTGTGGTGCGGGCATTTGCCTTGGTAGTGGACGTCATGCCTACATACCCGGCTACAGCTGAACAAACGGCGCCTACTAAAAAGGACACTGCCAGTTTATAACCTTCTACATAAAACAATACGCAGAAGATGATGACGGTGAAGGGGATCAACGTCTTGTATTGACGGTTTAAGAATGCCATCGCCCCTTCAAAGATCGCCTGAGATAAATACTGCATTCTTTCATTGCCAGGATCTTCACTTAACACGCTGTTCATACAATATGCTGCAAACAATAATGCCACAATACCTGCCAGTGGTGCAATAAATACTAATTCCATTCCTTTTCCTCCCTTATCATGGTAACCGGAACAAACCGAATCCAAATTTGGCGAAAAAGACCCACTCCTGAACCACTTCTACTACACCTAGCTCAATGGTTACCTAGCACGTTTTCTAGCGCGGCTATATCCTGTTTTCTGCTGCAAAGATTGCTGCTAACGCATCAATTTGGCCAATGCCAACGTGAGAATGACAAACAATGCTCCCAAGATCATGGTCAGTTTGGCTAAAGCTTGATCCATGCCCTTTTTCCGACCGCCGAAGAGAACATCGGCGCCACCTGCGATGGAACCGGACAAACCTTGGCTTTTACCGGACTGCAGTACGACAACGGCAATCAGCGCCAAGGAAACGATGGCTTCTAAAATCATTAATGTGGTAACCAACTTAGTAACACCCTCCTTCCAGTACATGCTTCTCTTATTTTAGCACATGTAACATTCTTTTGTATACAGCTGCTCTCGCGTTTTCCTAAATTTCAGAATAATCTTTCATAATAACTTTACTAATTGCACTACCCATGTTTGAGAAGATCTCCCAGTAAAAAGAATTCTATTTTATGACGTCTTTCCAGTGTAACATAAAAAATGAAAATCGATGCGCCTTCCATTAAAACTGACGACGAGATTTTAACGCGAAAAGGGGAAGAAAGGCAACGCTAGAAAAAATTCAATTTTATTTTTTCTTTGCACTCTTCTCAGCTTTCTTTTTCGCTTCGCAGCTTCGTGTTGAATCCCCCACGTTCCATAACAAGCCACTTCTTGCATGCCTTTAGTTCAAAAAAGCAGCCCGCTTGCGCGGACTGCTTTCAGCACTCTTTCTCACCATCCTGTTGATCTCAGACAGGCAAGCCTGTTTGAGGACCGGCCAACAGCAACGAAAAGAATCAACTTCTATCTTATTTTACGTTGTAGAATACTTTGCGGCCTTGGTATTGGCCGATGATGCTCAGTTCTTCCTCGATGCGCAGCAGTTGGTTGTACTTCGCTACGCGGTCGGTACGAGTCGGCGCACCGGTTTTGATTTGACCGGCATTGACTGCGACAGCGATGTCGGCAATCGTAGCATCTTCGGTTTCGCCGGAACGATGCGAGATAACGCAGGTATAACCGGCGCGTTTCGCCATTTCGATCGAATCGAAGGTTTCGGTCAATGTGCCGATTTGATTTACTTTGATCAGGATCGAGTTAGCCGTGCCGGACTCGATGCCGCGGCTCAGACGCTCGGTGTTGGTAACGAACAGATCGTCGCCGACCAGTTGGATTTTCTTGCCCAGTTTTTCGGTGAGCAGCGCCCAACCTTCCCAGTCGTCTTCAGCCATGCCGTCTTCGATCGAGATGATCGGATATTTGTCAACCAGATGCGCATAGAATTCAACCATTTCTGCGCCGGTCTTGATAACGCCTTCGCCAGCCAGGTTGTACTTGCCGTCTTTATAAATTTCGGAAGAAGCTACGTCAAGCGCCAGGCCGATTTGCTCGCCAGGTTTGTAACCGGCTTTGGTGATCGCTTCCATGATGACTTCCAGAGCTTGTTCGTTGGAAGCCAAGTTCGGAGCGAAGCCGCCTTCGTCGCCGATCGCGGTGTTCAGACCGCGGCCTTTGAGGACGCTTTTCAGCGTATGATAGATTTCAGCGCACATGCGCAGCGCTTCTGCAAAGCTTTCTGCGCCAACCGGCATGATCATGAATTCTTGGATGTCAACGTTGTTGTCGGCATGTGCGCCGCCGTTGAGGATGTTCATCATCGGAACCGGCAGTTGTTTCGCATTGAAGCCGCCCAGGTATTGATAGAGCGGCAGACCGAGCGAGATAGCAGCCGCTTTGGCGACAGCCATCGAAACGCCGAGGATTGCGTTGGCGCCGAGCTTGCCTTTGTTCGGCGTGCCGTCGAGTTCGATCATCGCTTTATCGACGCCGACTTGGTCGTATACGTTCATGCCGACAACTTCCGCTGCGATGATTTCGTTCACGTTTTCAACAGCTTTCAGAACGCCTTTGCCGAGGTAACGGCTTTTGTCGCCGTCACGCAGTTCGACCGCTTCGAAGATACCAGTCGAAGCGCCGGACGGAACAGCCGCACGGCCCAACGTGCCGTCTTCGAGCATAACGTCGACTTCTACCGTGGGGTTGCCGCGGGAATCCATGATCTCTCTTGCAATAACATCAGTAATAAACATAGTGAACCTCCAAAATTATCTTTCTTATTTTTCGATCAGGCTGACGCCATCCATTTCCTGCGGCGTTTTCAGACCGGCCATTTCGAGAATGGTCGGCGCAATATCCGCCAGAATGCCGGAGCGCAGCTTGACGCCTTTGTATTTTTCCGAAACCAGCACGAACGGCACCACATTGGTGGTATGCGCGGTAAACGGTTCACCCGAGACATGATCGAGCATGATGTCGGCATTGCCGTGATCCGCCGTGATACAAACGACGCCGCCCTTGGCGCGAATCGCTTCGACCACGCGGCCCACACAGTTATCGACCGTGCGGATCGCAGTCTTTGCCGCATCGAGAATGCCGGTATGTCCGACCATATCGCCATTGGCATAGTTAAGAATGATCAGATCATGCGTACCGGCTTTGATCTGTTCCAGCAAACGGTCGGTGACTTCCACCGCGCTCATTTCCGGTTTCAGATCATAGGTTGCAACCTTCGGCGACGGTACCAACAGCCGTTCTTCGCCTGCACTCGGCTTTTCATCGCCGCCATTGAAGAAGAACGTCACATGCGCGTATTTTTCCGTTTCGGCGATGCGCAGTTGTTTCAAACCGGCATCGGCAAACACTTCGCCCAGCGTGTTCTTCAGGTATTGAGGCTTGTAAGCGACTTCAACCGCAAGATTTTCTTCATACTGCGTCAGCGTCGCGAACTGGAGCGGGAAATAGCGGCGAGCAAAGCCGTTAAACTCCGGATCGACAAACACCTGCGTCAGTTCTCTCGCCCGGTCAGGGCGGAAGTTAAAGAAGACAACCCCATCCTTTTCCTTGATGGCGCCTTCCTTGCCGTTGCCGATTACGGTCGGCAGGACAAACTCGTCAGTTTCTCCTTTGGCATAGGACTGCTCTACGGCCTGCTTTGCGCTGGCGGCTGTTTCCCCCTGCCGCAGCACCAAAGCCTGATACGCTTTTTCCACCCGTTCCCACCGCTTGTCGCGGTCCATAGCATAGTAACGGCCGGATACGGTTGCAATTTTGCCGATGCCCATTTCCGCCAGCTTAGCTTCCAATGCGGCAACATAGTCAATGCCGCTTGAAGGCGGCACATCACGGCCATCCAGGAATGCATGCACATATACTTCGCGCAGCCCCTTCTCTTTGGCCAACGCCAAGAGCGCATAGACATGATCGATGTGACTGTGGACGCCGCCGTCAGACAGCAGGCCCATTAAGTGCAGAGCGCCGCCCGCGGCTTTGGTCTTCTCGACCACATCGCACAGCACAGGATTGGTGAAAAACTGGCCGTCGCGAATCGCTTTGGTAATGCGCGTCAATTCCTGATAGACCACACGGCCTGCGCCAATATTGAGATGTCCCACTTCGGAGTTTCCCATTTGCCCCTCCGGCAAGCCTACGGCTTCGCCGGAACACTGCAGCGTCGTATGGGGATACATCTCCATGAGCAGATCCATATGCGGGGTCGCGGTCTGCGCAATCGCATTATATGCGTCTTGCTGATCGCCAATCCCCCAGCCATCTAAAATCAACAATGCAATCGGTGCCTGCAATTTAGCCACAATCAATTCCTCCTAAAACTTTACAATCTTGCTGAAACCTTCAGCGTCAAGGCTTGCGCCGCCGACCAATGCGCCGTCGATATCGCTTTTGCCCATCAGCTCGGCAATATTGTCGGCTTTTACGCTGCCGCCGTATTGGATACGGACTTTGTCCGCTACCGCTTGGCTAAACTGAGCAGCCACGGTGCGACGCACAAACGCGCAAACGTCGTTTGCCTGGTCAGCCGAGGCAGTCAGGCCGGTACCGATCGCCCAGATCGGCTCGTAAGCGATGACGACTTTTTCCACTTCTTCGTTGGACAGGCCAGCAAGGCCCGCTTTGACCTGAGCGCCGACAACGGCTTCGGTGGTGCCGCCTTGACGTTCTTCGAGGCTTTCGCCGCAGCACATGATCGGGATCAGTTTGCCGTCGAGAGCCGCTTTGACTTTCTTGTTAACGGTTTCGTCGGTTTCCGCGAAGTACTGGCGACGCTCGGAGTGGCCGACCAAGACATATTCGCAGCAAACGTCGCGCAGCATTTCAGCGGTTACTTCGCCGGTGAAAGCGCCTTTTTTCTCGAAATGCATGTTTTGTGCACCCATGTGAATGTTCGTGTTGTTCAGCGCATTGGCCACTGCGACCAGCGTGGTGAACGGAGGGCAAACTACGATATCCACGTTTTTTGCATCGGCAGTCAGCTTGGCTAATTCCTGTACCAAAGTCACGCCTTCGCTGCTGGTTTTGTGCATTTTCCAGTTACCTGCAATAATCGGTCTACGCATGATTCATACCTCCACTGTTTTGTTATTTTTACTTGTCAGCCAAAGCCGCGATGCCCGGCAGAATTTTGCCTTCGAGATATTCGAGCGATGCGCCGCCGCCGGTGGAGATGTGAGTGATCTTGGCTGCAAGGCCCACTTTTTCCAAGGCTGCGATCGAATCGCCGCCGCCGACGATGCTGGTCGCGCTCGACGCAGCAACCGCTTTGGCAACGGTTTCGGTGCCGTTAGCAAACGCGTCCATTTCAAATACGCCCATCGGTCCGTTCCAGACAACCGTCTTCGAACCTTCGAGCGCTTTCGCGTAAATCTCAGCAGTCTTCGGTCCGATATCGAGCGCCATCCACTCGGGATCAATCGCATCGATCGCCACCGCTTTATGAGCCGCATCCGCCGCGAATTTCTCCGCGATGACCACGTCTACCGGCAAGAGCAGGTTGACGCCGCGTTTCTTGGCCATTTCAATCAGGCTCTTAGCCAGCTCGAGCTTGTCCGCTTCCACTAAGGACTTGCCGGTCTGATAGCCTTGTGCGGCCAGGAACGTATTGGCCATGCCGCCGCCGATAATCAGCGTGTTGACTTTCGAGAGCAGATTTTCGATGACGCCGATCTTGTCCGATACTTTAGCGCCGCCAATGATCGCAACAAACGGAGCGACCGGGTTGGCAACGGTATTGCCGACGAACAGGATTTCTTTTTCCATCAGGAAGCCGGCCACAGCCGGAATGAATTTTGTGATCCCTTCGACCGAAGCATGCGCCCGGTGCGAAACGCCAAATGCGTCATTGACCAGCACATCGGCCAATACAGATAATTGACGGGAGAATTCCGGATCGTTCTTTTCTTCTTCCTTATGAAAACGCAGGTTTTCTAACAGCAGGATCTGGCCGCCTTTGAGGGCTTTGGCCTTTTCTTCCGCTTCCGGGCCTACGCAATCATTGGCGAATAAGACTTCGCGTCCGAGCAGCTTTGCCAGACGCTCCGCTACCGGTTTCAGCGAAAACTCAGGGACGACCGCACCTTTCGGACGGCCCAGATGACTGGCCAGAATGACCGCTGCATTTTGCGCAAGCAAGAATTCCAAAGTGGGCAGCGTTGCGCGAATACGGGTATCTTCGGTGATATTGCCGGCCTTGTCCATGGGGACGTTATAGTCTACCCGGACGAGGACCTTCTTGCCCATGACCACGATATCCTTAAGACTTTTCTTCTCCATGCTTATCCCTCCAAAAAGGGTCACAGCAGAGTGTGACCCTTCTTCTGTTCGTTTTTCAATTACGAAACGACTTACAGACCTTTTTTCGCGATGTAGCCGATCAGGTCGACAACGCGGTTGGAATAGCCCCACTCGTTGTCATACCAGGAAACGACTTTCACCATGTTGCCTTCCATAACCATTGTCGACAGCGCGTCGATGATCGAGGAATTCGGGTTGCCGTTGAAATCTTTCGAAACCAAAGGCTCGTCGCAGTATGCCATTACGCCTTTCAGTTCGCCTTCTGCAGCGGCTTTCAGCGCAGCGTTGATTTCTTCAGCCGTAGCTGCTTTGTCCAATTCAACAACCAGGTCGACAACCGATACGTTCGGGGTAGGAACGCGCATTGCGAAACCGTTCAGTTTGCCTTTCAGTTCCGGCAGAACCAGAGCAACCGCTTTTGCAGCGCCAGTGGTCGTCGGGATGATCGACATGCCGGCAGCACGTGCACGACGCAGATCGCTATGCGGCAGATCGAGAATCATTTGGTCATTGGTGTACGCATGCACGGTGGTCATCAGACCGCGTTTGATGCCGTATTTTTCGTTCAGGACTTTAGCGAACGGCGCCAGGCAGTTCGTGGTGCAAGAAGCGTTGGAGATGACATGATGGTTTTTCGCATCATATTTATCTTGGTTAACGCCCATTACGATCGTGATGTCTTCATTTTTTGCCGGAGCGGAAATGATGACTTTTTTAGCGCCGGCTTCGATATGAGCGGACGCTTTTGCTTTGTCGGTGAAACGGCCGGTGGATTCTACAACCACTTCCACGCCCAGATCGCCCCAGCCCAATTTAGCCGGTTCGCGTTCTGCCAAAACTTTGATGCGTTTGCCGTTGACCAGGATGTCGCTGCCGTCAACTTTGACTTCAGCATCCAAAATGCCATGCACGGAATCATATTTGAGCAGATGAGCCAGCGTCTTAGCGTCCGTCAGATCGTTAACTGCTACGATCTCTACCGCCGGGTTTTTCAATGCTGCGCGGAAAACGTTACGACCAATACGACCAAAACCGTTAATACCTACTTTTGTTGCCATAATCGAATTACCTCCTGCTTGGTTTTAATTTTTATATGCCTAACAACGCCGCCGGACGGCGGCATGTTGCTGCCTAAACAATCTCCCGGATCGCTTTCGCGCCTGCCTCATCGGTGATGAGAACGTCCTGGCCTCCGGCTCTGGTCACCGCGACGATGGCTTCGGCTTTGCGCCGTCCACCCGCTACCGCAATGACAAGTCCGATTCCCGCCAGGTCATCCAGGTGCAGCCCCAGGCTGCTGGTGATATAGATCGCCTTACCCTCGAGGGTAAAATAATGTCCCAGAACCTCGCCCACCGCGCCGCTGCTTTCCAGTTTGGCGATGAACTCTTCGTCAAAGCCGCGTCGCGCCGCCATTTCTCTGGCCTGCCCGATGCCGTTGACCAAAATGTTCGCCTGTTTGATCAGTTCGGTCACTTCGAGAATATTGCTGTTCTTGGCCCAGACCGGACCGACCATATCCTCGCTGACGCCTTCCGGCACATGCAGCAAGCGGTATCGTCCACCCAGTTTGTTGGCCATCGCCGCCGCAATGGTGTTGGCTTGGTATTCCACCCGTTCGCCAAGACCGCCTCGGGCCGGTACCACTGTGGTACTGGTTTTATTGTAATGGATGGCCGCTGCGACTTGCGCCATTAGCGACCCGCCGCTGACCGCCACCGTCATATTTTCCTGTAAGCACTGGTAAAGCATCTGCGCCGCTGCGCGCCCCAAATCCTGGTTGACGCCGCTGTCGGCTTCACAGTCGCCGGGAATGATCATCACCCGTTTCAAGCCGAGCTTTTGACAAAGTTCCGTCTCTAACGCGCTCAAACCATGAAGTTCGCGGACATACTCGGCCAGTTCAAGAACCAACTGCTGCCCTTCCGGTGTGATCGTCATGCCAAGCGGCGATAAATCAATCAATCCCGCCTGCTTAAGAAAGTCGATCTGCGCACGCACGATTCGCTCGCTGCGATCCATCTGCGCCGCAAGACCGCGCCGTCCTACCGGACCGACATTGGCGATGTGGCGTAGCAGTTCATAGCGTTGCGCCAAACTTTCCACCAGCTCAGGAGCAATTTTGCGTTGTAATCTGACCACTTGATTCCACATTTATTCTCCCTGGGACTTTTTATGTCCCCCTGGAACATTTTATGTCCCATAAGCATAAAAAAATATATGCCGGTATTTTATTTCCTCTATCTATCTCTCTTTTTAAGTTTCGCTGTTGGAAATAAAACTCCTGCCGCCAGACGAAGAAAATTAAATATATACAAAATACCAAATAATTACATAATGTACAATAAAAATACGAAGACCCTACGCAAAGCAGGAGAATGCCAGAAGCGGCAGATCCGTTTCTCGGGCCTTCGTTATTTTATTTTAGCAACAGTCCAAAACGAGTTTAGCGCGCGTTGGTTTCACCACGGTAGACCAGACCGCGGCTGGTGTCAACCGTGACAATGCTGCCGTCCGTCAGGCGTTCGGTCGCGCCATCGACGCCGACCAAGACCGGGATACTGCAATTGATGCCGACGATCGCCGCATGTGAGGTCAGGCCGCCTTCTTCCGCAATAACCGCGGAAGCTTTTGCCGCATAGGCCGCCGTTTCTTCGTCAACGCCGCTGATGACCAGAATGTCACCGGCTTTGAACTTCGTCTGAACGTCTTTGAACG
This sequence comes from Azotosporobacter soli, assembly GCF_030542965.1. Taxonomy (NCBI): domain Bacteria; kingdom Bacillati; phylum Bacillota; class Negativicutes; order Selenomonadales; family Sporomusaceae; genus Azotosporobacter; species Azotosporobacter soli. The sequence continues at coordinate 148,322 of NZ_JAUAOA010000002.1, forward strand.
AATGCGCTACGCAAACTTTGCCGGTAGCGGAGGTTTGGCCGATGCCTACGCCGCGCAGCAGCACATTGCCGACCACATGAACGCGAACCATGTTCGTCGTGCCGCTCATGCCCATCGGCACGCCCGCAGTGATGACGACCAAGTCGCCTTCTTTGACAACGCCGGATTCCAGCGAACTTGCCACTGCCTTTTCAACCATCTCGTCGCTGTTTTTGACAGCGCCGCGCAGGATCGGCTGTACGCCCCAGAGGAGCAGCATTTTACGCAGTGCGGATTCGCTCGGCGTAACCGCGAGAATATTGGCTTGCGGACGATATTTCGATACCATGCGAGCCGTGTAGCCTGTTGTCGTATCGGTCAGGATCGCAGCCGCGTTCAGTTCTTGCGCGATTTGTACTGTCGCGTGGCTGATTGCCTCCGTCGTGGTACGCTGCGTTGCCGCGGTTATTTCTTTGTATTTCAAGGCCGCTTCGGTACGGATCGCGATACGCGCCATCGTTTCAACGGCTTCTACCGGATAATCGCCCTGTGCGGTTTCACCGCTCAGCATGATCGCATCGGTGCCGTCCATGATTGCATTGGCCACGTCGCTTGCTTCGGCACGGGTCGGACGCGGGTTATTGACCATCGATTCGAGCATTTGCGTCGCGGTGATAACCGGTTTGCCGGCCTTATTGCATTTCTCGATGATTTCTTTTTGTACGAGCGGCACTTCTTCGGCCGGGATTTCAACGCCCAGATCGCCGCGCGCAACCATGATGCCGTCGGAAACTTTGATAATTTCGTCGACATTCTTTACGCCTTCAGCATTTTCGATTTTAGGAATGATCAACATATCTACGCCGGCTTCTTCGAGCAGCTTGCGGATCGTAAGCACGTCAGCCGCACGTTGTACGAACGAAGGCGCAACGATGTCCATGCCCAGTTTCGCGCCGAACAGCACATCGGCAATGTCCTGCTCGGACAAAGGCGGCAGATTCAAAGCTACGCCAGGCGCAGCAACGCGTTTGCGGTTGCCGATGCCGCCCGTATTGAGAACGGTCGTATGGATGTCATCGCCTTCGATCTTGTCGACATTCAGGCAGACAAGGCCGTCGGAAAGCAGAATCTGGTCGCCGGCTTTCACTTCCTGCGGCAGGTATTTATGGTTGACGGAACAAATTTCAACCGTACCTTCCACGTCACGCGAAGTCAGGATGAATTTTTGATCCTTTTTCAAAACGACTTTGCCTTCTTTAAAGAGACCGAGACGCATTTCAGGTCCCTTGGTGTCAAGCAGCAACGCGACCGGCTTGCCTACTTTGGCAGAAGCGGCACGCACCATCTCGATACGGGCGCCATGTTCGGCATGATCGCCATGGGAGAAGTTAAAACGAGCGACATTCATGCCGGCTTCGATCATTTTTTCCATAATCCCCGGTTTTTCGGTACTAGGACCTTGGGTACAAACGATTTTAGTTTTTTTCATCATGTTTTTACATACACTCCACTTATTTATTTTGTTGCTTTGGCGGCTTTACGTATGACGTCGTAGACTTCGTCCTTCGCCTCAATAAAGCCGTTGAGATTGACGCGTTTCATCAAATCGGCCTGTCGGCCGACGCGATCGGTCGTTTCCATGAACGCCGTCTTGAGATCCGCCAGCAGCTTGGCATCCAAGCCGCCGCGCGCCGCAATCGCATCTTTAGGAATCGGCTCGGTGCGCGCGAGAATTGTCAGGCCTTGCACCTTGGCGCCATGCGCTTTCGCCGTATCAAAAGCTTCCGAGTAAGTTCCGCCGGCATCGACGACACCTTCGAGAATTCCGTCGATGACCCGGTTGTGACTGCCTAAGAAAGATGTCTCGCCGAAGAACGTATCCGGGTTTTTCCCCTGTTCCAACAGCATCGCCCTGGGATATACATACCCGGACGCCGACTGGCGGTCTACAAAGGCAAAACGTTTGCCCCGCAAGCTATCCAACGATGCAAATTCATTACGCGCCACAATATAACCGATATAGGAAGCATTGTTGTTGACCACCGCCGTTACCAGCGGAATAACATTGCCTCGTTCCTTAGCGGAAACATAGGCAAATGGAGAAAACCAGCCTACATCGATCGTTCCGTTCAACAAGGAACGTCCCAACGAATCATAGTCTGAAACGATGATCACCCTTGCCTGTCGGCCGACTTTTTTGGCGACTTCCTCCAAAATCGGACCATAGGTTTCTTTGATGATCTTCGGTGAAGTAAACGGATTAAAGCCGAATACCAGTTCATGCGGTTTCTTAAACAATACGGCCACTTCCTGGATCTTGTCAACCGCACGCGTCATCTCCGTCGTGAATTCACTGATTTCATCGATGCTCCGTTCCTGTTGACCGATGCTGGCCAGCGCCTCTTGCGTGCTGCCGGCGATTTCGACCGTACCATTGCCGATTGTCTCAACCGCGACCGCCATCTGTTCGGTTGTCGACTGTTGATCGGACGACAGTTGGCACAGACGGCTGACCGTCTCTTCAATACTGCGCACCGTGCCTACAATGCTGTCCATACTGGAGGCGGACTGCTGCGCCATCTGTTCCATGCCGTCAATTTTCGTCTTGCCGGCCTGCATGCTCAGTGTGGCATTATGCGTTTTTTCCGTGATATCTTTTACCGTAGTTTCGACTTCATGCGTGATCGCTTCGCTCTCACTGGCCAGTTTACGCACTTCCTCGGCTACGACGGCAAAACCGCGCCCTTGCTCACCGGCCCGGGCCGCTTCGATCGCCGCATTCAGCGCCAGCAGATTCGTCTGGCTGGCAATGCCTTGGATCTTGCCGACAAACTCGCCGATTTTCTTAGTTGCAGCGTTCAGCTCTTCCATCGCTGTTACCGAAGCCTGCACGACCTGCGCCACTTCGAGCATCGTACGGCTCGATGCCAAAATGGCCTGTTGACTTTGCGCCGCCATTTCCGACGATTCACGGCATTGTTTCATCGCATCGCGGGAGGCATTGGCCACAACGGCCGAGTTGGCCGCGATTTCCTCGACGCCCGCCGAAGTTTCTTCCGCACTGCTCGCTGTCGTCTCGCTTTCGCGCGCGATCTCTTTCGCCTTATTCGCCAATCTGTTGAGCGCTGTCCGGCTTTGACCGACCAACCATGCCAATTGCTGCGAAATAAAAGATAAGTTCTCGGCAATATCATACATATTGGCATCGGGACAATCATTGCTCACTGACGTTTGCGCCAAGGTCGCCGCCGGGCGCGTCTCTTTTTCTCCCGCCTCCGGCGTTATACCCTTGAGCACTGCCGCCGAGATTCCCGCAAGAATCACGACGAGCAGCATACTCCACAGACTACCGACAGACTGCGCCAGCCATACGGCCAGAGCGCCCGTCACCATGATCGCCGCCAGATGGAAAAACATCACCTTTCTCCCGTTCACTGGTAATCCCCCTTAACTTTCTACGAATTTATATCGCATTTTTAGCTTAGGTTCCTCTGGAGATCGATAGGGTTCGATAGACATTACTTTTTCGCTTCATACGCCTGACGCAACAGACTCATCGGATGAACAGCCTTAACGCCGGCACCGTGCGTAATCTGCAGACGGCAAGTGCCGCAATCGCAAACCGCAGTATCCACGCCGCTTTCTTTGATCGTTTCAAACAGTTTTGCGCCTACGGTCATTGCGATGTCATACTTATCCGCTTTGAAACCGTAATTGCCCGAGATGCCGCAGCAGCCCGCATCGGCGTTTTCGATCGTCAGGCCAGGAATCATTTCCAGCAAATCAAGCGCCGGCAAGCCGTAACCCTGCACGCGCAGATGGCAAGGCGCATGGTACATGTAGCGATGCTCGATTGCGCCGAATTCTTTATTCAAACGGCCTTTTTCGTCCAGGTTCACAAGGAATTCCGTCGCATCATAAAGCATCTTGGCATTTTCCGCCAGACCATCGATCTCGAACAGTTCCTGGTATTCCTGTTTCAGCATCAGACCGCAGCTGGTGCAGCAGGTGATCACAGGAATTCCTTTGTCAGTCCATTTTTTCATAATCGCGGTATTCTTCTTGGCGTTTTGCTCGCACTCTTCCAAATAACCGGTGACCAAAAGCGGCGAACCGCAGCAGACAAAATCTTCTTCGACAATCACTTCATACTTATTGGCCTGCATGACGGCGACGAAGTCCATGCCGACCTGCGGATCCTGATAGTTAATGAAGCAACCGGGATAAAAAACAACTTTGTCAGGGTAGCTGGTTTGCTTCAGTTCTTTGAATTGCTTAATAAACGAAGTGCCCGCGTAAGTCAGCGGCAGTTTGTCGGAAATACCGATCGCATTCATTATGCCGAACGCTTTGCCGACCTGCATGCCGAGGTTGGCAAAAAAAGCGCCCGCCGGCAATGCACTGATCAGTTTACCCATTTTTTCGCCGTGACCCAGCATCTCGTCGCGCATCGACTGCTTGCGCGTCTTAAAGTACTGCGCACGTGCCTTCATATTCAGCGTCGAGATCGGCACGCCGGACGGGCAAGCCATATCACAGTTCTTACAGTTCGAGCAATACTCGAGCGAAGGCTCCACGTCGTCTTGCGACAGACGCATCCGTTCCAAGGCAGGGCCCATCATTTTGGGACCGCGAAATTTGCGCGTCGCTGCCGTTACCGGGCAATGAGAAATACAAGACGTGCAAGCTGTACAACTATCTGGATTTATATCATTATGATGTTTGCTCATTTTTTCGTTTCCTCTCCTTACACCGACATAGCTGCTTTATAACCGGAAGCCATTGCCACGCCGTTGCCGGATTTTTCAAAGCAGAAATCGTAGCCGCACAGATTACGTCCGGCGATGAAGACATTATTTAATAAAACCTTGCCGTCGGCATCTACAGGACGCATCGTCTCATCCACTGCGATACCGATTTTTTCAAACGGTTGAGCCTCATTAGAGAACATTTGAAAATTGGACCAATCTTCCTGCGTCGTCGGTGCTGCAATCGGCAGGTTGAAGACCGGCTCGATCGCCTGACCAGGTTCCGCAACCAGACCGCCGCCGTAGAAACCGCCGCTGGCCAGGATGAAACTCTTCGCCTGGTAGGTACGTTCGCGATCAATCGCTTCCGTAACAACAGCCGTACATTGACCATTTTCCACGATACCGCGCGTAACCACCGCATGTTCGACGACCTTGACGCCCAGTTTCTTTACATGATTGAGCATCATGATGCGCAGACGGTGACCGGTGATGCCCGGCGGAACGACAACGCTTTCCACAAACTTGCAGTTGAGCGCCTGTTCCAGCTCGTCGCGCACAGCATGGCTCGGCGCAGTGCCCAGCACCGGCGCAATCACAGCAACGCTACCCGGTTTGATCGTAGCGCGCAATTGCGCCACAAACGCCTTGCGGCCTTCAGCGCTGTCGAGCCAACGTGCGATATCGAGATTGGTTACATCGCGGCCAGCCGGCAGTTTCGGATCCACCATCAGCATTTCATACTCCTGGTCATAACCCGGCATATTGCGCAGATTTTTCGCCACCAAATGCGGATAAAAATCCTTCAATGATTCAAAGCCAATGATATAAGCCTTGGACGCGTTCTTCAGCGCACTGGTGTCCATCGTCATCGGCACCAGGCAGGTCGGTTTAAGCGTACCGGCCGCGGTCGGGATCCATTGTTGCTGATCCAGGCTGCCTTTGTATGCGTAGCCTTCCTCTTTCGTCAGTTCAAGAAAGAACTGGACCGCTTCTTCGAGGCTCTTTTGACCGATCTTATTGTACGGATGGTCCGCCGCAACGGACGACAAACCGGCTTTCGGATTGGCCACCGGTTTACCGTTTTTGTCATAGCCCAGCACATCGACATTGCCGCTGGCAATCGACAGGGTGCCTGCTCCTAACGATAAGACCGTAACTTTTTTCCCGCGTTTCGCGGCAACAGCGGCAGCCATCAGGCCGGAAAATCCGCCGCCGATTACAATTACATCATTTTCCTTCATCGCTGATCGCTCCATTTATGTTTAAAGTTCCTTCGTAAATTCCGCGCGTCAGTTGCGTTTCACGCATCACGTTGCCCCACAGGATCGGACGAATGCCTTTCCAGCGCGCTTGCAAAAATTCCTTGAACAAACCTTGCGTGTCCTTGCCCCAGGCCAAACCAGCGGCATCGACCGCGCCGACGCTGCGGAACGTGCAGAATGCGCCCTGGCAAGTGCCCATGCCCATGCGCGTCTTACGCCGCACATCGCTCAGCATATGACTGGTTTCATCGGCCGCCGCTTCTTCCACTTCGGCCATCGTGACGTTTTCACATTCGCAAAGCAATTGGCATTTTTCCGGATTGTCCTGCATGCGCTTGACAACCTTTTCCAGCCCTTCGGAGCCAAGCCGAGACGCAGCCAGTTCGGTGCCGTAAGCCGGGAAATATTGTTTCGCCTTGCTGATCAGCGCCGGCGACGCATCTTCCACGAGCGGTTCTTCCGCCGTGCGGCAAGCCGTCTTGTTGTTTAAGTACTGGCAAACCAAGTCCGTTACTTTTTCCGCCATCAGGCGATAAGTGGTAAATTTGCCGCCAACTACGCTGATGAAGCCTTTCAGTCCGTCATGCGCATGGTCAAGCGTCACGAAACCGCGCGACGCGCCGCGACCCTTGGCATTCGGATCCGCGCTGTAGAGCGGACGGGTACCGGCAAACGCACGCAGCATCCGGTAGCTATGAATGTCTTCAAACAACGCTTCGCCGATCTTGAGAAGCTCAACGACTTCTTTCGCGGTCGGAACATTGTCATCCGGATTCTTAACCGAAGCCGATGTGGTACCGAGAATCGTAATCGAGCCGTGCGGCACGAAAATGTCGCCGTCGGACGCCGGGCGCAGACGGTTCACAATACGACTCGTAATTCGATGGTTGAACGCGACCAAGGTGCCGCGGTCCGGTTGAACGTTAACGTCGATGCCAGCCAAATGTGCAATTTCGCCAGCCCACGAGCCGGCAGCGCTGACAACGAATTCACAGGCAATCTTCGTAACGACGCCGCTCAGCGTGTTGCGTACCGTAATTCCAGTCACTTCACCATTCGTTTGTTCGATGCCAACCACCGTGGTGTAGGTCATAACACGGCCGCCGTATTTACGGGCCGAAGCCACGTTCTGCCAAACCATGCGGAAGCCGTCGATCGCAGCGTCAGGCACGCGGTAAACCGCTTGTATCTTAGGGCTCAGGTTGGGTTCCAAGCGGCGCGCTTCTTCCACGGAAATAGGAATCGTGGGAATGCCGACGTTCTTACATGCTTCCAGCCATTTGCCTTCAAAGTCTTCTGGATCTAAAGGAGTTCGTACAAAAAACCCTTCGGTTTGCTCAACGCAATGTCTGCCGATTTTTCGTAAAATCGTATTTTCTTCAATACATTCTTTGCCTGCTTCGGCATCTTTTACCGCATAACGTCCGCCGCTATGCAAGAGTCCATGATAACGGGAGCTTGTCCCGTAAGCCAAATCCTGCTGTTCAACCAGAACAGCATCAATACCGCGCATACACAGGTCGCGCAGGATACCAACCCCGGTGGCGCCGCCACCAATGACAACTACTGTAGCCTTTTGCATCGCAATACCCCTTCTATGAAATTAAATAACATTACCCATATTTCTCGATTACTTCGCCAGAAAACCAGGCCATTGACAATATAATGGCCTAGCTTCTCGCAATTTTTTTCTCAAAGTTGTATACTATTCAACATCTTTTGCTAAAATCCTGTTTCGCTTTTCTTTTTTTCGACGTGCCATTTGTCGCTCGTTACATAAGCATTCATTTCATAAAGACAAAAGGACAGAGGGAATCCCCTTGCATCCGCATGATTCGCCGAACGCAAAGGGACTCTCTTTCACTTTAAGCCCTTACGACTTATGCAGTTAAGGGGATATTAGTCAACCCAATCCATCGAGCGTTTAACCGCTTTTTGCCAGCCTTTGTAAAGAGCTGCGCTTTGATCAGCAGGCATCTTCGGCTCGAAGCGATTATCCAGCTTCCAGGTGTGCAGCAGATCGTCAGTCGATTTCCATACGCCGACTGCAAGGCCAGCCAAGAAGGCAGCGCCCAGAGCCGTAGTTTCGGTAACTTTAGGACGATCAACCGGCACGCCCAGGATGTCAGCTTGGAACTGCATCAGAACGTTGTTGGCAACAGCGCCGCCGTCAACTTTCAGAGCCTGCAGTTTAATGCCGGAATCCAGTTCCATTGCACTGAGAACATCCTTCGTTTGGTAAGCCATGGAGTCCAGCGTAGCGCGGACAACATGGGATTTGGTGGTACCACGGGTCAGGCCGAGGATCGCACCGCGAGCTTTCATATCCCAGTACGGAGCGCCGAGACCAACGAAGGCCGGTACAACATACACGCCATCAGCGTCTTTAACTTTTTTCGCAACATACTCGGAGTCAGGAGCCGCTTCGATTAAACGCAGGCCGTCGCGCAGCCATTGAACTGCGGAGCCGGCAACGAAGATGCTGCCTTCCAGAGCATATTCCACTTTGCCATTCAGACCCCAAGCGATGGTGGTCAGCAGGCCGTTTTTGGACTCGTATACTTTTTCGCCAGTATTCATCAACATGAAGCAACCGGTGCCGTAGGTGTTTTTCGCCATACCAGGTTGGAAGCAAGTTTGGCCGAACAGGGCGGATTGCTGGTCGCCAGCAGCGCCGGCCAAAGGAACAGCAGCACCGAAGACTGATACGTCGGTATTGCCATACACTTCACTGGAAGGACGGACTTGCGGCAGCATGTTAGCCGGTACATTCAAGTAGCCCAGCAGCTTTTCGTCCCACTTCAGGTCGCGGATGTTGTACATCAGCGTACGGGAAGCATTGGAGTAGTCAGTTGCATGCACTTTGCCTGCACTCAATTTCCACATCAGCCAGGTGTCAACAGTACCGAACAGCAATTCGCCTTTTTCGGCTTTAGCGCGAGCGCCTTCTACGTTGTCCAGAATCCAAGTTACCTTGGTGCCGGAGAAGTAAGCGTCGACAACCAGACCGGTTTTTTGTTTGAATTCAGCTTCCAGGCCTTTTGCTTTCAGATCATTACAGATGTCCATCGTTTGACGCGATTGCCAGACAATAGCATTGTAGATCGGGCGGCCAGTCGTCTTATCCCAAACAACAGCAGTTTCGCGTTGGTTTGTGATACCAATCGCAGCGATATCGGAAGGTTGGAGGTTCGCATTGTGCAGCGCTTCTTGCGCAACAGCCAGTTGCGTAGCCCAAATTTCATCCGCATCATGCTCAACCCAGCCAGCTTGCGGGAAGATTTGCGTGAATTCTTTTTGTGCGACCGCAACGATATTGGTTTGGTCGTCGAATATGATTGCACGATTACTAGTAGTACCTGCGTCAAGCGCCATTACGTATTTTTTAGTCATTTTAAAGCGTCACTCCTCTTATTTTCTCTTTTTCAAAACAGGAATTACGTGGGTTTTCTCTTTTAACTCACCATTTGCTTCAAAAGGAACCGATACGAGATACTTTAGTTACTACTTATACCAAACCGATCGCTCTGCAGACCACGAAGGCCAGCGTAGCGCCGAGCATTGGTCCAACAACAGGAATCCAGGAATAACCCCAATCCGAATCACCTTTGCCAGCGATCGGCAGAATGAAGTGAGCGATACGCGGGCCAAGGTCACGCGCCGGATTCAACGCATAACCGGTAGGACCACCCAAGCTCAAGCCCAATGCCCAGATCAGCATAGCAACCATGTACGGGCCAACGCCGGCTTGGAAACCTTCTTTGCCCATTACGCCTTTGCTGAAGATAATGAAGATGCCGATCAGCAGGAACGCAGTGGCCAAGATTTCGCAAAGCAGGTTAGCCATCGTGTTGCGGATAGCCGGGCCAGTCGAGAATACAGCCAATTTCAGGCCTTTGTCAGCGGTAGGCTCCCAATGCGGCAGGTACATCAGCCAAGTGATGATGCCGCCGGCAATGCCGCCAGCGATTTCTGCAAACATGGTAGCGATCGCGCCGCCCCAGCTGCCGTAAGTACCAAACGCCAATTGTTTGAACAGGGTAACTGCAGGGTTCAAGTCAGCTTGCGGAGCTCCGGTCGCGATAGCGCCGAAAACACCAAGTAAAACTGCCAAAGCCCAGCCTGTGGTAATAACGATCCAGCCACCGCCATTACCTTTCGAATCTTTCAGCAGGACGTTAGCAACAACGCCGCAACCGAAGGTCAGCAAAATCATCGTTCCAAAAAATTCACCAAACAAATTTGTCATAAGTCCAATCCTCCTCATATTTTGTGATACCGGCGAAAAAGTCCCTCCATCAATAACCAATAAGTCCAAATGACACGTCCTCTGTTTTACCACCACCTTTCACAGCTTGCTATCTAGATAAAAAAGAAGTCCCGTTTCAAATCGCTGCGATTGACATCACAACGCCAATCACAGCAAAATAAAACGGACTTCTCTTCATCCCTGTCCAACGATATTCCATTACAGTCAGCATCAAAGCTGCGGCGCACAAGCATAAACACCCGACGCCAGACCGGTTAGTTGCATCATCCATTGCCGCATCGTTTTACACTTTTCGTAAGACAAATCCGGTTCCCTGTAGGAACATCGATCCTTCCGCTGTAGCAATCGATTGGTTGTCAGCAGTGAAAACTCGCCAAGATAAATCAAACATCGACTTTTTCTCTGTAGGATAATTTCTCCACGTTCTTGCTGATATCCTGCCCGAATTTACCGAAAATTGAAAAACATTTATCGACATAAAACTACATCCATGTGAAATTATTCGATTACTTCGCTTTTGACTGAATTCAGCGACTTCTTTTTCGGGCATAAAAAAAGAAGTCAGTTCCATAGACCGCCAAGTGATTGCTTGCGGTTCGATAAAACGGACTTCTCTCCCTTACGGACTCTAGCCCACTATTCCTTTGTCAAGAAAACAGCTAGTTTTTTAACTTCAGCATGGCACTTTTAAAACTTTTTTAACTTCTCTCTGTTACATTTCGTCATCGTTTTCCATTTTCCTGCTGCGCTTTCCGATTTTTTCTGCACATTTTCAAACGATTGGCAAAATAATAACAACAGGGATTGATCAAGTCAATAATATGTCTTTCCACAATTCCTGGCGACTGGTCGTTACCGCCGCAATGCCATTTTGCACCGCATGATTCACATCATCCATCGTGCGGATCAATCCGCCTGCCAACACGGGCAGTCCGGTTTCATCCTGAATTTCTTTTACGACGCTGGCGGGCACCGATCCCGGCAGAACTTCAATCGCATCCGGTTTAAAATTGCGGATTAGATTCAACCCAGTGCGCAGTGATTCCGAATCCATTAAGAACAAACGCTGTACGACAATCATGCCCTCTTCTCTGGCAAAACGGCAAAGATGCGATTTCGTCGTGATAATCGCGGTAAGACCCAAACGAGCCAAAAACTTGATGCCCGCTTTGTCCTTGCCTACGCCGTCAAACAGATCGAGATGAAGCACGATCCGCTTCTTATGCTCCTGCGCCTGCGCTAAGAGCATCGGCAGGCTGTTGATGTCGCCGAATAACAAAACAACGCTGGGGGAAACCGTCTGGGTCAACGCCGCCTTGAAATCATCCATGGAACGTGCCGCCGGAATAACCGGGCCACTGGCTAAAATTTTAAGAACATCTAAAGACGCCAAGATATGCACCTCTTTCTCCAAATTTCAATTTCCGCCTGCCTGAAGCAGCAAAGTTACTGCTTCATCTTATCACAGGGTTTCGGGACTGGCAACCGTCAGTATTCCCGCTGAATGCTGTGTACGCCGGGAATTTCAACCAACTCGCTCGTCATGTCATTATAAGGTAATTTCTCCGGCGCTTCAAGAATAAAATGAATAATCAACCGCGCTTCATTTTGATCGATGCGGATGTCGCGGATGCTCACGCCGTACCGGCCGAGCAAACTGGTTATTTTTCCGATCTGCCCAGGCGCATCCAACGTCAGCACCGCTAAGCTCAAAAGTTTTCCATGGTGATGTTTCTCAATGCGCTGTAAAATCGACAACGTCAAAAAGACCAGCGCCGTCGTCATCAACGCGCCCATATAATAACCGCAACCGACCGCCAGACCGACGCCGGAGACGACCCACAGGCTGGCCGCCGTAGTCAGGCCTTTGATATTGGGGCCTTCCTTCATGATGCTGCCGGCGCCGAGAAAGCCTATGCCGCTGACAACCTGCGCGGCCAGTCGCGCCGGATCGGCATTCGTCATTCCCTGCACCGATTCATAGAGCTTAATTGATAAGATCATAATCAGGCAGGAGCCTACGCAAACCAAAATATGCGTCCTCAGTCCCGCCGCTTTTTGGTGGGACTGCCGTTCGTAGCCGATCACGCCGGCGAGCAACGCCGAAACCAAGAGTCGGCTTCCCATTTCCCATTCAATCGACATCTGCGTTCTCCTCTCTTTTTGTCATTTTTATCATTCTACCTTTTTGCTAAAAATTCCTTGTTTTCGCAGTTGCACACCTCTTGACACTCCGTTCGCCGCGCGTTATGATTTAAGAAACATATGAATATATGTTCATATGTAGAAGGGGAGGGGATTCTAATGGACCGCGAAGAATGCGCCACTTGTGAACAATTATGTGAACATCCGCACATCATTTGCAGCGCCAAGCAACAACTGCCGAATGATGCCGCGATTCGAGACCTATCCGAACTGTTCAAGCTGGTCGGCGACCCGACTCGCCTTAAAATCTTAACGTTGCTGCAAAGTCACGAACTTTGCGTCTGCGATATCGCGGCCGCACTGAGCATGGGCCAATCCGCGATCTCGCATCAGCTTCGCCTGTTGCGCGGCGCCCGTCTTGTTAAATTTCGCAAAGAAGGAAAATCAGCGTGGTATGCACTGGATGATGAGCATGTGCTGCGCTTGATTCTGCACGGTTTGGATCATGTACAGCATGACTGAAGAAAGGGGGCGCGTTACGATGAAAGACGCAACCATTTCCACTTATTACGTTTCCGACTTAGACTGCGCCGATTGCGCAGCCAAACTCGAATCACGCATTGTCGCACTGCCCGGGGTGACGCAAGCCTCGCTTAATTTTGCCTCCTCGCGTCTCGTCGTACGCCACAGCGCAGCGAAGGCAACAATCGAAAGCGCGATTGTTCAGGCCGGTTATAAGGTGCGCCAGGCCCCGCCCTTAGCGGAAAAGAAGAAACGCTATCTGGTTCCGTTCACCGCTGCGTTCAGTTTTCTCGTCGCCTTCTCTCTCGAAACACAACCCCTCGCCACGCTAAGCACGATGTTCTACGCGATCGCAATCCTGATTGGCGGCTTTTCGATCGCGCGCAAAGCATTCTACAATCTCAGCAATTACAGCATCGATAGCAATTTCCTGATGGTCATCGCAGTCGGCGGCGCTATTTTCATCGATCAATGGAGCGAAGCCGCTGCCGTCGTCGTTTTATTCTCGCTCGGACACGCGCTGGAACATTATACTTTGGAAAAAACTCGCCGGGCCGTGGGCAATCTGATGGCCCTGGCGCCGGAACGCGCGACCTTGCTTTCTGACGACGACAAACAACAGGACGTCGACGCCCGCCAGGTCAAGCCCGGCGAACGCATCCTAATCCGTCCCGGCGAGCGCATTCCGCTCGATGGTCAGGTTAGTGCGGGGATTTCCGCCGTTGATCAATCGCCTATCACCGGTGAATCGCTGCCGTGTGAAAAGGAACCCGGTTCGCTGGTTTTCGCAGGCAGCCTAAATCAAAACGGCGCACTCTATGTAACGGTCAGTAGTGCGTACCAGGATTCGACATTGGCATCGCTTGCCCGCCTCACGGAAGAAGCGCAAAGCAAGAAAGCGCCGATCCAGCAAGCCATCGACCATTTCGCCCGTTATTACACGCCATGCGTAATTATCGCCGCCACGTTGACTCTTTTGCTTCCCTGGTTGCTTTTTCAAGAACCGTTTTCCCTCTGGCTCTATAAAGCATTGCTGCTGCTCGTTATCGCCTGCCCCTGCGCACTGGTGATTTCCACCCCGGTTGCCGTCGTGGCCGCACTTGGCAACGCGTCAGCCCGCGGCATCCTGATTAAGGGCGGCGTCTTTCTCGAAGCCTTCGGCAACATACGCAGTCTGGCGTTTGACAAAACCGGCACACTGACGCACGGCAGCCTCAGCGTAACGCAGGTCATAACCGACGGCAGTTTATCGGAAAAAGAGCTTTTATCGCTGGCCGCGAGACTGGAGGCAGCCTCCGAACATCCGCTCGCGCGAGCCATTCGCAATGCCTGTCCTGACCAGACTCCCGCCGATGATTTCCATGCGCTGCCGGGACTCGGCGCCGTCGGACGGATTGCCGGCGAGCACTATCAGATCGGTTCGCCGCGTCTGGTCGCCGACCTCTTGCGCGGCGACGCCTTAGAAGCCTCAGTCGCTGCGGCGATGCAAGAAGGCAACAGCGTCATCTGGCTTAGCAACGAAAGCCGCCTGCTCGGCGCGATTCTGTTTCAGGATACGCCGCGTCCGGAAGCCGCGGCAACGCTGCGCGAACTAAAAGATTTGCTGCCCGGTTCGATCGTCCTCCTGAGCGGCGATCAACCGTCGACCGCCTCTGCAATCGGCAGACAGCTCGGTTTATCCGACATCCGCGCCGGATTGCTGCCGGCAGAAAAAGTAAAGGAACTGCGCAACCTTCAGTTGCAGCATGGCCGCGTCGCAATGATCGGCGACGGAATCAATGACGCACCGGCCTTGGCTGCCGCGGATATCGGCGTCGCGATGGGCACCGGCGGCAGCGACGTCGCTTTGGCAGCCGCCGATATCGCACTGGCCGGCGATGATCTCAGCCAACTGCCGTATCTGATTCGCCTCAGCCGACGGACGATGCGCCTGATCAAGCAAAATATCGTCTTCGCTTTACTCCTAAAAGCCATTTTCATTCTCGCGGCTTTCAGCGGTCACGCCACCTTGTGGATGGCGGTCTTCGCCGACACCGGCGCGACGCTGCTCGTCGTCGCCAACAGCATGCGACTGATGAAAGCCCAATAAAACGAACGAAGCTTTCAACACGAAGGCGCGAAGATGTTTTGCAAATAAAGCTTCGCGCCTTTCTTTTTTCTCCCCCTCTTCGTGTTAAATCCCCATAAAAAAAAGCGTCTACGCACCGGATTCGGTACATAGACGCTTTTCTTTTTAGTAGCGTTTACGACGGCTGGAAGTAGCAATACCCATTTCTTCGCGATACTTTGCTACAGTACGCCGTGACAATTTAATGCCTTTGCCGTCGAGCAGTTCCGCCAGATCCTGATCGCTGAACGGACGGTTCGTATCTTCTTTGGCGATCAAATCGCGCAGGTTTTGCTTGACGTTGGCCGCCGCCATATCGGTTCCGGAATCGGTATGCACCGGTGTCGGGAAAAAGCTGCGCAAGCTGAGCAGACCGCGCGGCGTCGCCGCGTATTTTCCGGCAATCGCCCGACTGACCGTCGATTCATGTACGCTGATGATTTCGGCAACCTGACGCAGCGTCAGCGGTTGCAGGTACGCCGGGCCATGATCGAAGAATTCGCGCTGTAATTCGACGATCGTCTCCATCACGCGAAATAAGGTCCGCCGCCGCTGTTCGATGCTGCGAATCAGACCAACCGCGGCCTGCAAGCGGCCCGAGACGAATTTTTTCAGATCCTCATCGCCGTTTTGTACCATGCGTCGATACGCGGAATTGATCGTCAGGCGCGGCACCACGGTGTCATTGACCAGAATCACATACTGATCATCGATCTTTTCCACCGTAAGATCCGGCAAGACATAGTTGGCGGTGCTGCCGCCGAAAGCCAGGCCCGGTTTGGGGTCAAGACGACGAATCAGATCGACCGCCTCCTGCACTTTAAGCGGGCTGCACTTCAGCTTGAGCGCCAAGGTTCGGTAATGTCCCTGGCCCACTTCATCAAGATGCGATTCCACCAGTTGCAGCACCAGCGGATCGCAGCACTCTTTCTGTCGCAATTGCAGGAGCAGACATTCGCGCAAATCACGCGCCGCAACGCCGGCGGGATCGAAGCCTTGCAACAAAGCCAATACTTTTTCCACTGCTTCCGGCGCTACGCCGATGCTTTCGGCCGCCTCATCAATGCTGCCCGACAAATATCCGTTATCGTCGATGCAGCCAATCAGATATTCGCCGATGCAGTTTTCCTTTTTATTCAAAGACAGCAAGCTCAGCTGCAATTCCAAATGTTGATGCAGCGTGCTTTCCTGGCTTAAGAAGCGCTCCAGCGGGTTGCCGTTGTCTTCCCGTTCGATTCGCCCGCCGCCTTCCGCAGCGCTGCGCTCGCCGGACTGTAAGTATTCGGCCAGTTTCACGATATTTTCCGGCGAAAATTCTTCGCGTTCCTCTTCCATTTCCAGGACAGGGTTTTCCAATAATTCCTGCTCTACCATGGTCGCCAGTTCAAGCGCCGGCAACTGCAAAATGGCAATCGCTTGCCGTAATTGCGGCGTCATCACCAGTTTCTGGCTGAGATCCATGCGCAAGCCATATTCCATTTGGGGCATGATGCGGTCCTCCTCCAGCCTCTCAGAGACTATTGCACGACACAAACTCTGTCGAAACAGTCTCGTCTCAACAAATTCGCGGCAGCAAATCCCCCAGCGGCATATCGAGTATCCGTTCTCCGCCCACCAGAGTCTTCAGCACCACGCGGCCAGGCAATCCATTGCCGACCGTCCCAATGATGCTCGCGTCACCGCTCTTTGCATGTTGCTGCAAAATATCTACAACTCTTTGACTGTAAGTAGATTCGACACAAATCAGAAATTTCCCTTCATTCGCTAAATATAAAGGATCGAAACCTAACATGTCTGCCGCGGCACGGACTGCCGGATGCACAACGATCGCCTCTTCTGCGATCGTAAGCGTCACGCCGGACTGCTCTGCGATCTCATGCAAAGTGGTCGCCAGGCCGCCGCGCGTCACATCGCGCAGCACGCTGATCTGCGGCACGGCCTGCAACAATTCTTCAATCACGCCATTTAAGGGCGCGCAGTCACTGCGGATTTCCTCCGGCAATGTCAGTCCATGCCGCTGCGCCATGACCGTCATCGCGTGCTCGCCCAAGCTGCCGCTGAGAATGATATCCTGCCCTGCTTTCGCAAGACTTCCTGATACCGTGATTCCGGGCAGACGCTGTCCGATTCCGGCAGTCGTGATATAGAGCCCGTCGACATTGCCGCGTTCGACGACCTTCGTATCGCCGGTGACAATCTGAACACCCGCCTCTTTCGCCGCCTGCGCCATCGATGCTACGATCTCGCTCAATTCGCGCCGGGAAAAACCTTCTTCGATAATGAACGCTACGCTAAGATAGAGCGGTTTCGCACCGCAGACCGCTATATCGTTGACGGTGCCGCAGACCGCAAGTTTGCCGATGTCGCCGCCGGGAAAAAAGCGCGGTTTCACCACATAGGCATCCGTAGAAAAAACCAGCTCCGTGCCTGAAATTTGCACTAGCGCGCCGTCGTCCCTCGCCGCTAAGGCAGAATTTTTAAACGCGGGCAGCATAATCTCTTCCACCAGTTCTTGCGTCAATAGGCCTCCGCCGCCATGCGCCAGTAAGATCAAATCATCCTTCATGCGCCTTCGCCCCTTTTCCCGTAATTATACCAGGCACTGCAAGCGCCTTCACGCGATACCATGCAGGCTCCGACCGGTTTTAGCGGCGTACACTCCCGCGCAAAAAGCGGACATTGCGCCGGTTGCATGCGACCCTGCAGGACAAGACCGCAGCAGCAGCCTTTCGGTTCCACCGCAGGCTGCGTCTTCAGCTGTAGTACGAGCGAGGCATCGTACACTTGGTATGCGGGGCGCAGGACGAGTCCTGATTCTTTTAATAAGCCGAGACCGCGCCATTCGACATCGACAGGCTGATACACATCCAGTAAAATCTTCATCGCCTGCGGATTGCCCTGCGGCAAGACGACGCGCCGATACTGATTCTCCAGTTCCGCTCGTCCAGCGGCGATCTGCCGGGCTAGCGCACGAATCGCCGTTAAAATGTCCAGCGCTTCAAAGCCTGCCACTACGCTCGGCAGCGCGAACTCATCGACTAAAAAGCGATACGGCGCGAGGCCGATGACTGCACTGACATGCCCCGGCAGCAAAAGACCGTCGAGACAGGCCCCTTGCGTCAGCAAGCTGCGCAGCGCCGGCGGCACCGTCTTATGCGCGGAGAGCAGCAAAAAATTCTCCACACCCGCTTGTCTTGCCGAAAGCAGCGCCGCCGCCGCGGTCGGCGCGGTCGTCTCAAAGCCGACCGCGAGAAAGACAACCTTGCGCTGCGGCTCTTGCCGCGCAATCGCCAATGCATCAAGCGGCGAAACGACAACCCGCACATCCGCGCCTTGCGCCTTAGCCTCAGCCAGACTCTCACGGCTGCCCGGCACGCGCAGCAAATCGCCGTAACTCGTAAGAATAACGCCGGGCTGTTTTGCGCAAGCCAGCGCAGCATCGATGTAATTCGCCGGCGTCACGCAGACTGGGCAGCCCGGGCCGCTGATCAGTTCGACCGCATCGCCAAGCAGTTGACGGATGCCATGGCGAAAGATCGCCACCGTATGCGTGCCGCACACTTCCATGATTCGGATTGTCCGCCCGCCAGCGAGCTTTTTGATCTCAGCCGTCAGACGGGCCGCTGCGCGACCGGTTTCCTCAGCCGTCAACATCTGCATGATTTTCCAACTCCCGCCACAAAGCCAATGTCTCTTCCGCTTCCTGTTCATTGATACGCTGCACGGCAAATCCGGCATGCAACAAGACAAAATCACCGACCTGCGCCTCCGGCAACAGCATCAGGCTTGCCTCTCGTCGCACACCGTTAATTTCCAACGTCGCCATATATTCCTTCCGCTCTACAATCCGTCCCGGTATCGCTAAACACATGACTCTTCCTCCTTCAACCGCGAAGCGGCAATCCATGCTTGCCCCAAGGATAGCCCGCCATCGTTGGCAGGCACTTGCTGATTGCAGTATACCGCAAAACCATCCTCCGGTAAACAGAGCAAGGCCCGCGCCAGCAAATGACGATTCTGCCAGACGCCGCCGCTCAACAAGAGGGTGTTAAGACCCGTTTCAACGCGCAGCAAGAGCAGCATTTCGCGCAGCGCCTGAAACAGCGTCAGATGAAAGGACGCCGCGAGATGAGCGGTTTCTTTTCCGGCAAGAACGCCTTCCGCTAAATCTTTGAGCAGCGGCAGCAGATCGATCTGGCGCGGCGTTCCCGGCAAGATGGCGTAGTGCAGCAATTCGCCTTCGCCTTGCACCGCTTCCGTCAGCAGTCCCGCCAAATGACCTTCATACTGATTCTCCCTTCCCAAACCCAAGATGACGGCCGCTGCATCAAACCAACGCCCCGCGCCGCAGGCAGGCACGCTCGCCAAACCCTGGCGGACCGCTTGACGCAAAACTGGCCAGCCTTCAGGCAGTTCCAGCTGAATCGGCCACGCTACCGGATTGTCGCCGTACAGTTCGCTCAGAATCCAGGCCGCCAAGCGCCAGGGTTGCCGGACAGCCTGTTCGCCGCCCGGCAACGGCAGATAAGAAAAGTGAGCCAAGCGTTTGAACGAAGCGCCGCTTAGCGCTAAAAACTCGCTGCCCCACAGGCTGCCGTCCGTCCCGTAACCGGTACCGTCAAGCACGACGCCAAGCGCCGGTCCGGTGAGGCGATGTTCGGCCAAAACCGACGCGGCATGCGCATGATGGTGTTGGATCGAAAGCGACGGCAGCAACGTTTTCCGAAACAGGCGCTGCGAATGATAAGCCGGATGAAGATCATACACCACTGCCGTCGGTGAACAATCGAGCAGCTTCTGCAATTCCTCTTGCTGTTGCCGATAATTTTCCTGCGCGGACGCCTCCGCCAGATCGCCCATATGGCCGCTCAGAAAAGCCATCCCTTCGTCAGCCAGACAGAAAGTGTTTTTCAAATCGCCGCCTGCCGCCAAAATCGTCTGCGTCGCTGGCAGGCACGGCAGCGGCTGCGGCGCAAAGCCTCGACTGCGACGGATCATACAGACGCGCGCTGCGACGATTTGCAAGACCGAGTCGTCAATCGGCCTGACAATCGGACGATCATTCAACAGCCACGCGTCTGCCAGACCGAGTAAACCGCTGCGCATTTCCGCATCGCGATACAGCATCGGAGCATCCGCGTCGTTGCCGCTCGTCATTACCCAGACGTCCTCTTTTTCGAGAAGCAGCGCATGCAGCGGCGTATAAGGCAGCATCACGCCGAGGCGTCGCTGTCCGGGCGCGACCCCTTCGGCTACAAGAACGCTCTCCTGTCGCTCCAATAGGACGATCGGACGCGCCGGACCGCTCAGCGCCTCTTCCTCCTGTTGCGAAACCCTGCACAGTTCCCGCGCCGTCTCAAGACTGCCCGCCATAAGCGCGAACGGTTTCAAGAGGCGCTTCTTGCGCCGACGCAGCTTCGACACCGCGTCCTCCTGTCGGGCATCGCAGGCCAGATGGCAGCCGCCGATTCCCTTAATCGCCAAAATCCCTCCAGCGGCGATCAATTGTCGCGCGGCCTCGATCGCCGCCTTGCCTTCGCTGCGACTTCCGTCCTCTCGTTCCAGCCAGTACGATGGGCCGCACTTTGGACAGGCGATCGGCTGCGCATGAAAACGACGGTCAGCCGTGTTTTCATATTCTTTTTTGCAGTCCGGGCAGAGCGTGAAATCCGCCAGCGAAGTATGCGGCCGATCATAGGGCATTTGTCGGATGATGCTGTAGCGAGGGCCGCACTGCGTACAGTTCAGGAACGGATAACGATGACGCCGTTCTGACGGATCGCGCAGTTCACGCAAACAATCCGAACAAGTCGCCAGATCGGCCGCTACCCAGGCGCGCCCCGCCCGCTTAGCTTGGCTCGGCAAAATAACAAAGTCTTCTTCTTCTATTTCTTCGCGATAGAACTGCTGCAGTTCACCGATAAGCGCGGCGGGCGGCGCTTCTTCCTGCAGCGCATGCAAAAAAAGGCTCAGGTCTGCTTTTCGCCCCTGAACCTCTATTTCTACGCCATGGTTATCATTGCGCACCCAACCGCTGAGTCGGTGCGCACATGCCAAACGATAGACAAAGGGACGAAAACCGACCCCTTGTACGATACCGCTTATGCAAATTTGCAGACGAGGCATACGACCGCCTCCTTCAGATATTGGCTAATAACTATCGGCAGTACGGCTGGCTCATCGCCATTAGCCGTTTCCGCCCACAGCCAGCAACTTTTCGCCGTTACCCTTCAATCGCCCGAATCGCCTGAATCATAATCGCGCATTCGAGACGTTTCTTTTGCAGTTCACAGCCGATTTCATACGGCTGCTCGATCGTGCCGTGGAACTGATGGGCATTGGCATGGCAGCCGCCGCTGCAATAAAGACGTGCCCAACAGGTGCTGCACGCTTCTTTTTTCATGACGTGCGTCTGCCGGAATTGTTGCGGCAGTTCTTGATTCTGCACGCCGGTGAACACGTCGCCGAGTTTGAACTCTTCCCGCCCGACAAATTGATGGCAGGGGTAGAGATCGCCTTCCGGCGTCACGGCCATATACTCATGTCCCGCGCCGCAGCCGCTGAGCCGTTTCGCGACGCAGGGACCGTTGCTGAGGTCGAGATTGAAATGGAAGAAATCAAAGCCGTTACCGGCCTTGCGCCGCGCCAAATACGCTTCAGCCAGTTTCTCATATTCCGCAAACAGTTGCGGCAAATGTTCCTCGGTAATTGCATAATCGACATCTTTGCCGACGACCGGTTCAACCGACAGCTGGCTGAAGCCGGCATCGGCCATTGATAGCACATCGGCGGCAAAATCGAGATTATGCGCCGTAAACGTACCGCGCAGATAATAGTTTTGATCATTGCGCGACTGAACGGCAGCCTGCAGGTTCGCCAGCACTTTGTCATAGCTGCCGACCCCTTCGGTAAACGGACGCATCTTGTCATGCACTTCCTTGCGACCATCAAGGCTGAGCACCAGGCTGATCTCATTGGCGTTAAGATATTCGGTGATTTCCGGCGTCAGCAGTACGCCGTTCGTCGTCAGCGTGAGTTTAAATTTCTTGCCGGTTTCCTGTTCGCGGCGTCTGACATGTTCGATCGCCGCTTTTACGGTCGGCATATTCATCAGCGGCTCGCCGCCAAAAAAGTCGATTTCGCTGTTGCGGCGCGAACCGCCGTTTTCAATGATGAAATCGATCGCCCGGCAGGCGACTTCCGGCGACATCAAGCCGCGGTCATGGCCGAAATCACCGGTTCCGGCGAAACAGTAGCCGCAGCGCAGATTGCAGTCATGCGCCACATGCAGGCAGAGTGATTTCAGCAGCGGTTTTTCCTGAAACGTGGTCGGGATCGGCAGATCCGGGGAAAACAGACGCTCTGCCGTCACCAGTTCCGCCAGCTCAGCCAATGCCTCGTTCAGTTCGGCCTGCGGATAACGTCCCGTCAAAGCCTGCGCGGCCGCTTCACCATTTTCGCCGTCGTATACGTCAAGCAGGTCGTATACCATCTTATCGACGATATGGACCGCCCCGCTGTTGATATCCAGTACGATATAGAGTCCGTTGAGAAAAAACTTGTGAATCTTCATCTTTTTGCTTAATTCCTTTCATTTTAAGAAAACCGCCGCGCGGTCTTTTAGATAACAAGAAGGCTTACGGCGCAATTTTAACACGAACAGAGAAAGAAAGGCAAAGATAGAAAAAACTGTTTTAAAACCACAGCTGGCCGCACCATCACAGAAGCCGCATTGCGGCTTAGCGATTACATTTCTTCTCCCTGCCTTTCGTCTCTTCCCTTCCCTTTTTCGTGTTAACCGTTCTACTCTGCAACCCTCGCCAAGAATGTTTTCTTACACACAAAACCCCATGCCAGGGTCCCTGGCATGGGGTTTCCTTGCAGCCTACTTCTGGCAGACCTGGTTGCCAACGGTGCAAGACGTCTTGCAAGCCGACTGGCAGGAAGTTTGGCATTCGCCGCAGCCGCCGGTGTGTACCGTCTGTTGCAGGGAAAGCTTGTTTACCGTGATGATGTGCTTTGCCATCAATGTATCCCTCCTTGCCGAAATAGTTCACTGCTTTCATTGTACTGTTTTTTTCTTCAATAATCAATAGTCAATCCGCTCCGTCCATTCGTTTTCCTTGGCAAAAGCAGATGCTTGCTTCTCTTTCGGTTGATGCCAACTGACGGAAAGAATTTTTTCTTCCTGCTCGAAACGGCAGCTGACGCTGCAACTTTCCCGCTCGCCGCCTATCCGTTCCTTTGCTTTGTCAAACGCTTTGACCGCTTTCGTCTGCAGCACTTTTTCCGCGACCGCGTTAAGAATATCCGCCAGCACTTCGTTTTCCATATCTTGCGTTACTTCCTCCTTTTCTGCGCCATAGAGAATTTGCACAAGATCCGCCAAGAGCAGCTTCGTGATCAAAACCTGGAACTCGGCATACTGCGGCGAACAAATCGTCAGGCTGGCCCGTTCGACCCGCTCCTTTTGCAGCGGCACTTGCAACGGCTCCTCCACACAGCAACCGCCCTCCAACAAAGACATGTTTTCAATGGTCTCGATCACGGCTTTTTGCAAAATTCCGCGCCGTTCCTGCATCGTTTTCATGCCTGCACCTCCTTTTGCTTTCCCGTTCGTGCCCGAATTCGCCACCCTTGTCTTTGCGCTGCTTTGCTCTTATAACAGCCACTCGCCGCGGCCCGGCGAAGAGAGCAGCACCGCTCCGTCACTGACGCGTACGGTGACGGTGCGACTGTAATCAGCCCCGACATCTTCCGCCGCAGCGCCAAGACGATAGTACTGCAGCGTCTCACGCACCGCCAGAATATTGCGTTTGCCGATCGCAAAAAAGCTTTCCTGATCCTTGATCGTAGCACCGCCTGCGAGTTTGATGATCATATCGCACGGCCGGCAGCCGTACTGCGCCATGAGTTCTAAGAGCAACGGAACGCCGGTATCGGCAAAACGCGCCGGTTCACGCCTGGCCAGCTCCCTGTTGATCTTCGATTCCGGCAAAGCCAGATGCAAGAGCGCCGCCGCTTTGATTTTCGGTGCAAAGGCGATCACGCCGACGCAAGAACCAAGCGCAAAGGTGCGGAGCGAATCTTCTTCGCGATTGGAGCATTTCAGTTCACCCACTCCGACAATCAGCATGCTCATGGCCAGACACCGCCCAGGCAGCGCACGATCGAAGCGGCAATGCCTTCGAGCGGCTGCACCACTTCCACACCGCCCAGATCATCGGCGACCTTTGGCATTCCATACACGATGGAACTTCCTTCATCCTGGCCGATCGTCTTCGCACCGGCCCGGCGCATCGCAACCAGACCGGCAGCGCCATCGGCGCCCATGCCGGTAAGGATTACACCGACCGCGTTGGCCGCCGCAGCGTTGGCAACCGAATGAAAGAGCACATCGACCGACGGACGATGTCCGTTAACAGTAGCGCCGTCACTGCACTGTACAATGTAGACGTCGCCAGAACGCCGCACCGTCATATGCTGCCCGCTTGGCGCAATCAAGACCTGCCCCGGCCTGACGCAGTCTCCATTCTTGGCTTCCGCGACTTTAAAACGCCCCTCTTGATTCAGGCTGTCCGCAAAACGTCTGGTAAAGCCGATCGGCATATGCTGTACGATGAGCATGCCCGGCAAATCGAGCGGCAGTTCGCGAATCAGCCGCCGGATCGCTTCCGTTCCTCCCGTTGAAGCGCCGATCGCAACAATCTTTTCGCCTTTGCCGCTGCTTTTCACCTTCTGTTCCGGCCTGCGGGAGAGCATCTCCCTAAACAAAGCCGAGTCAGTCGCGCTGTTCGCCCGGATCTGTGTCATACGCCCTTCCCCCTTTGCAATCAAGCGTGCTTAGCTTTCTTTACGAAGGCGGCGCAATGTTTCTCTGTCTGCCTTGCTGTACGAGCCGCCCGCCAAATAGATAGGCAGCGCCATAGCTTCATTCGCGTGCGATTCTTTCCAGCACTTCAATGATTTCATCAATATTCACCGGTTTGCTGAAGAAATAGTAAGCGCCATAGTTG
The DNA here is from genome assembly GCF_030542965.1 of Azotosporobacter soli. Taxonomy (NCBI): domain Bacteria; kingdom Bacillati; phylum Bacillota; class Negativicutes; order Selenomonadales; family Sporomusaceae; genus Azotosporobacter; species Azotosporobacter soli. The sequence continues at coordinate 173,374 of NZ_JAUAOA010000002.1, forward strand.
ACCGCGGCGATCGCCGTATCGACATCGCCGTAACCGGTCATCAGCAAGACCTTCGCTTTGCCGTTCTTCGCTTTGATAAGACGCAGGACCTGGATGCCGCTTAAACCCGGCATTTTGATATCGGTAATGACCGCCTGATGCTTCACGCCATCATAAGCGGCTACCGCCTCTTCCGGCACCGTATAAATATCACAGCTATGTCCGGCCGGTTCAATCACTGCCGCCAGACTTTCCAAACAATCCCTGTCATCGTCAATCAGCAAAATATTCATCCTGCTCGCCGCTCTCCTTTCCGTCGCTTGCGTTTTCAGCCCCGTCTGAGAACAGGCAGTCGAATCGTAAACAAAGCGCCGCCGCCCGTCCGGTCTTGCACTTCGATAGAACCTTCCAACGAGCGAATGATATTGTTGACAATCGCCAGTCCCAGCCCCATGCCGTTCCCCGCCCCTTTCGTCGTGAAGAACGGTTCGAAAATCCGCTCACGCAGGCTGCTGTCGACGCCCGGACCGTTATCGGCCATTTCCAGCACGACGCAATCGTCCTGGCAAAACGTCTTTAAACTGATTTCCTTATCCGGCTTTTGCAGTTTGTCCAGTTCCTGCATTGCATTGATCAGCATATTAATGACCGCTTCTTCCAATCGTTTGGCGTCCGCATTGATCTTTGGCAATTCGGCGGCAAACTGGCGGCTGATGCTGATGCCGTGCGCCTGCATTTGAGCTCCCACCAGTTCCAAGGCATCGTATACCGCCTGGTTGCAGTCGCAGACACCTTCTTTAACGTCAACCTGACCGGAAAATACGCTGCGCAGATGCTTGATGATGTTGTCGATGCGGTTTACCGCACCCGATATTTTTTGCAAACTCGTCGTCAACTTTTCCAACTCCGGCGCTTTGCCTTTTTCCTGCCAGTATAAGAAACCGTCCGCCGCCAATTTGATCGCATGTAACGGCTGATTGATTTCATGTGCGATGCTGGCCGTCATCGCACCGAGCGATGCCATGCGTTCCGCTTTTTCCGCCATTTTCAACGCCTGCAAGCGATCTATCTCGGCTTGCTTCATATCGCTGATATCATAACAAGCGCCAATGTGACCTGCAAAATGTCCCTCTAAATCATAAAAAGGCATTCCCATCGCCACAATCCAGCGATATCCGTGATCTTGAGCGCGCAAGCGGTATTCGATTCTAAAAGGAGTCTGGCGTTCCATGTTTTCACGATACACCAATTGGCACAACTGACGTTCCTCCGGATGGACGCCTTCCAACCAGCCGGAGCCTTCTTCTTCCGTTTTACTCCGTCCGGTAAATTCGAGCCATTTCTTATTAAAGTAATCCAGTTGCCCATTACGATCCGCCCGCCAAATCAAGGTCGGGAAATCCTCGAATAATTGAATATAATAATTTAGCGACTGACGAACTTTTTCCTGCGCCTCGTGCCGTTCGGTGACATCCTGCTTGATCGCAATGAATGCGCTGATTTCTTTATGCTCATCCAACACCGGCGTGATGCTCATTTCTTCGACGTACAGACTGCCGTCCTTACGCCGGTTGACTATTTCTCCGCGCCACAAGTTTCCGCTCAATATTTGTCGCCACAGCTGCTGGTAAAAATTCTTGTCTTGATAGCCGCTCTTGAATATTGCCATACTCTTGCCGACAAGTTCCTCGGCAGCATAGCCGCTAAGGCGACAAAAAGCCGGATTCGCCCACTGGATCACAGCCGCACAGTCGGTAACGACAATGCCGTCGCCGGCATATTTTACAACCGTCGACAGCAAGTTTACCCGTTTGCGCTTTTCCGCCGCTTCCAGCGCAACAGCCGTCTGACTGGCAAAATGCTCAATCTGCTGCAGCAAGCCCGTATCAAAATATCGTTCCTGATTCGAATAGAGATTGATCGTGCCGATCACGTTATCACGGCAAATCAAGGGCACCGCCGCAATCGTACGAAAGCCGAACTGTGCGGCTCGCTCGCGCCATGGTTTAAAGTCAGGGTGATCGACGTCGAACAATTGCGTGCTGGCGCTGCGAATACTCTTGCCTGCCGGCCCCTGGCTTTCCGGTCCTTCGTCCCAGCAAACCTTTATATCTTCCAGATAGTCAACGCTCTCACCGGCCCAGGCCTGCACGGTGAGCGAGCCAGCCGCCTCTTTGCTGCCCACCCAGACCAGTTCCAGCTGATAAATATTGACTAGCGAGCGACAGATCAGTTGCAAAATTTCCTGCGCCGGTTCTTCCGTCAAGACGCGCATCGCCACTTCATTGAGCAATAGATGGCAGACATTGCTGCGCACCAGATCCGTTTCAATTCTGCGCTGCTCTTTTTCGGCCGCCTTGCGGTCGCTGATGTCGCGCACCACGCTGACAATGTACTCTTCACCGTCCAGTGTGATGCCCTGACTGCTGACCTCTACCGGAAAAAACGTACCGTTCTTGCGATAATGAACCGCTTCAAATAGAATGGAGCCGGTATGCGCCTGCTTCATTTGCTTGCTTATCTTTTCTATCGAATCCTGCCGCCTCAATTGATGGATGCTCATGCCAATCAGTTCTTCCCGCGTATAGCCGTATGTCTGCAGGGCAGCCCGGTTCACTTCCTGAAACAAACCGTCCGGATTGATGAGAAAAACACTGTCGCGCGCATATTCACCCAGACACCAGCCGTAGTCACGCGCCTTGACCGTTTCCTCTTGCATACGCTTCACCTGCCTTTTTTTCAACTTGCCGCGCGCAGTTCGCGCATAAAAAGGAGAAGAAGAAAGAGAGTTTATTTTTATCCCTTCGACATTATTCCATTTTTTACCTGCTCTTTTTTTAGCGCACGTTGAAACTAAAAGCATCCCAATCGACAAAGCCGATCGAGATGCTTTTATAGTTTCAACGCCAATTCTTCCAGTTTACGCAGCCGGTGATTGAGGCCGGAGCGACTCACTTTTCCATCCAGCAAATCGACCAGTTCCTGGAGACTCGCTTCCGGGTGCGTGATGCGCAGATGCGCGGTCTCCTGCAACGTTTTCGGCAGTTTTTCCAATTCTCCCCGGCTGGCCAGACGCTGAATCCCTGCCGCCTGGCGTACGGCGGCATTCACGGTTTTTTGCAGATTGGCCGTCTCGCAGTTGACCAGGCGGTTCACCTGGTTGCGCATGCCTTTGACCACTCTGACATTTTCAAAATCAAGCAGCGCATTATGCGCGCCGATAATTTGCAGAAACTCGGTGATCGCATCGCCGCCCTTTAAGTAGACCACATAATCCTGTTTACGTTCGGTCAGTCCGACCGGCAGCGAGAAGCCCTTCATCACCTTCGCCAGCGTCCGGGCGAAATCAGGATTGGCGCTGACAAGTTCCAAATGATAATCGCCTTCCGGTCGATTGACTGAACCGCCGCCGAGAAAAGCGCCGCGCAGATACGCGCGCCGGCAGCATTGTTTCCTGAGCAGCGGACTGTCCTGGCCGATGTTCAGGCCTTCACCGCCCAAGATGCCAAGCGAGAGCAGCACCTCTTTCACATGCGGCGACGGTGTGACCTTGACCAGATAACTGTTGTTCTTTTTCAAGCGTCTCGCCCGACTGACTACGACTTCGGTACGCAGCGAAACGCCGCGTTTGATCAGGCTCAGTACTTTTCGGGCGACCGCCGCGTTTTCACTGGTAAAATTCATGCCAACGCCGCCGCCGCCCAGCACCATCGCGCCGCCCATGCGGAGCAGCGCCGCCAGTTCGGCCCGCTGACAGCAGGTACTTTCCTCATTCAGCCGGGCCAGTTCATTGCGTACTTCGGTAGAAAAGGACGCCATCACTCCAACTCCTTGCTGCCGCTTTTCTGCAACTTCTTCAATTGATTGCCCAGCAGATAATAATCGAGTATCCTGACGCCTTCCGGATTCGGCTTGCATTTATAGATCGTTCCCATCAGCGTGCGACAGAGTTTCAGCGGATCGTGGCGCACCAAATCGGTTTCGCTGATGATGTTTGCGCCGACGACCTTGACGCCCAGCGCTTCAATCGCCGCCGCATCGGCCAGGACCGCTTCCGCTCCCTGATCCGCATAACGCGCTTTTTGATCTTCGGCGACTGCCTGCGTATTAACGATAACATAATCAATAATTCCCGGACCGCCGTGTTTCAGGATCGCCCGGACATGTTCCAATGCGCCATAGCCGTCTGTTTCGCCCGGCTGCGTCATGACATTGCAGATATAGATCTTGACCGCTTTCGCCTGGCGCAGCGCATCGGCGACGCCGTCCACCAAAAGGTTCGGAATGACGCTGGTATACAGGCTGCCCGGCCCAAGCACGATCGCATCGGCCTTCGCAATCGCCTCAAGCGCGCCCGCGAGCGGCGCGGGATTTTCCGGCTGCATCCGGATGCTGCGGATTTTCTTGCCTGACTTCGGAATCGCAGATTCCCCTTCCACGAGGCTGCCGTCAGTCATCTGTGCGATCAAGCGAACTTCCTCCAGCGTAGAGGGCAGCACCTGACCTTTGACAGCCAGAACCTTGCTGGCTTCCTTTAACGCCTGTTCCATATCGCCGGCTACTTCGGTCATTGCCGCGAGAAAGAGATTGCCGAAGCTATGTCCGCCCAGATCTCCTTCGCCTTTAAAGCGATGCTGAAACAGTTTTTCCATCAACGGTTCGGTGTCGGCGAGCGCAACTAGGCAGTTCCTCAGATCGCCCGGCGGAATCATGTGCCGTTCGCGGCGCAAACGGCCGGAAGAACCGCCGTCATCGGCTACGGTGACAATCGCAGTGATATTGCTGGTCACGCCTTTGATGCCGCGCAACAGCACCGACAGTCCGGTGCCGCCGCCGATGACCGCGACGTTCGGCCCCTTGTTCAACTTACGTTTTTGAAAAATCATCTCGATCAAACTGTCCGAACCGTCCGGAATCATCACTTCGACGACGGAACGCACGATGCGGCGCGTCGCAAGCAGCATCAGACCCAAACCTGCGGCCACAATCAAGCTGCCGACGATCGTCGTCACCGCGTAATAATATTGGCCGGTCGTCCGGTATACCATGCGAAAGATCGCTTCTTCCAGCGTACCGGCGTATTGATAATTAAAGACGATCGCCAAGCCCATACTGGCAGAAACCACGCCGAGGGAGAAAAGAAACAGCCAGCGTTTCAGGCGAATGCCAGGATACAGCCATTTTAAAAAATGCATCTTCAGATCCTCACACTTCCTCGATATGTTCTTCGACGACGTTCTGCTTCACATCCCGGTGTTCCAGCGTGACTTTCATGCCCATCTTCTTCACCTGCTCGTAGACTTTGCTGGCGACATAGACCGAGCGATGCATGCCGCCGGTACAGCCGATGGCGATGACCAGCTGGCTCTTGCCTTCTTTTGTATAGTTCGGCACAAGGAACTCGATCATGCCGGATAACTTCTCCATGAACTGCTGCGTCACCGGCCATTTCGAAATATAGTCGCGCACCGCCGGAACCATGCCGGTCTTGCGGCGTAAGTTTTCCACATAATAAGGATTCGGCAGGAAGCGGACGTCAAAGACCATATCGGCATCCATCGGCATACCGAATTTGAAACCGAACGAAACGACGGTGATGTTCATCTTTCCCATGTCACTGCCGTTGGCAAATAAACCAGTGACTTTTTCTTTCAGCTGCGCGGTCGTCATATCGCTGGTGTCGATGATATGCGTCGCCCGGCCGCGAAGCGGCGCGACCTTCTGCTGTTCGCGCTCGATTCCCTCGCTAATCCGGCCGTGCGGCGCCAGCGGATGGCGCAGACGGGTCTCCTTGTAGCGACGGATCAACGCCTGATCGGAAGCCTCAAGAAAAATCATTTCATATTGAATGCCCTGCTCTTCCATATCTTCAAGCACCTGCACCAGATGGTCAAAAAAGCCGCGTCCCCGGCTGTCGACCACCAGCGCCACTTTGCTGACCTGTCCGGCAGACTGCGAACACAGTTCGGCAAACTTCGGAATCAGCATCGGCGGCAAATTGTCCACGCAAAAATAGCCCAGTTCTTCCAGCGCCCGCACGACCTGCGTCTTGCCCGCGCCGGACAGGCCGGTGATAATCACTAATCTTACAGCCTCCATATGCAATCCTCCTTATTTCGGAGCGCGATGCCGCGCCAAATGCGCCAGCACCCGTTCCGGCATCGTGTTCAAGACATAATCGAGCGGTACGCCCGCTTCTTCAAGCAGCACCAACGCTTCGCCAAAATCGCCGACCGCATCGGCAAAGTGGCTGTCGGTGCCCAGCACCAGCTTCGTGCCGGACTGGTAAGCGAGTCTGGCGAATTCCAGGCAAAGCGGGCGGCTGCCGCAGCGCGATTGTTTCAAGGAACTGTTGTTGATTTCAAGCGCCACATCGTTCGCCTTCGCCGCTTCGACGACCGCGCGAATATCGACCGGATACTCCGGGTTTCCCGGGTGGACGATGACGTCGACCAGCGGATTGCGCATGACCGCGATCAGCATCGCCGTATTGGCTTCGCACCCCTGATTTGGCGCGCATTTGGTATGCAATCCGGCCAGGACGATATCGAGCTTATTGAGGCGTCCCACCGGCAAATCCAGTTTTCCCGCCGCATCGAGCACATTCGCTTCAATGCCTTTTAGGATACGCACACCCGACAGATATTCCGGAATCACCTTTTGATTGCCGAAATGATATTCGTGCGGCCCACCCGGCATCGCCGGCCCATGATCGGTCATTGCCAGCATCGTTATGCCGCGCTTGGCGGCCGCCTGCGCATTTTCCATTATCGTACTGTACGCATGGCCGCTGGAAACGGTATGCGTATGCAAGTCCACTAAAATCTGCATGCAAAATCACCTTCCTTATATTTCTCCAATTATAGGGGAAAAGGCGAAAAAAAGCAAAAGCAGCCGAAAACTGCACCTGACTTCAACACGAAAAAAGAAGGGAAGGATTTTTTATAAAAACCCTTCCCTTCTTTATTTTTTTCTTCTCTCTTCGTGTTAAAGCCTTCCCGCTTGCCGTTAAATAAACACCGCCGGACTGTCTTGGCCTGCGCCATCTTCCGTTACGCTGCGGATCGCTTTTTCCAGGATTGCGGTCATTTCCGCCAGTTCTGTTTCCTTGCTGGCGAGCGGCGGCATAAAGACAACGATGTTGCCGAGCGGGCGGATAATCATGCCCAGCCGTCTCGCTTCGGCGCAAACGCGCGCGCCGACTGCGGCTTCCCAGGGATACGGCGTCTTCGTTTTGGCGTCAGCCATCAGCTCGATGCCGACCATCAGGCCGCACTGCCGAATATCGCCGACATGCTTTAGCTTACCAATCTTGTCTAATGCCGTTTTTACCTGCACCACCTTGCCTGGCAGACTCTCCAACAGGCGCTCTTCGCGAAAGACCTGCAGATTGCCGAGCGCCGCCGCACAAGCCAGCGGGTTTCCCGTATAGGAATGGCCATGAAAAAATGTTTTTTGCTCGCCATAGTCGCCCAGAAAAGCCTCATAGATTTCCTGCGTCATGAAGGTGGCGGCCAGAGGCAGATATCCGCCGGTGATTCCTTTGGCCACCATCAGGAAATCCGGCGTAACTCCTTCATGTTCACAGGCGAACATCTTCCCGGTACGACCGAAACCGGTCGCCACTTCGTCGACCAAGAGGAGCACATCATACTTTTTCGTCAGCTCACGCAAACCTTTCAGATATCCCTTCGGCTGCGTCAGCATGCCGGCGGCAGCCTGGATCAGAGGCTCCACGACCAATGCGGCGATTTCTTCATGCCGCTCTTTCAGCACGGTTTCGACAGCCGTCAGACAAGCCATCGCACAAGATTCTTCCGTCTTTGCCAATTGGCAGTGATAGCAGTTCGGACAGGGCACCTGGATGCTGGGAAAGAGCAGCGACTTGAAGATGCGATGAAAGAGATCGATGCCGCCGACGCTGACGGTTCCGACCGTATCGCCATGATACGCGTTGGCCAGCGTGACAAACGTTTTCTTTTTCGCTTTGCCTTTCAACTGCCAATACTGATACGCCTGCTTGATCGCAATTTCAACGGCGGTCGATCCGTCGTCGGAATAAAAGACCTTCTTCAGACCGGCCGGGACAACCTCCATCAGCTCCGCCGCCAGACGGGCAGCCGGTTCATTGATCAGCCCCAGCAAGCTGGAATGGGCGATCTTATCGAGCTGTTCGACAATCGCGCGGTTAATCGTCGGATGGCGATGCCCATGCAGATTGACCCAGAGCGACGAGACGCCGTCATAGTAGCTTCGACCCTCATCATCGATCAGCTTGACGCCTTCGCCGCCGACAATCGTGAGCTGAGGCTGCGCCACCCACTCTTTCATTTGCGTAAACGGATGCCAGACATACTCCTTATCCCACTGTTCCACCTGTTTCATTTCACTTCTCTCCTTCCAGCCACCGCTGTATCGCAGATAAATTTAAATGTTGCTTCGCCAGTTGCGCCAATTGCGCCGGATCCTCAAAGCGCGGAAATCGTCCCAGGATCGGCAGGCCACTCAAACGCTCGATATAGGAGGCATTGCTTTCTTCCAACACGCCCGCCTCCGCCGGCCATTGGTTCAGGATGATGCCGGCGATTTCAAAGCCGCGCCGTCTGGCATATTCGACTGTCAGAATCGTATGGTTAATCGTGCCCAGATTCGCACGCGCGACGATGATCAGCGGCAGCGCCAGTTCCTGCGCCAAATCAGCCAGAATGTAATCATCGCAAAGCGGCGAAATCATTCCGCCGACGCCTTCCACCAGCAAATATTGGTGACGTTCTTCTAATTGATGGTAACTTTGTATGATCTGCTTCATGTCGACGCTGACGCCGCTCACTTTGGCAGCCAACGCCGGCGTCAGCGCCGGTTCAAAGCAGAGCGGATTCACCAGCGGCGCTTCTGACGGGGAAATACCGGCCGCCTGCATTAAAAAAGCGGCGTCTTCCGCCACACGCACACCCTTCCATTCTACGCTGCCGCCCGAAGCCAGCGGCTTCATGACGCCGACGTCAAGCCCCATTTCCTTCAAGCCCGCCGCCAATGCGCCGGTGATCACGGTCTTGCCTACCTCCGTGTCCGTCGCCGTGATAAATAATCCAGCCATACAAAATCCTCCCGTTTTCTTTTGACGTTATCTACTTTATTGCAAAGCCCGCCAGCAACGGATGATTTCATTCGCCGCATAATCGAGCTGTGTTCGGCTATGCGCGGCTGAGACCGTCAGGCGCAGCCGACTTTCGCCGCGCGGCACCGTCGGCGGTCGAATCGCACTGACCAGGATAGAGGCGCTTTCCAGTCGCTTCGACATTTCGCTGGCAGCAGTAGCAGAACCCAGCAAAAGCGGTAGGATTGGCGTCTCGCCCTCAGGAATCGGCAAACCGGCCGCGCGCAGCGTTTGCCGCAGATACTGTCCGTTAGCCTGCAACTTCGTCAGATGCTGCGGTTCGCGCCGCAATACGGTCAGCGCCTCGCGCGCCGCCGCCAGCGTCATCGGCGAAGGCGCGGTCGAAAAAATGAAGCTTCGACTGCAGTTCACCAGATACTCGATGACCTCACGCGAGGCAGCGACATATCCGCCCATGCCCGCCAAACTCTTACTCATCGTCCCCAGCTGGATCGTCACTTCTTTGCCCACGCCGAAATGATGCGCCGTACCGCGCCCCTCGCCGAGCGTGCCCAGCGCATGTGCATCATCCACCATCAGCATGGCGTCATGTGCCTTCGCCAGCGCCGCCAGCTTGTCGAGCGGCGCGACATCGCCGTCCATGCTGAAAACGCCGTCCGTCACGATCAAGCGTCGTCTGACATTCTTGCGTGCAGCGAGTTTTCGCGCCAGGTCGGCCAGATCCAGGTGTTCATAGACGGACACCGCTGCGCCCGATAAACGACAGCCGTCGATAATGCTGGCATGGTTCAGCCGGTCGCTGAACACCGCATCGCCCGCACCGACCAGCGCGCTGATCGTACCGACATTCGCCGCGTAGCCGCTGCTGAAAACAAGCGCCGCTTCGGTCCCTTTCCACGCCGCCAAGTCGTGTTCCAACGCCTGACATAAAGGATGGCTGCCGCTGATCAGGCGCGATCCGCCCGCGCCGACTCCCTCTTCTTGCGCCGCCAACTGCGCTTTTTGCGCAAGCGCCGGGTGCTGCGTCAGACCGAGATAGTCGTTGCCGCATAAGAGCAAACATTCGCGGCCCTGGCGCAGCACCCGTACGGCGTCAAGCGCCTTTGTTTCGACCACTGCGCGATATAGACCGTCGCTGCGCCGTCTTGCCAGATATTCACGGCAGAACTTCATGCTGCAGCCAACTCCTTTCCGTCGCCTCCGGCACGTTCACCAACACCGCCGTCTCTTCCAGATAAAGGCGCAGCGCTCTAAGATCGGCCTCCGGACGAACAAAAAAAATACGGCCGCCGACAGGACTTCCCAAGACTTTGAGATGCGGCAAACGGACATAGCCTGTTTTTGCGGCGACATAGCCTGTCGTATATTCCGGGTCATCCGACCAGCAAAGTTCCGCGACCATACCTGGCGCGGCCGCCACTTTACTCGCCAAAAGAAGTGCTTCTCTTACATGCACGCCGCGCATCGCATGCTGATGCAGCCAGTCGGCAAACGCAGCCGGCTCCGCGCTGCCAATTCGGCTTACTCGTATGCCGCGCGCACCGCTTTCATCAAGACGACAACCTGTTTTTGCGCAGACCAGCATCGCACCGCGCATGCTGTCAGACAAGCCATCCAGCATATTTAGTCCGGAGAGCGCCGCCTCTTTGGCAACGCCCATACGCGTCAACGCCTTTAAGGCCAAACGCCGTCCCTGCTCTATATCCGAATTCGCCTGCGCATAAACCGGCAGCAACGGCGTCGTTTGCAATTCTTCCGGCGTCACACATTCGACTACCAGTTGCAAAAAATCAGCCTTGCCCCGGCTATGGCCCAGCGCGCGTTCCAGCATCGCAAGCGCAGCGCTTTTCAGTTCCGCTTCCGGCAATATCGCTTCCGCGCCGGAAATATGGCGTCCGCCAGCTTCATGCGCTCCGCCCTGCGCGGCGCGCATACGCAAACTATAGAGTTCGCTCATGGCGCGACCACCCGATTCAAGTCGGCAATCATCCTCAGGTCGGCTTGCGGCTCGCGTCCGCCTGTCGTCAGATAACCGCCGATCAGCATGCCGCTGACGCCGCCCAAGAGTGCCGTTCCCTGCAGATCGCGCAAGTTCACTTCCCGCCCGCCGGCAGTGCGGATGCCGCGTTCCGGCAGCAAAAAACGAAAGACAGCCAGCGTTTTGAGAATCTCCTGCGGCGCGAGCGGCGGCTGTCCGGCAAGCGGCGTACCGGGAATCGGGTTGAGGATATTGACCGGCACCGAATGAACGCCGAGCCTACGCAGCGTCAACGCCAATTCGATTCGCTGCGCAAAGCTCTCGCCCAGACCGATGATTCCGCCCGCGCAAACCTCGAGTCCCGCCGCCATCGCATGCTGTATTGTCACGACCCGGTCTTCGTAAGTATGCGTGCTGCAAATGCGCGGATAAAAGCTACGCCCGGTCTCCAGGTTATGATGGTATCGGCTGACGCCCGCCTGTTTCAACTGCAGTGCATGTTCCTGCGTCAGCGTCCCGAGCGAAGCGCAGACTTTAAGCCCCGTCTTTTCTTTGATCGCCTGCAGCGCTTCAAGAATTAGAGAAAACTCCTTATCCTTTTCCGTGCCGCGCCCGCTCGTCACAATGCTGAAACGGCGCGCCCCGGCTTCTTTCGCTTGCAGCGCGGCCGCGACAAGCTCCTGTTTTTCCAGGAGCGGGTAGACCTTGACCTGCGCCCCATAATGCGCCGACTGCGCGCAAAAACGACAATCTTCCGAACATTTCCCCGAACGTCCGTTGATGATCGCGCAGAGATCGACCTCCGCGCCGACAAATTCCTGCCGGATCCGATCCGCCATCGCCAACAGGAACGGCAGATCTTCATACGGCACCGCCGCCAGTTGCAGCGCTTCCTCTTCCTTTAAAGTTCCGCCCTCGAGGACCTTTTCGCCTAAGCGCAGGATGTTTTGTAAGTGTTCATTCATTTTCATTGCTCCTCGTAAACTATTTTATTTTCAAAGTTAACCATGTCTCTAAAAAAAATTACCATTCTATATTTAGAAAGCAATTTAAAGCACGCTTCCCTAAAACAGAATCCGCCCAACTGCTCTCTGAAAAGCAAAGACGTTAACTGTTTTAAAAATACAGTTAACGTCTTTTATCATACCGCAACGTTACTTATTTGTAAAGGCCGCTAGGCTAAGATAAACTGTTCAATCGCCTGCGCGACGCCGTCCGCGTCATTGCCGTCGGTCACGAATTGCGCCACTTTTTTTACCCGCTCTGAAGCATTGCCCATCGCAACACCAAGCCCTGCATATTCAAGCATCGCATAGTCGTTGTTGGAATCGCCAATCGCCATGATTTCGTCGCGTTCGACGCCCAAATGTTCGCCCAGCATGGCAAGCGCCCGTCCCTTATTGACGTCGGGATGCATCAGTTCGAGATAGGTCGGCTTCGAGGTGGCAGTAAAAATCCGCCCGCCTAATGCCGCATTGACCGTCGCTTCTATTTCCGCCAACAGCTCCGGTTCAGCCATCGCCAGCATTTTGGTCGGCGCCTGCGCCTGCGCAAAAAAGTCGTCGCCCAAAGCGATCGAACGGATGCCCGCCAAGGCTTCATAAGACTTCGCTTCCCTGCCCCGTTCTTTCACATATAATTGGTCATTCACATACGCCTGCAGATACCAGCCACGCTCTTTGAAGAGCTGCCTGACCTTCGTCGCCGCTTCGTCTTCGATCGTCTGATGAAAAAGCGTGGCATCCGTTTGCGGATGGCGGATCAGAGCGCCGTTGTAAGTGATGATCGGCACCTGCATCGCCAGCTGTTTCGCATACGGCAGTGCGGAGGAAAACATCCGCCCGGTCGCAATCGCCACTGCGACGCCTTTTGCCTGTGCGGCCGTCACTGCGGCAAATGTCCTTTCACTGATCGCCAGTTCGCTGTTTAAGAGCGTGTCATCCATGTCAATTGCGATTAATTTGATTTTCATCGTGTTCCTCCTAAATAGTGTGTGACGAATGGCTATGGGCTATGGGCTTTGGGCCCGTGGCTCGAAGTCGTTCTGCCCATCCTGCCATTAACTATGCGCCATGCGCTATGAGCCGTCCTGCCATGTGTCCGTTCAAACTAAAAACAGGCGCCTCGGCGCCTGCTGTTATCGGTCTTGTACAACTTTGCTCAGCGCTGCACTAGAAGCGCTCAGGAGCAGTAGTGCCGCCGCGGCCTGGATCGCGCTGTCCACGCGAAAGCCCGGTAGCAGTTTCATCAGCATACCAGGAACAATCATATTTACGAGCAACGCCGCGCCAACCAGCCATGCGCCCTTCATCGGCCAGCCTTTACGGGCAAAGACGGGACGCAATATTCCATTCGCCAGGCCAACAACCAGTGCGGCAACCAGCAAAGCGCCGAGCGTATCGACAAACAGCCCCGGCAATTCGAGCGCGACCAGCATCACCAATAGCGCGATCGCCAAGATTCGCAGTAAAAACCCGCTCATAATCAATGATATCCTCCTTGCACTGCATCAAGCTAGCCCCTATTATACTCTCTCTTGCAGTCCAAGACAATGCCTTCTTTGCCAGCATTCATACTTTCTGCAGCCAAATTTCAAGTTCTGCCGCGGCCAGCGCATATTGCCGCCGAACCGGCTCGATCCTCGTCGCCGCATCGGCCACATTCTCTGCGTTCGCGAACGCTTCGATCGCCGCCAGTTCACCGGCCAGATCAACCGCTCCCACGTAATGGCTGGAGGATTTGAAACTGTGCGCAACGCGCTTTAAGTTCAGCGCATCTTCCGTTTCCACAGCCTGCGCCAGTTTAGCCACACAGTCCGAGCCGGCAGCCAGATATTCTCGGACGATCTCCGTTACGCACGCCTGATCGCCGTCCATCATTTCCAAGAGTTCCTGCAGTTTTTCCACCTGTATGCAGTTCATCGTCCGCGCCTCCTCCCGATTACTCTAAGCGCACCAAGGCCATCGCCACATCGTCTTTTAGCTCCGCTTCGGCTAAGAAGGCCTGACGCAAATATTCCAGCACTTCCTTTTCCCGTCCGGGCAACCAGTCCCTGCAGTCGTGGAGCAAACTCGTCAGGCGACGCTTGACGTCCGCCTGAAACCAATTGCCTTCCGTCAGCAAGCCGTCCGTATATAAAAGCAGCCAGGCACCGTCTTTGATCGGGCACGTCTCCTCTTCGTACACGGCTTCGGCAAACAGGCCGAGCGGCAAACTGTCCTGTCCGAGAAAATCAGGCGCCGCGTCTTCTCTCCACCAGGCAGGATTCGGATGTCCAGCATTGGCATAACGAAATACACCGTCGCTTGCCTGACCGACAAAAGCGGTCAGAAAGACATCGCCTTCTGTCAGATGGTGAAAAACCGCATTCATCTGCATTAAGATCTCTGCCGGACTGCCGCCGCGCATCACGCAATGATAAAATTCCAATTTGACCATCGAAGCCACCATCGCCGAGACCATGCCGTGCCCGGAAACGTCGGCCATCATCACCCAGAACGCGTCGCCGACCTGCAGACAATCGTAGACATCGCCGCCGATCATCTGGCAGGGCAGGTATAAGCCGACCAGGCTGCCATTTGTGCAAATGCGTTTTTCTTCGCCGACAAGACGTCGCTGAAAAGCAGCAGCCAGGCGCAATTCGCGCGCCACCAGTTCATTGGCGCGGCGCAACTCCTTTTGCACGCCATAGCTGTCAAGTGCGTTGCGCACTTTTAACGGGATGATGTATTTCATTTGTTCCGGCGTCAAAGGCTTGGTGAAATAATCATACGCGCCCATGCCGAGCGCCTGATGGATGCTGTCAAGATCCTGCACCGCCGAATGAACGAGAATCGGAATATGCTGCAGGCTGCGTTTGGCGCGCATCGCCTGCATCACTTGAAAACCGTCCATATCCGGCATCAGCAAATCCAGCATCAGCAAATCGACGTCCTCTTTCTCCATGATCTCCAATGCTTCACTGCCGCTGGCGGCTTCCAACCAAACCACATCCGGCATCTTGCCGAGCACTTTGATCAAAAGCGTCCGGTTTACCGGCAAATCATCGGCTACCAGTACATGCCACATTCCTTTCCCTCCAGTACAGCCTGCTCAACGCTTTACCGTCTTTGGCTCCACTATCCTTTCGGGCCGATACTCCAGCGCCGCAGGAATTTCCTGCCCAGCGCCTTTGCTCTTTCTACAATGATTGTATATTCTCGCCGCGATTCTCATATTCCTTTTTTTAACAAGCGTCCGTCGCGCAGAAAAAAACGCAGTACCTGCGCTCAGAGTGTAGACAATTGAAAAATAGCATGCGATAAAATTAAGGGGCAGAAGGAGTAAAAAAAACGATAACACGAAGAATCGAAGCGGACCGATCATATCGGCCCGCTGGGAAGAGAGGAAGAAGAATTTAAAAATCCTTCCGCTCTTCCCTTCTTCAACTCTTCGTGTTAAAAACGCCCCACTTGATTGCGTTTTGGCGAAAGTCTCAAAGCACAGCATCTGCGCTTTTTTCGTTCATATTTTAAAACGCGCCGCCTGTTGCGCCAGTTCTCTTGCCAGGTTTTCCAGATCGACCGCGCTACGGTCGATGCCGTGCATGCCGGCTGCCTGTTCTTGCGCTGCTGCGGCAACGGCCTGTGAATTCGAGGATGTACCTTCGGCAATGCCGCTGATCGACTCAATGCCATGTACCATCTGCTGCGTGCCGCGCGCCGTCTCTTCCATCGCCTCGGCGATGCTGCGAATGCCCTGCTGCACGGTCGCCAGTTTCTCTTGAATGGAGGAAAAGCCTTGCCGCGTGCTGTCCGCAGCCTCGCGCCCTCTGGCCGCTTCCTGGTTGGCATCGCCGACCGCAACGGCAGCCCGGCCGATTTCATCGCCCATTACGCCAATGATCCCGGTGATGTCTTCCGTCGCCTTGGCGCTTTGTTCCGCCAGTTTGCGCACCTCTTCCGCCACGACCGCAAAGCCGCGTCCGGCCTCACCGGCCCGCGCCGCCTCGATCGCGGCATTGAGCGCGAGAAGATTCGTCTGCGCCGCGATCGAACTGATCACGCCAACGATGCCTTTGATCTGCTCCGAGCCTTGAACCAGGTGATCGGTCACTTCGGTGATATTGCCCATTGCCTGACCAATCGAAGCGTTCTGTTTCACCACCTGCTCGAGCAGCGCCATTCCCTGGTTCGTTTCACCAACGGCGATTTCCGTGCTGCCGCTCACTTCCGCCGCGCTGGCGCTGATCGCCTGCGCATTGGCCGATATTTCCTGCACCGTCGCCGACAAACCGGCGAGGCTGTTCGTATTTTGCGCGACGCCGCCGGCGATTTCCGTCACGCTTTGCGCAACGGTATCGACCGCCTTCAATTGTTCGGCAACCGCCTGCGACAACATTTCGCTCGCACCGGCCAGCGACTGGCTGCCTTGGTTGACGCCGCCGACAAAACGGCGCAGTTCGCGTTGCACATCCTGCAGCGCAGCGGCCATATCGCCGATCTCATCGTTCAGCGCTGCCCGATGGCTGTCCTGCGATAAATCAAGCAAACTGACGCGATGCAGATCGTTCTTCAGTTTCTCCAAACGACCGGCCGTACGTTTGCTGTAGAAATAGACGATCAAAATCACCAAGAGCAAGATCATCACCGCCGCCGCGACGGCCAGGCGCACGCTCGTCCGGCTGTTTTCCACCAGCTGATTGGCGCCCGTTTCCATATACTGTTCCTGCAGCTGCGTCAGGACCGAGAATTGATCATCGATCTCCTTGACCAGTTTTCGCCCCTGCGCCGTCATGGCGGTCAGACCCGGATCATTCTTCTGCTTCGCGACGATCAGTCGCTCACCCAGATCAATATAGTCCGCCACCAGTTTTTGCAGCTTCTTCGAGGCTTCGACCGTGTCCGGCTGCTTTGAATTTTCCTGGAAGAGCTTCACATTATCAAAACTCTTTTTGATATTATCACGGTAGCCTTGCGCATATGCCGCGCCATCCGGATAAAACAAGAAGCCTCGCATATCCAGCAAAGCCCGCGTAAAATCGGTATGCGCGCTCTTAACGAGCGACAAACGAGCCGCCGTGTGTTTCAGCAGATTCTCCCCTTGCGCACTACTTCCCTGCAGCTGGTAAAGACTAAAACCCAATACGCCCAACAATAAAACCGCTACCAAGGAAAACATACAGGCCAATTGCAGCGCCATCGGCATCCGACGTGTCGACAAAAGAATTCCCTCCCCATCCCTCTGACCTTATTGTCAGAAAAAACATTACTTTCTTATTTTACGACATTTTTTTCTAAAAAGCGACACGTTTTTCTCCGCTTTCATAAATAAAAAACGGAGCGACCGCAGTCGCCCCGTTTTTTCACTTCGTCAGCCTGACTTAGATCACTTTCATGTCGGCCAGGACCTGGTTCATTTTGCGAACCGCATCGGCGCTCTTATTGAACTCGGCTTGTTCTTCCGCGTTCAGTTTGAAATCGACGATTTCTTCGCAGCCGTTCTTGCCGATAACGACAGGAACGCCCAGGCAGATATCTTTTTGGCCATATTCGCCATCCAATGCTACGCAGCAAGGATATACTTTCTTTTCATCGCGTACGATCGCTTCGACCAGCAACGCACCGGCAGCGCCAGGAGCATACCAGGCAGACGTTCCGAGCAGACCGGTCAGCGTAGCGCCGCCGACCATCGTGTCAGCCGCCACTTTTTTCAGGCAATCGGCAGACAAGAGCTGAGCAGCCGGGATGCCTGCACGGGTAGCAAAGCGAGTCAACGGAATCATCGTAGTGTCGCCATGGCCGCCGATTACGACGCCTTGTACATCACTGGACGGGCATTCCATCGCTTGGCTGAGATAATATTTGAAGCGGGAGCTGTCCAAAATGCCGCCCATACCGATGATGCGGTTTTTAGGCAGTCCGCTGGCTTTCAACGCCAAATAAGTCATCGTGTCCATCGGATTGCTGATGATGACGAAGATTGCATCCGGGGAATACTTCAGGATGTTTTCGACAACGCCTTTTACGATACCAGCATTCGTGCCGATGAGTTCTTCGCGGGTCATGCCCGGTTTGCGGGGAATACCGGAGGTGATCACGACTACATTCGAGCCAGCCGTTTTGCTGTAATCGTTAGTGCTGCCGCTTACGCGGCTGTCGAAACCAAGCAATGCCGACGTTTGCATCATGTCCATCGCTTTGCCTTCAGCTACGCCTTCCTTGATGTCCAAGAGCACCAATTCGCTAGCTAATTCTCTCTGCGCAATGACGTTTGCACAAGTTGCACCGACATTGCCTGCACCTACAACGGTAATTTTCATTCTGACATCCTCCTCTTAAATCGAATTCAAAATAGAGTATATAGATGTGAACCCAACTCAAATTATATCCTTGCCTTTCCGCTTTGTACAGGGGCAAGTGAAATTTATTACGAACCGTTCAAATAGCAAGATTCGTCACTCAATTCCGACATTTCTTCCGCTTCCCGCCGCCTCTTGCGCGGCGATTCCTGCGAGACATTCTTTCAACTTCGCCGTCAGCGCCGGAATTTTTTCCACTTCGCCGCCCTCGATCGATGTTTCCGCCGTTTTTGCCATTTCGGCGACTTCATCAATGCGCAAACTGGCCGCGGCTCCCTTTATCTTGTGCAATATCGCCTTTGCCTCCGGCTGCTGCTGCGCCGCCAACACGGTCTCCAGCTCCGTGAGCAATGCCGCGATGCCGGGCAGCCCCTCGCGCAAAAGTTCCGTCGCGGTTTCCTTTTCGAAACCGACTTCCGTCATCAGACGTTCCACGGCCGCCTCATATTCGTTTGCCGCGCTCGGTTCGCCACAGGAGGCGGAGTAGCGAAGGATTACGCTTAATAAGCGCTCCACTTCCAGCGGTTTGCTCAAATAATCGTCCATCCCGGCCGCCCGGCATTTTTCGGCCTCGCCGGCCATCGCATTCGCAGTCAGCGCAATGATCGGCGTATGCCGCGCGCTGCCTTCCGCCGCACGGATGCGCCGCGTCGCTTCGTAGCCATCGAGCAGCGGCATCTGACAATCCATGAATACCATGTCATACGACTTGGCCAGGCAAGCGCGCAGCGCTTCTTCACCATTGACCGCGATATCACAGCGCAGCCCTTTCAAGCGCAAAAGGCGGATGAAGAATTTTCGGTTGACCTCGTTGTCCTCGACCAGTAAAATCTTAAGCCGCTTGTTAAAGACGACTTCCTGCACGGAATGGCGCGTGACGAACGGAACGCTTTCCTTCGCTCCCGCGCTGCGGCCTTGCAGAACCATCGCCATACAGTCGAGCAGCTCTCTGCGCCGATAAGGCTTGGCCAAATAACTGGAAAAGCCTTTTTCCTGCGCCTTTTTCGCTTCTCCCTTTACTGCCGCAGACGTCAAGAGGATTCTTGGAATGTCACGCGTCCCCGGAATCATCTTCAGCATAGCCGCCAATTCATAGCCGTTCATGCCCGGCATATTGGCATCGATCAAAAACAGATCGCACGCCAGCTCTCCGTCCTGGCCGATAGCGGCAATCGCCGCGGCCGCGCTGTTAGCTTCGCTCGCTTCACACGCTACATCCTTGAGGTACATTTTGACAATGCCCCGATTAGTCGCATTGTCGTCAACCACCATGATTTTCTTGCCTTGCAAGACGGCATAGTCCAGTTCGCACGCTGCCACCTGATTGGCGGCAGGCGGCAAACGGAGGCTGAAACTGAAGCGGCTGCCGCGTCCGAGCTGGCTTTGCACCTCGATTTCGCCGCCCATCAGCTCGACGATGTTTTTGCAGATCGTCAGTCCCAAACCGGTCCCCCCGTAATAACGCGTTGCCGAACTGTTCCCTTGTACAAACGGCCTGAACAGTTTTTGCAGCGTCGGCCCGTCAATGCCGATTCCGGTATCCTGTACAGCAAAACGGATTCGCTCCGCATCACGCTCGACTTCCAGCGTGACTTCGCCAAAATCGGTAAATTTTACGGCATTGCCGATCAGATTGATGATCACCTGCTTCAACCGCGTCGGATCGCCGCTGACAAATTGCGGCACATCGCCTTTGATCAGAAGATTGAGCTCGAGCTTTTTTTCTCTGGCGCGGGCAACCAGCGGCAGCACCGCCCCTTCGACCGTCGCCCGCAAATCAAAATCAATCTCTTCCAGTTCCATTTTTCCGGCTTCGATCTTTGACAGATCCAAAATATCGTTGATGATCGCAAGCAAGGTATCGGTCGAAGCTTCCATCGTCCGCACATATTCCGCCTGTTCCTCTGAAAGCGGCGTATCCGCCAGCAGTTGCATGAAACCGAGGATACCGTTCATCGGCGTTCTGATCTCATGGCTCATATTGGCGAGAAAATAACTTTTCTCAATATTGGCGGCCTCCGCCTGGAGCGCTAATTCTTTCGCCTGGCAGGCCGCTTCATTCAACTGACGGTTGCTGGCCTTCAGCTCCCGCTCCCGGCGGACAAGTTCCTCCAACAGCGCATTCACCGCATTGCGCAGCATTTCAAGTTCTGGAATATCGTTCG
Organism: Azotosporobacter soli; assembly: GCF_030542965.1. Lineage (NCBI taxonomy): Bacteria > Bacillati > Bacillota > Negativicutes > Selenomonadales > Sporomusaceae > Azotosporobacter > Azotosporobacter soli. The sequence continues at coordinate 193,953 of NZ_JAUAOA010000002.1, forward strand.
CGCTAAAACGCTGTTGGCGATCCGCCCCAGGCTGCGCCATTTTATGGATCTTCAGCGTCAGTTCGGCCAAGGGCTGCGCAATTCCGGCGCCGATTTTCTGCGCCAGCCCGACGCTAAAGAGCAGCACAAGCAGCATCGCCGTCAAGTAATAATTCATGAAATTCCGGATCGGTTGGTACGCTTCCTCGAGAGGATAATTGGCCGCCAGGATCCAACCGGTCGTCGGCAGGCGTTTAAAAGAAGCCAGCATCGGCACGCCATTGGAATTGATCGTTTCGCCCGATCCCTCAAAACCGAGCAGCGCCTTGTCAAACAACTCATTTTTCCCCGCTGCGGCATCCTGTTTCATGATGCGCGACATCTCCGGATGCATGATCAACGTCCGATCCGGCGCAAACATATACAAATAGCCCGTTTCTCCATCCTTCGTCGCCCGCACAACATCAAAAAAGCCGCTTTTGTTGTAAAGATCGATTGCGCCGCCAAGCAGTCCCAGCACTTCGCCCTGCGCATCATAAATCGGCGCTGTCATCATGATGACCGGATTGTCGTTCACTACTGTCTGAAATGGCGCGCTGACATAAGGCTTTCCGCTTTGCATACTCTCTTTAAAATACTCACGGTAGGCATACGATTTACCGTAAATCTCCGGCCTGGCCGGTGACGCCGAAATTAAGACGCCATTTTTATCCAGCAGGATCATACTGTGCGTGAACACCGTCCGAATGCCGGTACGATTATCAAGCCACGTCTGCGCTTTTGCCGGATTGGTTATGACATCTCTCGGCGCAACGGCGGCCACATTGCTTAAACTCTCCAAAGAAACGGAAATATCCGTATCGACGCCTTGCGCCATACTGGAGACCAGTGCAAATTGCTGCTGCAGGATCAATTGCTTTGCCGAATGCCAAAAGTAGGCGTAGGTTCCGCCGGCAATCGCCAACAATAATGCGGTCACCAAAAAACTGATGCTCCAGATCAGGCGTTGGCGGATGCTGCTTTTCACTTTGCCCATCTCGTCGCCTCCTTACTCCGGCTTTAGCCGACCATTCAACGCATCTCTTTGTGTTTTTCTATATTATTCCAATTTCCCCTGCTCTTTTCGTTCCGCTAATTGCAAAAGCAATAAAAAAAAGAGCCCCGAAGGGCTCTGTTTTGCTAAATCTTAACGACCTTTGCTGAAGCAATCGCGGCAGTATACCGGACGATCGCTGCTCGGACGGAAAGGCACTTGGGTGTTCACACCGCAAGCGGCGCAAACGACATCATGCATTTCACGTTGACGGCCAGCGTCGCCACCAGTGCGTTGCTTGCGAGCTGCACGGCAAGTCGGGCAACGGCCCGGCTCATTAGCGAAACCTTTTTCAGCGTAGAACGCTTGTTCGGATGCGGAGAAAATGAATTCCACACCACACTCTTTACAGGTCATTGTTTTGTCTTCGTACATGTTCAAACTCCTCCTCAGGACAAATATTGGGCCAGAACGGTTTGGAGTCCACTACGTCCCATGCCAAGGACTTCTCTTGAGCAGGAGCATAAGTTAGCTCGCGAAACCAATTTTCATGGCTACACCTCTAGTATATCTATTTTTATATAAATGTAAAGAGGAAAAATTCTGTATAAACAACGCTCCAAAATTCACAAAACAAATGGATTTTATTCCACTTCCAGTGTACATTCGCGTTGTCGAATATTTTTCAGCGCCTTCGCTGCTCCTACGGATCGGAACTGCAAAAGAGCATAAAAAACACGCGGAGACGATTGTCATTCGCGTGTTCACACTTCTTATTGCTTTTCGAACTGATCCTTGCCAACGCCACAGAGAGGGCAGACCCAGTTATCAGGAATATCGGCAAATTTGGTTCCCGCTGCAATACCGCTGTCCGGATCGCCGACCTCTTCGTCATAGACATAGCCGCATACTACACATACCCATTTTTCCATTTGCTTCGCTCCTCTTCATTTTTTTACTGGCTCCATTTTACCATAATCAATAAACATTCGCAACTAACATTCTGTATCTTTTTCTACCAGTTGCGATTGGAACCGCCTCCGCCACCGCTGCCGCCGCCAAATCCATCGGAGCCTCCGCCGCTTCCGCCACCGCCGCCTCGGCGTCCCATCGTTAGAATCAGGATGATCAGCGACGTGATATTGCCGCCCAAAAACAGCCAGTCAATCAAAAGCAAGCCGATCAGGCCAAGCGCAGCCAAGACCTTGACCCAGGTCGGCAGATCATCGAACCAGTTTGCGGAGTGTTTGGCCGGCGCGGTTTGCGTGCCGCCGGCCTTTAGATCCACGTTGTATTCTTTCGCCACAACCGTCGTCAGCACCTGATAGCCATTGACGATTCCGGCTTCATATTTTCCCTGCTTAAAGAACGGCACCATGCTTTCGTCCTGGATCCGCCCTGTCTTGCCATCCGGCAATGCGCCTTCCAGACCATAGCCTACTTCAATGCGCGATACCCGATCCTGAACCGCGACCAGCATCACGACGCCATTATTCAACGTCTTATCGCCGACGCCCCATTGACGCAAGATCGCAAGTCCGAATTCATCCGGATTTGCGCCGTCCAGTGTCGGAACCGTCACGACAATGACCTGCGCCTTCGTTTGCGAAGCAAGCTTCGCACCTAGTGAACGGATGCGCCCCTTCGCTTCTTCTCCCAATACGCCGGCATAGTCCTGTACGTAAATGCTGGATGTCGGACGCGGCGGAATCGGCGTTTCCGCTCCCGCCGCACCGGCCCAACTCATCAGCAAAAGCAGGAGAAGCAAGGCAGACAACCATCGTTTCATATCCATCGCCCCTCTATCTACCCTTTTGGACGGCAGATCTTCGCTTTCTAAAATAATAAAAGCAAAGCATATTTTTTCAACACGAAGCTGGGAAGGGGCAGATAATATCTGCCCTGTTGAAGAAGCGCTTCGCCTCTAAAAAGTCTTCCGTTCTTCCTTCACGCTTTGTGTCTTCGTGTTAAAAACTTATCCTTATCGCATCGTTAAAACTTAACCTGCGGCACTGCTTTGGCAGCTTCGTCCGCTTTGAAGTATTCTTTCTGCGTAAAACCGAATGCGCCTGCAAAGATGCTGGTCGGCAAGGATTTTATCTTCGTATTGTAGACCTGCACCGCATCGTTATAATCTTTGCGTGCTACCGCGATTCTGTTTTCTGTGCCGGCCAGTTCATCCATCAGTTGTTTGAAGCTGGCATCCGCTTTCAGGTTCGGATAATTTTCCGCCACCATCAGCAAACGGCTAAGCGCGCCGTTCATGTCGCTGTTGGCTTGCGCCTTGGCTGCAGGGCCTTGGGCGCCCGCTAATTTGGCACGCGCATCCGAAACAGCCTGAATTGCGGCCTGTTCATGCGCCGCATAGCCTTTTACCGTATTGACCAGATTCGGAATCAGATCGCCGCGTCGCTGCAGCTGATTTTCAATCTGACTCCATTTCCCGTTAACGCTTTCGTTCATGCCGACCAGACCGTTATAGCTGGAAAAAGCGCCTATAGCGATCACCGCGACTAAAGCCAGGACTATCCACAATGCTTTATTGTTCATTTTAAATTCCTCCTTAGATGCTGTGCCTTATTGCACAGAATTCCCTTTCATTGTACTACGACTCGAAGCAACTTGTCACGCGAAGATGAGACTCAGGCGGATTGTCTCGTAGCTATTGGCTTAGGGCTCCTGGCTCAAAAAGCTTCTAGCCGTTCTGCCCGTCCTGCCATTAACCATTCTTTTATTAACCATCCTGCCGCCGTTGCTCCGTAGCGCGAAAGAAATTCTGCATCTCTTCCGCGGCCTTGCGGTTCATGCCGGGAACAGCGCACAGCTGTTCGAGCGTCGCCGCGCGCATTTCCTCGATGCTGGCAAACGCCTGCCAGAGCGCCTGCCTTCGTTTCGGCCCAATGCCTTCGATATGATCGAGTACGGAGGCGACATTACGCTTGCTGCGCAATTTACGGTGATAAGTGATCGCGAAACGATGCGCCTCGTCGCGAATGCGCTGCACAAGGTACATCGCCGCCGATTCCTTCGGCAGGATGACAGGCTCGCTTTCGCCTTCGCGAAAGATATGTTCGAATTCTTTCGCCAGTCCAACGACCGGTATCTGATAATGTCCCGCAGCGCGAATGATTTCAAGCGCCGAGGAAAGCTGGCCCTTACCGCCGTCGATGATGATCAGATCCGGCAAGTCCTTCGGCGTACCGCTGTAGCGACGGCCGACGACTTCGCGCATCGAATTGAAATCATCCGGTTTGCCGTCCTGGCTTGCCAGCCTGAATTTTCGGTAGGCGGCCTTATGCGGTCGTCCGCCTTGGAAGACAACCATCGATGCCACCGTTTCCGCGCCCTGGATATGGGAAATATCGAAACACTCGATGCGCTGCGGCGCTTCGCTCAGGCCGATCGCATCGGCAAGCTGTTCGATCGCCCCGTCTTCCAACCTGATCTTGGCGGCGAGGCGCAGATTCTCCGCCGCCAAAACGGTGGATGCGTTATCCGCAGCCATTGTCACTAAATCTCGTTTGCTGCCGCGTTGCGGCACCAATAGTTCAACCTTGCCTTCGCGTAGTCCGCCCAGCCAACCAGCAATCAACTCCGCCTCCGGCAGTGCAGTCGGTAATAATATTTCCCGGGGAATAAATGCGGCCTGACTATAATATTGCTTGAGAAAAGCCGTCAAAACATCAGCCTGTTCTTCATCCAATCCCGCTCCCGTCAAAAGGAAATGATCGCGCCCCACCAATTTGCCGCTGCGAATAAAAAACACCTGTACGCAACTGCCATTTTCACTTTGCGCAATACCGATCACATCCTGATCGCCTGCACCGGTCACACCGTTATTCCGTGCGGTAATCTGCTCGACCGCCGCCAACTGGTCACGAAAGCGGGCGGCGCGTTCGAACTCCATCGCCTCCGCCGCTTCGGCCATACGCCGTTTCAACTCACGCGCCAGCGTATCGCTGCGACCTTCCAGAAGCAAACAGACATCCTGCACCATCTGACGATAGGGCGCCGCTTCAACGAATCCCGCGCAAGGGCCCAGGCAACGCTTAATGTGATACTCCAAACAAGGACGACGCTGTTCAAGCGTCCGGCAGCTGCGCAACGGAAACATCTTGCGCAACAGTTTTATCGTTTCATGCACCGCGCCGGCGCTGGTATACGGCCCGAAATAGCGCGCGCCGTCCTTCGCCACGCGCCGCGCAACGTATAGACGCGGGAATTCCTCCTGCAGACTGACTTTGATATACGGGTAGGTCTTGTCGTCGCGCAGACTGATATTGTATTTGGGCCGATGCTGCTTGATCAGATTGCATTCCAGGATCAACGCTTCCACTTCGCTGCCGGTCACGATATATTCGAGATCTTCAATCCGACTGACCATCGCTTTCACTTTAGGCGAGTGATTCTTATGCGATTGAAAGTAGGAACGCACACGGTTTTTCAGAACAACGGCTTTGCCGACATAGATGATATGACCGCCGCGATCCTTCATCAGATAAACGCCTGGTTTTTCCGGCAGATGTTGCAATTTTTCTTTGATTTTTTCTCTGATTTCTTCGTCCATCCTGCTCGTCCTTTCTTCCTTTCACTGTCAAACACCTACTCTTAGTATCTGCCTATAACGAATCGCTTGCAAGCCTTGTTTTCATTGCTTTCTGACAACTCGTTGTTCTTTGTATACATTGACATTATCGGTTGTGGAATCGCTTTTCCTATACTATAATGAAAACTATTAGTTTATTTTTTAACACAGTAAAAATTTTTGCTGATGCAAATGGGGGGTCTACTTCGATGTTCAAACGACTACTAATCGCCAACCGCGGCGAAATTGCGGTCAGAATCATCCGGGCCTGTCAGGAGCTGGAAATCGAAACCGTTGCAGTTTATTCCGACGTGGATGCGGAAGCCTTGCATGTAAAGCTGGCTGATCAGGCATATCACATCGGTCCGGCGGATCCGGCCAAGAGCTACCTGAACATGGACGCAATCATCATGGCGGCAAAAGCAGCCAAGGCAGAGGCCATTCATCCCGGTTACGGCTTTCTCTCGGAAAGCGCCGAATTTGCTGAAAAGGTCACGAACTCCGGACTGATTTTTGTCGGTCCGCACGCAGAAACCATCCGCCAGGTAGGCAACAAGGACGCGGCCCGCGAAGCGATGCGCAGCGCCGGTTTGCCGATGACGGTCGGCAGTGAGCCGATCAGCAGCGCCGATCACGCCTGCCGTATGGCGGAAGAAATCGGTTACCCCGTCATCTTAAAACCCATTTCCGGCGGCGGCGGCAAATCGATGTACGTCGCACAATCGCAGGCCGAATTATTATCCGCTTTGGTAAAAGTTGACGTCAGTCATAAAGGTTTCTACCTGGAAACTTATATTTCGGAAGCCCGCCACATTGAAGTGCAGATTATGGCCGACAACTTCGGCAATGTCCTGCATGTCGGCGAACGCGAATGTTCCTTGCAGCGACGCAACCAAAAGATCCTTGAAGAATCACCGTCCAGCGCCCTGACGCCGGAAATGCGTCACAAGGTCGGCGCACTTGCGATTCGTGCGGCGAAAAGTATCCATTACACCAATCTCGGTACAGTCGAATTCTTACTTGACGTACGCACCGGAAAATTCTACTTCATGGAAATCAATCCGCGCATCCAGGTGGAACACGCGGTCACCGAAATGGTGACCGGCATCGACCTGGTTCGCCGTCAGATCCGCATTGCGGCCGGTGAACCGTTAAATAAGAAACAGGAAGACATCGATTTTATCGGTCACGCGATCGAATGCCGCATCAATGCGGAAGATCCAGAAAATGAATTCCGTCCGTCGCCCGGTTTGATCGACTTTTACCATCAACCCGGCGGCCCCCGTGTTCGCGTGGATAGCGGAGTTTGCGCCGGTGAGACCGTGCAGCCCTACTACGATCCGATGATCGCCAAAGTCATCGCACACGGGCGCACCCGCGGCGACGCGATCAAGATCATGCGCCGCGCCCTCTCCGAATTCCGTCTCTCCGGCATCAAGACGAATATCGGCTTTCATTTGGAAGTCCTGAATAACTCCCATTTCTGCAGCGGCAATATCGATACGCAGTTCATCTATAAGCGGATGACCCCAGCCAAAGACAGCTCCCCTGCAGAAGCGGAAGAAAAACTGATCCATCATCACAGATAGGTTATCAAAAGCGACCGCCGCTAGGTGGTCGCTTTTTTATGGAGTTACGATTCAACACGAAGAGGGGAAGAGCTGAAGAATTAAAGAAATTCAAACCTCTCCTTTTCTTCTTTTTCTTCTTTTCTTCGTGTTAAAACTCCACCTTTTTCACCCTTTATTCTTTTATCCCTTTCGCCAGGACCGGCGCGAGGTATTGGCCGGTGTAGGACTGTTTCACTTTTACGACCTGTTCCGGCGTGCCTTTCGCGACGATCATACCGCCGCCGCTGCCGCCTTCCGGCCCGAGATCGATGATGTAGTCCGCCGTCTTGATCACGTCGAGATTGTGTTCGATCACGACCACCGTATCTCCGCCGTCCACCAGACGCTGCAGCACTTCCAGCAGCTTGTGGATGTCCGCGGTATGCAGGCCGGTCGTCGGCTCGTCGAGAATATAGAGCGTCTTGCCGGTACTGCGTCGCGCCAGTTCCGTGGCCAGCTTGACGCGCTGCGCCTCGCCGCCCGACAGCGTCGTCGCCGGCTGGCCCAGCTTGATATAGCCCAGTCCTACGTCCTGCAGCACCTGTAGCTTGCGGTGGATCTTCGGTATGTTCTGAAAGAATTCTACGCCATCGGAGACTACCATGTCCAGCACTTGTGAAATCGTCTTGCCTTTATAATGAACCTCCAGCGTTTCACGATTATAGCGCGCGCCCTTGCAAACTTCGCACGGCACGTAGACGTCGGGCAGAAAATGCATTTCAATCTTAATGATGCCGTCGCCGCGGCAGGCTTCGCAACGGCCGCCTTTGACGTTGAAGCTGAAGCGACCCGGCTTGTAACCGCGCATCTTTGCTTCCGGCGTCTGGCTAAACAGTTCACGAATCGAATCAAACAAGCCGGTGTACGTTGCCGGATTGGAGCGCGGCGTGCGCCCGATCGGCGATTGGTCGATGTCAATGATCTTGTCGACATGCTCCAGGCCCCGGATGTCGTCATGCGCACCGGCGCGCAGGCGGCTTTCGCGCTGCAGACGATTCGCCAGCCCCTTATAGAGGATCTCATTGACCAGCGTACTTTTGCCCGAACCGGACACGCCGGTCACCGCAGTAAAGACGCCCAGCGGAAATTTCACATTGATCGAACGCAGGTTGTTTTCCCGCGCTTTCCTCACTTCCAAATAGTTCCCTGTACCGCTGCGCCGTTTCAAAGGCACGGGAATATAACGCTTGCCGTTCAAATATTGTCCGGTGATCGACTCCGGCGTCCGGCAGATCTCATCGACCGTTCCCTGCGCCACCACCTGCCCTCCGGCCGCTCCGGCCGCCGGGCCGATGTCAATGATCTGATCGGCCGCATACATCGTGTCTTCATCGTGCTCGACCACCAGCAACGTATTGCCGATGTCGCGCAGATGTTTCAGCGTCGCCAGCAAACGATTGTTGTCACGCTGGTGCAGGCCGATGCTCGGCTCATCAAGAATATAAAGCACGCCGACCAGGCCGGAACCGATCTGGGTCGCGAGACGGATCCGCTGCGCTTCGCCGCCGGACAGCGTTCCGGCCGCCCGATCAAGAGTCAGGTACTCCAGGCCGACATTCAGTAAGAAGCCCAGTCTGGCATTGATTTCTTTCAAAATCTGCTGCGCGATTTTCTGTTCGCGCTCCGTCAGCTCCAGGCCGTCCAAAAACGCCTTTGCCTCGGCAATCGTCAGACAGGTGTATTGGTAGATATCCTGACCGCCGATCTTCACCGCCAGCGCCTCCGGTTTGAGACGCGCTCCGCCGCAGGCCGGGCAGGGACTGGATGTCATATAAGCCTCGATGTCCTCGCGCGACCAGTCCGAACTGGTTTCCATATAGCGGCGGTTCAACATCGGGATCACGCCTTCGAACGGCGTATGATACATTTTGTTGTCGCCGTACATGTTCTCATATTGGAAGGAGAAGCGTCGATTGCCGGAACCGTGCAGAATCAATTTCTGCAGTTCCTCCGGCAACTCATTCCAGGTGACTTCGAGACCATAGCCATGTTCTTTCATCACCGCTTCCAACTGGCACATGAAATAAGAATTCATATTTTTGCTGAGCGGCGCGATCGCGCCGTCCTGCAACTCTTTCTCCCCATCCGGTACCACCAGCTCGGGATCCAGTTCCATGTTGCTGCCGAGTCCGGTACAGACCGGACAGGCGCCAAATGGGCTGTTGAAAGAAAAAAGGCGCGGCGCAATTTCCGGCAGACTGATGCCGCACTCCACACAGGCAAAATTTTGGCTGAAGACCAGTTCCTTGCCGCCGACCACATCGACGCCAACGACTCCTTCGCCCAGTTGCAGCGCCGTTTCCAGCGAATCGGCCAAACGGGTTTCCATGCCTTCCTTGACCACCAGCCGATCGACAACGACTTCGATCGTATGCTTCTTGTTTTTTTCTAAAGTAATCTCTTCGTTGACGTCGAGCACCTGACCATCGACCCGCACTCTGGCAAAGCCCTGCTTGCGAATGTCGGCCAGGATTTTTTGGTGTTCGCCTTTTTTGCCCCGCACAACGGCCGCCAATAAAATGATCCGACTGTCCGACGGCAGTGCGGTGATTTGATCGACCATCTGTTCTACGGTCTGCTGACTGATCGCTTTGCCGCAGGTCGGACAATGCGGCCGCCCGGCCCGAGCGTACAAGAGGCGCAGATAATCATAAATTTCCGTAACCGTGCCGACCGTGGAACGCGGATTGCGGCTGGTCGTCTTTTGATCGATCGAAATAGCCGGCGATAAGCCTTCGATGTAATCGACATCCGGTTTGTCCATCTGTCCGAGAAATTGACGGGCATATGCCGAGAGCGATTCGACATAGCGTCGCTGCCCTTCGGCATAAATCGTGTCAAAGGCCAATGACGATTTTCCGGAACCGCTGAGTCCGGTAATGACAACCAGCTTATCGCGTGGTATTTCCAGATCGATATTTTTTAAATTATGCTGCCTGGCGCCTTTAATGATGATATTTTCCTGCACAACCATTTCCTTCTTTCTCATTTAGGATGCGACGGATTTTTAACACGAAGATGGGAAGTGAAAAATAAAGAATAGAAGAAATGCATTTTTATTTCTTCGTGCCTTTTGATTTTCTTCGTCTCTTCGTGTTAAAATCCCCATTACTTTTTCCGCTTTCCAGTCGCCTTTTTCTTTACAGTTCCTGCCGCGCCGAGGCGTTGGCGCAGTTCCAGTATCATGTCGCGCAGCTCGGCCGCGCGTTCGAATTCCAATTTACGCGACGCTTCGCGCATTTCTTTATCCCAAGCCGCAATCAAATCTTCCATTTCGTCGCGGCTCATCGTTTCCACCCGGCCGCTATGATAGGACACGCTTTCCTCGGCCACTTTGGTCGTTTCAATCAATTCCTTGACCTTCTTGATGATGCTCTTCGGTTCGATGCCGTTCAGTCGGTTGTATTCCATCTGCACTTCACGCCGCCGTTTCGTCTCTTCCATCGCCCGCGCCATCGAATCCGTTATCTTGTCGGCATACATGATGACGCGTCCTTCGACGTGACGCGCCGCGCGGCCGACCGTCTGAATCAGCGACGTGTCGGAACGCAGGAAGCCTTCCTTATCAGCATCGAGAATCGCCACCAGACTGACCTCCGGCAAATCGAGGCCTTCGCGCAGCAGATTGATGCCGACCAGGACATCGAATTCGCCGGCCCGCAGATCACGGATGATTTCCACCCGTTCAATCGTCGCGATATCGGAATGCAGGTAACGCACGCGAATGCCCATTTCCTTCAAATATTCGGTCAGATGTTCCGCCATTTTCTTCGTCAGCGTCGTGACAAGCACGCGCTGGTCGTTGGCGCTGCGTCGTTTGATTTCAGCGAGCAAATCATCCATTTGGCCGGGAATCGGGCGGATTTCAATTTCGGGATCGACCAGTCCGGTCGGACGGATGATTTGCTGTACGACCTGGCCGTGAGCCTCTTCCATTTCAAACTTGGCCGGCGTAGCCGAGACATAGACGACCTGATTCACGCGCTCCTGAAACTCCGGAAACGTGAACGGCCGGTTGTCATAGGCCGACGGCAGACGAAAGCCGTTTTCGACCAGCGCGGTCTTGCGCGCCCGGTCCCCCGCATACATCGCGCGGATCTGCGGCAGCGTGACATGCGACTCATCCATCAAGATCAAGAAATCATCGGGGAAATAATCGATCAGCGTAAACGGCGGATCGCCGGCCTTGCGTCCGGTCAAATGTCTTGAATAATTTTCAATGCCGGAACAATAGCCCATTTCCAGCATCATTTCCAAATCATAGCGCGTCCGTTGCTCGATGCGCTGCGCCTCAAGCAGCTTGCCCTGGCTGCGAAACGAAGCCAGCTGTTCCGCCAGTTCGCTTTCTATATCTGTAGCCGCGCGCAGCAGGTTTTCTCGCGACGTGACATAGTGAGACGCCGGATAAATCGCGATATGCTTGCGCTCCGTCAAGATCTGACCGGTCAGGACATCCACTTCCAAAATCCGTTCGATCTCATCGCCGAACCATTCGACGCGCAGCGCCCGCTCGCCGTAAGCAGCCGGAAAAATTTCGACCACATCTCCGCGTACGCGGAACTTGCCACGGACAAAATTGACGTCGTTGCGTTCATATTGAATCGCGATCAATTTACGCAGGACCGAATCGCGGTCGCGCATCTGTCCCTGGCGCAGCGACAGTACCTGGTCGCGGTATTCTTCCGGCGAACCGAGGCCGTAAATGCAGGATACGCTGGCTACGATGATTACATCGCGGCGTTCGAAGAGCGAACTGGTCGCGGAGTGACGCAGCTTATCGATTTCATCGTTGATCGACGCATCTTTTTCAATATAGGTATCCGTCTGCGCGATATACGCTTCCGGCTGATAATAATCATAGTAACTGACGAAATACTCGACCGCATTATTCGGAAAGAATTCCTTGAACTCGCTGGCCAGCTGCGCGGCCAGCGTTTTATTGTGCGCGATGACGAGCGTCGGACGCTGCACCGCTTCGACCAGTTTAGCCATCGCAAACGTCTTACCGGTTCCGGTCGCGCCAAGCAAAACCTGGCAACGCTCGCCACGCTCAACGCCGGCCGTCAGCTGCCGAATCGCTTCCGGCTGGTCGCCGGTCGGAACGAACGGCGCTTCGACACGAAAAGGAATTCCGCCCTCGCGGGTTATCGTATTCAACTTTGGTACCGTTGCCATAATTGCACCTCATATCACGAACAATTTTCCATTGATAGATATTATATGATATATCCTGTCAAAAACCAAGTTGTTTTTGCTCAAGAAAAACGTGCCGTGGTTTTGACGCGAAGAGGGAAAGAGACTATTTTCTTCTTTTTTTCGTGGTGAAATCAAAACTTTCGCTGCAGCCAATTCCAAGCCTTATTCAGCAGACTGGACTGCGCTAGAGTCAGATACGCGCCGACCGGGCGATTGGGTACGAGCAGCAGGCCGAGCGCCGTCAGATCCGACGACCAGGTCTGCCGGATGCTGAAAACCCGGCCTTCGCGCAAGATCAAAAGTTCCTGCGGCCACTGCGCTGAAAGCGTCAGCGCAAGAAAGAAATCGTCCCTCGAATGCAGCGAAAGATCATCCACCGCCAAAATAACGTCTTCGCGCCGCAAACCGGCACGACTTGCCAGGCTGCCCGGCACGACATCCAGGATCAGCACGCCGCGCTGCGCCGGTGCGTAACGCGCTTCGCCCTTCAGTTCACGACGCATCTGCCACTGCACCATGCCTTCGTGTCCGAGCGGAGCCAAGAGCGCCGCCGGCCAAGCAAAAACTGGCCATTTTAACGAAAGCAGCGCCAAAGCAAGCAGGCTGACGCTATAAAGCACAAGCTGCGCGGCCGCGCGTCGCCCGCGTTCTTCCGGCGGACAAACGAGCGCCAGATCGCCATAGCCCAGCGCGGCAACAACCGGTAAGAGCAAATAGGTCAACTGTTCCGGCGGCGCCAACGCCGCGGGGAAAACAGGCCACCACGCAGGCATCGCCAGTGTGCCGCTCAGCACCTGCGTCTCCTGCAGCGGAACTGCCAGTAAAAGCGCCAACGGCAGCGGCCAAAAATTGAGTAGACTAAAGCCGCCGACAATTCCGTTCTTACCCTGAACGAGAACCGGCAGAAAACTGTCCTGCCCGCTCGCATAAATCAACAAACCTTCGGTCAGGTGAAGCACCGCGACCAGTGCAACGAGCTGCGCAACATCGACGTCCGGCCAGCCGGTGATCAGATGACAAAGGGCAATCAGGCCGCCCGCATAAGCAAAACAAAGCAGACGCAGATCGATCAGCAGAAGTGCGATCGCGACCGGCCAGATATAAGCGAGTCCCAAGCGACCAAGATCGATGCCGATCAGCGCAATGACCAGGCTGGCAAGAATACCGCCCGCGCTGCCCAAGAGCAGCGCGCGCAACGTGTGACGCCAGACCTGAAAACCGGAGAGACCGAACATCAGCCGTTGCTGTTTGGCGCTGCGCCGCTGCTGCAGCCAGACAAAGAAGATGATCAGCCAAAAGACCGGCTGCAGATAAACCGCTCCAACCGTAAAAAGAATCATCGCACCCAGAGAGTATAACACTTCCATCGTCACGCCCCCCTTTTTTCTCTAAAGGGTTTCACGCACCAAACATATGTTCCTCATATTATATCATAAACTTCTCTATAACAAAACAGCTGATGCGGCATTCCTCTGCCGCATCAGCTGTTTTTATCATTGCACCGCCGACGCGCCCTGCGCCAGCTTCATTTTTAAAACGTCGATCGCCTTCTCTAAGACAAGGTCATTCTGCCCCGCTTCCTTGCCGCCTTCGACCGGGATGTCGGGTTCGATGCCGACGCCGTTGATCGAACGGTCTTTCGGCGTCAGATATTTGGCAATCGTCAGTTTGACGGCGCCGCCGTTAATCAGCATCGGTTTAATCGTCTGCACCGAGCCTTTGCCGTACGTCTTGCTGCCGACCAACACGCCGACGCCCGTATCCTGCAGCGCTCCGGCAACGATTTCCGAGGCGCTTGCGCTGCCGCCGTTAACCAGTACCGCGACGCTGTACTTGGCGTCCTGCAGCGTCGAAGAATGCACTTCACGCTGTCCGTCGCGCGTCACGACCGAGACGATCGGGCCTTTCGGCACCATTTTTCCGGCCACTTTTACCGACTGATCGAGCAGTCCGCCCGGATTATCGCGCAAATCGAGAACCAGCGCCTTCATACCAGCCTGCTCAAGTTCACGGAATTTGGCATCAAAATCGGCGCCGGTATGTTCATTGAACATCGAGATGCGGATATAGCCCAAGTCACCCGACAGCATTTTTCCCGCCACCGTCTTGATTTCAATCTTCGCTCGAGTCAGCGTATACTCTTTCGGCTCTTCTTCGCCGCGCCGCACGGTCAAGACAACTTTCGTCCCTTCGTCGCCGCGAATCTTACCGACCGCTTCGTCGAGCGCCATGTCTTTGGTGTCTTTGCCGTCAATGCGCAGCACCTGGTCGCCGCTCTTGATGCCGGCCTTTTCGCCCGGTGTTCCTTCAATCGGCGCGACAACGGTCAGCATCTTGTCCTTGACGCCGATCACAACGCCGATTCCGCCAAAGGAACCATTGGTCTCGAGCAGAAATTCCTTATACATTTTTTCATCCATATACAGGGAATGCGGATCGCCGAGCGATTTAACCATGCCCTGGATCGCACCCTGCACCAGCATTTCACTCTGCACCGGCTCCACATACTGCGTGCGCAGCATCTTCATCGTCCGCTGCAGACGAAGCACCGCGCCAAAATCGCCGGTATCGAGCCCCATCAAATAAAGCATGCCGCCCACCGTGCCGGTCATCGTCAAAAACACCAAAAGAATCGCGCTGATAATGAGTTTGCTGCGTTTCAATCCATCCACCTCAATTATAGTAAAATAGGGTGCCCAAGCGGGCACCCTGCTCTTCGATCTACGGCAAATAGCCAGTGGGATCCACCGGCGAACCGCCTTGGCGAACCTCGAAATGCACATGGGGTCCGGTGGAATAGCCGGTCGAACCGGCACGGGCAATCATCTGTCCTTTCGACACCGCCTGCCCCTCGCTGACGACCAGTTCCGAATTATGACCATACAGCGTCTGTAAGCCATTGCTGTGTTCAATGATGACCGCCTTACCATAACCGCCGAGCCAGTCGGCATGTACGACTACGCCGCCATCGGCCGCCACTACCGTATCGCCATAATCGGCGGCGATATCGAGACCGCTATGGAAACGGGCGCTGCCGAAGACCGGATGCGTCCGCCAGCCGAACGGCGATGTGATTTCCCCGTTAATCGGCCACATCATTGAACCGCTGCTGACCGCCGGACCTTTCTTCCCGCCGCCGTTTTGACGGTTGCGCAGCATCTGCTCGATGCGCCGCGACGTATCCATCAGCTCATTATACGCCTGTTCGGCGATTTCCTTTTCGCCGACCGCCATATTGAGCATTTCTTTTTGTTCATTGCGGCGCGCTTCGATGATCTTTTTCCGCTCATCGGCCGCACGCTTCAATTCCAGGATGACGGCCCGATCCTGTTCGAGCTCTTCCTTCTTCTGCATGACCAATTGACGTTCGGCTTTGACCTTGACGATCAGCTCCACGTCGCGGTTGATGACGCGTTTCAATAAGTCCATCCGGGTGGTAAAATCGCCAAAATCGCTCGCACCGAGCAATACGTCAAGATAGCTCAGCTGACCGTTTTGATAAATATCCCGGATCCGCTTGTCAAGCACCTTGCTCCGCTCTGCCAGACGGCCTTCCGCCTGGACGAGAATGACTTTGTTCGCTTCGATCTGGCTTTCGGTCTGGCTCAGTTGGGCCTGAATGCTTTTGTATTCCTTCTGCGCGGTTTCCAAATCGGATTGTATGCCCTGCAGCCTTCCCGATACGCTATTCACCTTTTCCTGCGCCTGCGCCGCCTTGTTCTGTTGCGACTGCATTTGCTGCTGAACCTGCTGGTGCTGCTCTTCAAGCTCATTCGCCAACACCGGCGCAACGAGTCCGCTCAGCATCGCTCCGGTCACTAAAATCGCCGCATAATTTCGGAATTTCAAATCCTCATCCCTCCTGTCCTTACCTCTTAGCTCTTAATCCTTAGCCGCAAATTATACATCCATAAAGCGCCGCAGCGAAATCGTGCTGCCCAGCGCGCCGATGCCGGTACCTAAGAGAACCAGCACTACACTCAGATTCGTAATAAACGGGTATTTCGGAATCAACGGCAAAAATGCCAGCGAATCATGCACCTGGTTGACTAGCGCTCCATACGTCTGGTTTAAAAGAAGCACCGCCAACAGTGCGCCGCCAAAGCCAAGCATCATCCCTTCGATCAAGAACGGCCAGCGGATGAACCAGTCGGTCGCGCCGACATATTTCATGATGCCGATCTCGCGCCGTCTGGCAAAAACCGTCAGGCGAATCGTATTCGAGATGATGAACAGCGCCGCCAGCGCCAGGAAGATGATCAAAACCAGGCCAAAAATCCGGATCATTTTCGTCAGCGTGAACAGCTGTTCCACCACGTCCTGACCGAATTTGGCGTTTTCGACGCCCTTCAGCTGGCCGATCGCCTGCGCCACCGGTTTGACGCGCTCCGGCTGCTCGACCTTTACTTCAAACGCATTCGGCAGCGGGTTTCCGTCGCCCAAAGCATTCAGCAAGCCTTTTTGATCGCCTAAACGATCCTTGAAGCGTTTCATCGCTTCATCTTTGGTGACAAACGTCACCTGAACGACGCCCGGTAATTTGCTGATCCGCGTTCCGACTTCGCGCATTTCGAGATCGCTTTGATTATCCTGAAGAAAGACCGATATCTGAACCTGCGATTCCAGGTTGGAGGCCATGTTGTTCAGATTCAGCACCATCACGAGGAACATGCCGAGAATCAAAAGCGACAAGGCCACTGTGCTGATCGAGGCGAAACTCATCAGGCTGTTGCGTTTTAACGAGACCACCGCATCTTTGATGAAATATTCCCAGGTACTAATCTTCATAGCCGTATAGTCCTCCCGTCTGGTCACGGACAATGCGGCCCTTTTCAATCGCAATGACCCGTTTGCGCATCGCATCCACGACGGTTTTATCATGGGTCGCCATGACCATCGTGGTGCCGTCCTTGTTGATCCGTTCGAATATCTTCATGATTTCCCAGGACGTTTCCGGATCCAGATTGCCGGTCGGTTCGTCGGCAATCACGATCGCCGGTTTGTTGACGATCGCCCGTGCAATCGCGACGCGCTGCTGTTCGCCGCCGGAGAGTTCGGTCGGGAAATGTTTCGTCTTGTGACGCAAGCCGACCAAATCGAGCACATGATAGACCCGTTTTTGAATTTCGCGGCGCGGCGCTTCAATAACCTGCATCGCAAACGCGACATTTTCATAAATGGTCTTTTTCGGCAGCAGACGATAATCCTGAAAGACGATACCGAGACTGCGGCGCAGAAAAGGAACATCTTCATTCGCCAGTTCACTGACGTTGCGTCCGTTAACAATCAGATGACCGCGCGTCGGCAACTCTTCGCGAAACAACAATTTAATAAAGGTTGATTTTCCCGCGCCGCTCGGCCCGACGACAAAAAGAAAATCGCCGCGCGGAATCGTGATGTTAATATCGGACAAGGCTACCGAGCCATTGTCATAAATCTTAGTTACGCCATCCATTTCAATCAAAGTTTTGCCACTCCCACCGTGAAAAATCGTAATAAACTATCCTGTTTTAAGTTAGACGCCGATCGAAAAATCCCTTTATTTTTAATAAAATTATTAGCTCGTGGCTAGGGAGGCTATGAGCTTATGGCTTATGGCTCAAAGCGGTCCTGCCCGTTCCGCCATGCGCCATCTGCCCGTTTTCCCCTTTGCCTTTGCGGTCGAATCCGTTCAACCGCAAAGGCAAAGGGCGGTGTGCGACCACCGCCCTGATCCAACGACGCTATGCCTTGCGGCTGATCGCCTTTTTTGCTGCGGCTACGATATCGTTAGCCGTCAAGCCGTATTTCACCAGCAAATCGCCGGGCGTACCCGATTCGCCAAAGGTGTCTTTTACGCCAACCCGTTCCATCGGCGCCGGCGTGGTTTCCGCCAATACTTCAGCCACGGCGCTGCCGAGACCGCCAATCACGCTGTGTTCCTCGCAGCTCACCAGCGCGCCGGTTTCTTTGGCCGCTTTCGCAATCGCGTCGCGGTCAATCGGTTTGATCGTATGGATATTCAGCACGCGCGCGCTAATGCCTTCTTCAGCCAAGGTCTTGGCCGCTTCGAGCGCCGCCGAGACCATGATTCCGGTAGCCGCCAGCGTGACATCCTTGCCGTCAGCCAATTGCAGCGCTTTGCCGTGCGCAAACTGATAGCCTTCGCCAACCACATCCGGCACAGCCATGCGGCCGAGGCGGAGATAAACCGGTCCGTTATGCTTTGCGGCAAATTCGACCGCCTGACGAGTTTCTTCGGCGTCAGCCGGTACGATGACCGTCATGTTCGGCAGACTGCGCATCAGCGAAATATCCTCGATCGATTGATGCGATGCACCGTCCTCGCCGACCGTCAGACCCGCATGCGTCGCCGCCACTTTGACGTTCAGCTTCGGATAGCAAATTGAGTTGCGCACTTGCTCAAACGCACGACCGGTTGCAAACATGGCAAAGGTGGATACGAATGGAATCTTGCCGCTGGCAGCCAGGCCCGCCGCAATCCCCATCATATTCTGCTCGGCAATGCCGACATTGATGAATCGATCCGGATGCGCTTTCGCAAATACAACCGTCTTCGTTGATTTAGACAGGTCGGCATCCAATACCACTACCGCCTGATTCTTGTCGCCCAGTTCTTTCAGGCTGTCGCCGTATGCTTCACGTGTAGCTAATTTTCCCATGATTCACACCTCCCCTTAGTCGTCCAAATCTTCGAGTTCTTGAATGAACAATTCGCATTCCTGCTGGCTCGGCGCTTTGCCATGCCAGTCGACTGCGTTTTCCATCTTGCAAACGCCTTTACCCTTGACGGTCTTCGCGACGATGACCGTCGGACGGCCTTTATGCGCTTTGGCTTCCTGCAGTGCGGCATAAATCGCCTGATGATCGTGTCCGTCAATCTGCAGCACATTCCAGCCGAACGCCTGCCATTTTTCCGGAATCGGCAGCGGCGACATGACTTGTTCGATCGGTCCGTCAATTTGCAAACCGTTGAAATCGACAAAGGCGGTCAGATTGTCCAATTTATAATGCGCGGCAAACATGGCTGCTTCCCAGACCATGCCTTCCTGCAGTTCACCGTCGCCGAGCACGGCGTATACACGGCTGCTGCGGCCATCCATGCGTGCGGCCAGCGCCATGCCGGAAGCAGCGCTGAGACCCTGTCCGAGCGAACCAGTCGACATGTCGATGCCCGGCAAATCCTTGATGCTCGGATGTCCCTGCATCCGGCTGTTGATCTTACGCAGCGTCAGAAGTTCCTCTTCGGGGAAAAAGCCTTTCGCTGCCAATGTTGCATATAGCACCGGAGCGGCATGTCCTTTGGACAATACGAAGCGATCCCGTAAAGGATCCTGTGGATTCTTGGCATCCACCTTCATCTCCGCAAAATATAAGGTGGCCAAAATGTCGGTAGCGGAAAGAGAACCGCCAGGGTGACCGGATTTTGCTTCGCTGACCATAGCGATGATATTCCGGCGGATGACCCGGGCCTTAGCCTGCAGGTCGCTGATCTGTTCCGGCGTAAGTTTGTCTGCCATCATTAAATCCTCCTTGTCTCTTTTACTGCTGTATTTCTACCATCTATGGACGCACTTCCTATTTTATCGGCGTCTCTTTGAATCCTTCGCCCAAGACTTCATGTGCATCCGCCACGATGACAAACGCCTTGGGATCCAGTTGATAGACAATTTCTTTCAGCTGGCTGATTTCGCCCTGTCCGACGACGCTCAGCAGCATTTCCCGTTGATCGCCTGTATAACCGCCGCGCGCCTGCCAATAGGTCACGCCGCGATCCATCTGTTCGATGATCATATCGCCGACTTCCTGCGGCTTGTTGGAAACGACGAAGAACGCCTTCGCCGTAGTCGGTCCTTCCTGGACAAGATCAATGATTTGCGCGCAGACAAAAATCGAAATTAATGCATAAAGCGCCAGTTCCGGACTTTGAAAGACGACGCCGGCAAAGACGATGACGCCGAAATCCGACATCAAAAGAGCCTGCCCGATTCGAATGCCAAAGACCTTGTTCAAAATCGCCGCCATCAGCGCGGTTCCTGCAGTATTGCCTTTGAAACGGAAAATAAGGCCGCAGCCAACACCGCCCACAACGCCGCCATAGAGCGAAGCCAGCAGTAAGTCATGCGTCATCACCGGCGTATACGGCGCGGTCACGTCAATGATGATCGAGAGCATCGCCGCGCCGTAGAGCGTGTTCATACCGTAACGCGCGCCGAGGATCTTTACGCCGATCAAGAATAACGGGATGTTAAAGACCAGCATCACGACGCCGACCGGCCAGCCGGTCAGATGATAAAGTACGGTCGCCAAGCCGCTGATGCCGCCTGCAGCGACCTTGTTGGGAATAAGGAACATGTTCAAACTGACGGCCAAAAGAAAAATCCCCACCGTCATGCCGATATAATCTTTCACTACTAATTTTTTCATGCTTATCGCCTCCTGTCGGCCAATTCCAAGGCCAGTTCGGCGCTTAAAAGCGCTTTCTTACGTAAGCCGTTAAGCAGTGTCGCCCGCTCCTTCTCCTTTCCGTCGACCGTCAACAGCTGCCCTGCACGTGCCGCCAGATTCTGCGCCGTAACGGTCTCTAGACTCCCCACCGGCTGATCGCCAAGTGTCGCCAAGAATCGTTCGATCTTCGGATCGTAGGAAATGCCAAGCAGAGGAACTTGCATCACTGCGGCAAAAATCAGGGCATGCAGCCGGATGCCGATCAAGAGGTCCAGATTCCCTACGATGGACATCAGTTCGCTCGTCGTATAATCGCCTTCGAGCACCGTCACCTGACCGCCGATCTGTTCGGCCAAACGCTGCGATACCGCGCGGTCGTCCGGCCACTGCATCGGCAAGAGCACGATGCGCGCGCCTTGTTCTTGCTGCAGTCGGTGCGCCGCATCGATCAGCGCCTGCTGGTAATTTTCCCGGCCCTGCCAGTCGCGGGCCGAAATCCCGATCAGCGGCGATACGCCCGCCACATTGTGCTGGCGCAGAATCGTCCGACCGAGATGCTTGTCGACCGGATGCAGCGCCAAGACCGGGTCGGCCGTGACATGCACGGCCGGTTTCGTAATCTGCAAGCGCCGGAGTTCTTCGCGTGAACCTTCGTCGCGCACCGTGATCAGATCCACCTGGTTGCCCACGCGGCGCATCACCGACTGCGCGAACGAACCGTTGACCGGCCCGATGCCCTGCGCATAAAGCATCACCTTCGTGCCTAAGCGTTTTGCCAGATAGATGATGCCGAGATAATAATACAGGCTACGTTCACTGGTCACATCCTGCAGCAGGCTGCCGCCGCCGCTGATCAGAAGATCGCTTTTTGCCAGCGCCATTACGATGGCCGGCGCATTCACCCGATCCACCGCTTTGACGCCATGGCGCTTTCGCGTATCGGCGGCGTTACCGGAGATCACGGTAATCCGCGCCGACGGATTCAGTTCGGTCAGCACTTCGATCATGGCCGCCAGCATCGCTTCATCGCCGGCGTTGCCAAAACCGTAGTAACCGGAAATTACGATATCGGTCATATCAGGCAGATCTCCTTCCCAGCAGGGACGACAGATAAGCAAGCACCTGAACGCCCACTACGGCCAAGAGGCCAAACGCCATGCCCGCCGCCATTCCATCCAGACCCCGGACAAACGACATCAGTACCGGCGTGCGCATGTGCGCGAACGTCTCGACCAACGAGCCCTGCCCGATTGTCGCGACGAGCACCAACGCATAGTGCAGAATACGCGGCCATTGACGGTAAGCCGCCATAACCAGTAAGAAGAACGCCGGGTGACCGATCATAAATTCTTTTTCCCGCGGTCGCGCAAACATGACCCGTTCCAGAAAGGCCCGCAGTTTCAGTTCGATGTCCGGCACCGGCACGCCAGCCGTATGACCGGAACGTCCGACATAAACCAACGCGACCAGCGCGACCAGCGCACAGCCCAACAGCGTTTTGATCTGTACCGGATAATTAAGCAGCGCCTTGAGCTGCGCGCCGATGCCGGCCGGAACTTCATCCAGCAAACGGTAGCGGCTGAAATAGGTCAGCGAGACCATCAGAATCGGCGCGACAAAGGTCAGTTTAACACCGCGGAAAATTTCCATTTCAAGAAAGAAACGCACGTCGGCCAGCAGCGCGGCCACATAAAGACCGCCGATCAACGAGATGCCGACCGTCAAAGCCAAGTAGAGGCAACCATCGCCCATGATGCGCGCCAGACTGCCTTTACCGCTCAGTTCCTTTTTTCGCCAGGCGTCAAGAAACCAGGTCATCGACAAGGTCGGAAAAAGGATCGCACTGGCCAGCGCGGCCATTTGACGCGCCAGCGTACCGCCGCCTTTGAGCAGCGGCAACGTCAATGCGAGGCTGAGCAACAGCCAGAGCAGATATTGCCAGCGTTTGCCGAACGGGTGGACCAGACTCAGGAAAAGAACGCCGGCCGCGACTGCCCCAGCAATGCTGAGCGCGGTCAGCCAGGCCGGAGCAAAATAATCCTGATACACGCCCGCCTTGCCCAGCGTGAAGCCTTTGGCCAGCAGTTCCTGCTTGACGCCGCTGACATAGGCCAGATTCGTTTCCACCAGCGTCTTACCCGGTTCCGCTTTGTCAAATTTGCGCAAGAGATTGATTCGGATGTTGCGTTCCTGATCGGTAACGCCCCAGCGTTGAATCGCGTCCGCCATGCGCAGTTTCGGCTGCTCATCCTTCGGAATCACATAGACTCGGGCCGCGCGATACGCGTCGGCGGCCACCAGATTTGTCAAGCCTTCCTGTTTAACGAACTGCAGCTGCAGCGGGTGTTCGATCAGCGCTAGCGTGTAGCCGTTCTCTTTCAGTTTGGCGAGCGTCAGCGGTAGTTTATCTGGAAAGCCTAGCGCTTCCTCGCCGACAAACATCACCGCCGAGATAGTATCAATGCCTGCCATACGGTTGAAGACGCTTTCAACGTCCGACGTCTCCACTTTCGTGTAGTTCGACGGCCGGGCAATGACATAGAAGCCCTGCTCCGCCGCATGCAGTATTTCCGCGCGCGGCAGACCCAGGTTCCATTTCTGCACCTTTTCAAAGTTGGCCTTCGCCGCCAGGATCCGGTGCGGCGCATCGAGCACTGCGACACGTTCCGGGCTGAGGCGGCGGCTCAGATCGTCTCTGATCTCATTGAACGAGGCCTCATCCTGGCCGACTACATAGACATCCTGCGGCAGGACGCGACCGGCTGCGATCAAAGGCTGCCAGATCGGATCGCTGCGATGCAGGCTCTGAATCTCGGCGCCGGAAATCACGGCCGCCTTGCCGCTCTTGCTTAACTTTTCCAGACTGGTCTCATAAACGGCGAGCGAAGTCACGCCCGCAGCTTTCAGCTGCTGCATCAATGCATCCGTCGGCACGCCGTCAAGCTGCGCCAATTCGATGACATCCTCGTATTCCATCGCCAGTTCAACCTGGTTGTTTGCTTTTTCCACCTGATGCCGCTGCCAGACTACCGTCAAGGAAGCCAACAGGCCTATGACGATGATGGCGATGAGCAGCCGGTTATAACGAAACTCTTTCAAACACTTCGACCACCTTACGCAATAAATATCGTTATCCTATGGAGCGCTAGCGTCCGGCATGCAGCAGCACGCGCGCCTGTCCGTCTTCCTGCACGACGCTTGTCGGGCGCAACGCGAACGGCAATTGTTTGCCGTCCATGACCGGAATCTTGCCGAGCGCCGACCAAATCAAGCCGCTCGCATCGCTATTGTTGATCATCAGTTTTTTCGTTTGCAAGACGATGACCTGATCCTGAAGAATCAGCTGACCTTCGAGTGACAGGCGCAATTTAAGAAGTCCGCCGGGGGAAAACGTCCCCTGCACCAGAACGAGGTCCGGCGTGATCGTGACGCTGACTTCTTTGATGCCCTTTTCTGGGCGACTCAGTAAGCGCACGAGTTCCTCTTCGCCGATCGTCGCCGTCACGTCGACCTGCCCGGCCGTGAGGCTTTCCAGCCGGCCATTGACAAGCTGCTTCAGCGACAAATGCACATCGCTGAATACGCCATGTACCTGCCTGAGCGCGAGTTTCTCGCCCTGCAGCTGCGGTATGTTCATCTCGATGCGCGGTATCGTACCGCTCAGCCAGGCCAACGCCGGACGGCCCGACAGCACAACCTCGCTGTCGTCTGACGCGCCCGGCACTTTGGCCAGGATAAAATGTCCCCAGATCATCGGCAGCAATAATTCCGCCAGCAGCAAACAAGCCGCCAGGGTTGCCGCGCCTCTTCGCCAGCCTTTCATCGCGCGCCTCCTTATTTGCTATCGCCTTTCAAGTACGCTTCAATGAACTGCGTCAGTTCTCCGTCCATGACCGCCTGCACGTTGCCGGTCTCGGAACCGGTACGATGGTCCTTGACCAGGTTATAAGGATGGAAGACATAGGAGCGGATCTGACTGCCCCATTCGATCGCCTGATAATCACCGGCAATCTCACTGAGCATGTTCTCCTGCTTCTTGCGTTCCAGTTCAAACAGCTTCGCGCGCATCAGCTTCAGACATTGCTCGCGGTTCTTGATCTGCGAACGTTCGCTTTGGCATTGCACGATCACGCCGGTCGGAATATGCGTCATCCGCACCGCCGAATCAGTCTTATTGATATGCTGACCGCCCGCGCCGCTGGCGCGATAGGTGTCGACCCGCACATCGACCATGTTGATGTCGACGCTGACCGCGTCGTCAATTTCCGGCATCACATCCACCGCCGCGAACGACGTGTGCCGCCTGCCGCTGGCATCGAACGGCGAGATGCGCACCAAACGATGCACGCCTTTTTCCGAACGCAAATAGCCGTAGGCATTGTGTCCGGAGATCAGAAGCGTCGCGCTTTTAACGCCCGCTTCGTCACCGGCGAGAAAATCCATCGTCTCGACCTTGTAGCCCTGCTTTTCCGCCCAGCGGACATACATGCGAAGCAGCATCTGCGCCCAGTCCTGCGCTTCGGTGCCGCCCGCGCCCGCATGCAGCGTCAAAATCGCATTGTTGCGGTCGTATTCGCCCGATAAGAGCAGCGTCAGCTGCAGCGCTTCCAGTTCGCTGCGCATTTCATCAAGCGCCGCGGTCACTTCGTCATAGACGCTTTCATCCTCTTCTTCCGTACCCATCTGCCAGAGCAGTTCGACGTCTTCATGCCGCTGCGTCAGCTGATAGTACTGCGCGATGTTGTCCTTGATGCCGGTCAGTTCCTGCGCGACTTTTTGCGCTTCGGCGGGATCGTCCCAAAAACCGGGCGCCGCCATCTTGTCTTCTAATAATGCGATTCGTTCCTCTTTGCCGACGACGTCAAAGAGAATCCCTCACTTCCTGCAATTGTTTAGCTAACTCCACTATCGGCAGACGCAAATCTTCCAATAACAACGCATTCCACCCCGTTTCACACGGCCAACAGGGCGTGCTTTCGCCCCGCCCTGCCTGTCCGCTATTTCTTCTCTATTGGCTCATGGCTTTTGGCTCATGGCTTACGGCTATTGGCTCGTAGTAGCCCGAAGCCATTAGCCGTTCTGCCTAGCCCATCGCTATGGCTCATAGCTCGTAGCCCTGAGCCCTTAGCCGTACTGCCACTAACCGCTCCATCATCGCTATCCGTTGACGCCGCAGCATTTCTTATACTTCTTGCCGCTGCCGCACGGGCACAGTTCGTTTCGTCCGGTCTGGTCGCCGTGTTCGATCGGCTTCTTCGCCGCCGCTTCGCCGTCTTCGCCGTGCGTGGCATGAGCCTGCTGCAGGCGGTCTTCCGGTTGCGTCACGATATTGACATGGTACATGTATTTGACGATGTCGCCCTGAATGTTTTCGATCATCTGTTGGAACATATCGAACGCTTCGATCTTATATTCGATCAGCGGATCTTTTTGGCCGTAAGCGCGCAGGCCGATGCCCTCACGCAGCATGTCCATCGCATCGAGATGTTCCATCCATTTGTTGTCGACCACTTTCAGCATGACCACTTTTTCCAGTTCACGCATGTTATCCGCGCCGAACGCTTCCTCACGCGCTTCATAGCCGTCGCGCGCCACTTCCAGCAAACGCTCGTGCAGCTCTTCGCGGCTCAGTTTTTCCAGCTCGCCGACCGTCAGTAGTTTCGGCGTCGCAAAATATTCTTCGCACTCTTCAATCAACGCCGCATAGTCCCAGTCTTCCGGATACAGCTTTTCATTGGCATGCGCATCGAGCATGTCCTGCACCAGTTTCTCCAGCATATGCGTGATGTTTTCCTTCAGGTTGTCGCCGAGCAGAATCTGACGCCGCTGTCCATAAATGACTTCGCGCTGCTGGTTCATGACGTCGTCATATTCGAGGACATGTTTGCGGATATCGAAGTTGCGCGCTTCGACCTTCTTCTGCGCCTGTTCGATCGAACGGGTAATCAGACTGTGCTCGATCGGTTCGTCTTCTTCCATGCCCAGCTTGTCCATGATGCCGGCGATGTTGTCCGAACCGAAAAGGCGCATCAGGTCATCTTCGAGCGAAAGATAAAAGCGCGAAGATCCGGCGTCGCCCTGACGTCCGGCGCGGCCGCGCAGCTGATTGTCGATCCGGCGGCTTTCATGCCGCTCGGTGCCGATGATATGCAAACCGCCGAGCGCAGCGACGTTTTCGCCCAGCACGATATCGGTGCCGCGACCCGCCATGTTCGTGGCAATCGTTACCGCAGCGTATTGGCCCGCCTGCGAAATGATGCTCGCTTCCTGTTCATGGAACTTGGCGTTCAAGACGTTGTGAGGTACGCCGCGTTTTTTCAATTGCTCGCTCAGCATTTCCGACTGAACGATCGAAGTCGTGCCGACCAGCACCGGTTGATGCTTGGCATGGCACTCGATGATTTCCTCGACGACCGCGCGATATTTGGCGCGACGGTTCTTATAGATGATGTCCGGATAGTCCGTACGCGTCACTTCGCGATTGGTCGGAATGACGATGACATCGAGTTTGTAGATCTTTTGGAATTCCGCTTCCTCGGTCTTTGCCGTACCGGTCATACCGGCCAGTTTTTCATACATGCGGAAGAAGTTCTGGAAGGTGATCGAAGCGAGCGTTTGGCTTTCGCGTTCGATTTTCACGTTTTCCTTCGCTTCGATCGCCTGATGCAGACCGTCCGAATAGCGGCGGCCGAACATCAGCCGTCCTGTGAATTCATCGACAATGATGACCTCGCCGTCTTTCACGACATAGTCGCGGTCGCGATGCATCAAGGCGCGCGCTCTGAGCGCCTGGTTGAAATGATGCGACATTTCCATGTTCTCATGTTCATAGAGATTGGAAACGTTCAGCATCTTTTCTGCCTTCGCGATGCCGCTTTCCGTCGGCGCTACCGTCTTCAGCTTCTCATCGACCGTGTAGTCTTCGCCCGGAATCAGTTTCGGCACGACCTTGGCCAAGACATAATAAAGATCGGTCGACTTTTCTCCCGGTCCTGAAATGATCAGCGGCGTACGCGCCTCATCGACCAAAATGCTGTCCACTTCATCGACAATCGCATAGTTGAGCGGCCGCTGCACCATTTGCTCGGCATGGATGACCATGTTGTCGCGCAGATAGTCAAAACCGTATTCGTTATTCGTACCATAGGTGATGTCCGCCTGATAGGCGGCGCGGCGCTCGGCAAAATCGAGCCCGTGCACGATCAGACCGACCGACAGGCCAAGGAAATTATAAACCTTGCCCATCCATTCGCTGTCGCGACGCGCCAGATAATCATTGACGGTAACGACATGCACGCCTTTGCCGGTCAATGCATTCAGATAAACCGGCAGCGTCGCGACCAGCGTCTTGCCTTCGCCGGTACGCATTTCCGCGATATTTCCTTCATGCAGCGTGATGCCGCCGAGCAACTGGACGTCAAAATGACGCATGCCCAGTACACGCTTCGAGGCTTCCCGCACAACGGCGAACGCTTCCGGCATCAACTGATCAAGCGTTTCCCCCTCGTCCACGCGTTTTTTGAATTCTACGGTCTTGGCGGCTAACGAAACGTCGCTCAATGCGGCAATTGTAGGTTCCAGAGCATTAATCTGCTCAACATATTGCATCATGCGTTTGATTTCCCGTTCGTTGTCATCACCGAACAATTTCTTTAAAAACCCAAACACTGAAATCAGCTCCTTACTTCTGTCAGGGCTAGCTTCGACATTCTACGCCCTAATTTTAGATTTTAGCACAACCAGGGCCGTGAAGTCAAAAAAATCCAGACGATTGCTGTTCATTTTCGCTACTAAATCATCTGTCAGATTAACCAGCACGACGGGGCTTTTAACACGAAGAAAGGCAAAGATAGGAAGAGTTTAAATTTATCTTTCCTCCTTCCCTTCTTCCTTTTCTTCGCATCTTCGTGTTAACCGTCCCCTACATAAAAGCAAACCCCCTCGCCGCGGCGAGAGGGTTTATACCTAGTATGTTACACCGTTTTGTCTTTGGGCACGACCTTGGTTTCCACCCAGAGCGGCGTGTGATGTTTGGCTTCCGAAAGCGACTGCGTTCCGTCGCCGAACATCGTCTTGAACTCACCCCAGTTGTAGATGCCGAGGAAGATATGCGCGAACATGAACAGTCCCAGACCGACGCCGATCCAAAGATGTCCGAGATCCAGCCAATAGATGAAGGCTTTGGGCGCGAACGGAATGAACGCGTACAAAATCCAGCCGCTGAAGATCAGGAACAGCGCGCCCGGCAGGAGCGCCAGCGCAAACTGCTTTTGACCGGCATGCATCTTGTCGACCGGCGGCAACGGGATTTCCTTGCCGAGCAGCATTTTTTGCGGATAACCGCCGCCGACTTTCAACCAGGCAAAGTCGTTTTCTTCCCAGGTGAACGTCAAACGAATGAACGCGATGACGCGGTCGAACGCAAAGATAAAATACAAGAGCGAAGCAATCGAAAAAATCGCTGCACCGATAATATGGATCTGCATCGCCTGATGCACGAACTCCGAACCGCCTGGCTTAAGCCAGATGATAAATCCGGTGATCGCCGCCGGTACAAACCCCAAGACCAGACTCCAATGAAACAAACGGGAAGGCAATGCGTGTTTTAAAACACGCGACTCATTGCTATCGTGTGTATGCATCACAAGCTATCCTCCTACACCAGTTTTGTCCGATTCACATAGCGGGTATGGAACAACTCTTCCGACAAAGGACTCAACGGCTTGCCGGCAAAATTCTTATACATCTCCTGGATGGCCGGGTTATTATGGCTCTGCCGAACGGCCGCTTTCTTGTCATCCTTATACAGACCGGCGGTCCGCATCTTGATGTATTTGGTCCGATCCTGAATCAAATCGCTGGCCACATACGCGCCGCCCCAGAGCATTGCACCGGCTACGCCCATCACGCCGAGAAATTCACGCCGGCTGACCTTGACCGCTTTTTCAACATAATCATATCGTGCCATTATCTGACTCCTCCTTAACTCCAGGGCAATAATGCCTTATATTTGTCAGTCCACGAAGTCCCCATCGGATTGATCGGCTGTCCGCCGCCGTTGACGCAACCGCCCGGACAGTTCATCACTTCAATGAAGTGATATTTTGATTTTCCGGCAACCACTTCATCGGCAACCGCCTTGATGTTTTCCTTGATGCCATGCACGACTGCCACCTGCAAAACAATCTCTTTGCCGGTTTTAGCATCTTTGATCGGCACACTGGCTTCCTTGACGCCTTGTAAACCGCGCACCGGCGTAAACTCGAGCACGCCCAGCTCCTCGCCGGAAATCACATAGTAGGCCGTCCTGAGTGCAGCCTCCATGACGCCGCCGGTGTTGCCGAAAATCGTTCCGGCGCCGCTGTACTGCGCCATCGGATTATTATCGCTGCGCTCCGACTGATTCGCCAGGTTGATGCCTTTTTGTTTCATTAGACGCGCGATATCGCGCGTGGTCAGGACGACGTCGACGTCGGGGTAATCTGCACTGCGACCCTGTTTATGCCAATATTCGGCCGCACTGTGGAATTCCGGACGCGCCGCTTCGAATTTTTTCGCGGTACAGGGCATGATCGCGACGACGAAAACTTTTTCCGGTTCCGTCTTGTACAACTCTTTCGCGGCATACGTTTTTAACAACGGTCCGTGCATCATCATCGGCGATTTGGCCGAGGAGAGATACGGCAATAATTGAGGATAGTATAATTCCGTATAACGGATCCAAGCCGGGCAACATGAGGTAAACTGCGGCAGGGGGCCGACATGGCCTTCGCCCGTTTCACCCAAAAGGTGGTGGCGGATCCGGCCGATCAGCTCAGTGCCTTCTTCCATAATCGTCAAGTCGGCCGCATAATTGGTATCGCCGATGACAAAGCCTAACTGGTTCAAAGCACTGTACAACTTTTCCGTTGCCAGCGTCCCCGGCGCCATGCCGAACTCTTCGGCGATCGCAACGCGGACCGCAGGCGCGATCGTTGTCACTACGGTAAACTGCTTGTCCGCGAGCTTCTGCTCGACGGCCGCTACGGGATCCACGACATCCGTCGGTGCGCCGAACGGACAATTCACCAGACACTGCCCGCAAAAAACGCATTTTTCCTTGTCGATGTGATGTACGGCACCATATTTCCCATCAATGGCATCGCTCGGACAGAATGCCTTGCAACTGTCACAACCTTTGCATTTTTTGCGATCAATGGTGATTACCTGGGACAATTCCTGTTGCTGAAAACCTTTCATCCCATATCCTCCCTACACTTTCTTTACCCTATACTTTACCGCGTTTTGTGACTTAATATTTCATTATTCGCTATTATTCGACACAATTCGCGCTTCCCCTGCTAGGTTAACGCCTAAATTTAGATAAAAAAAAGCAGGGGGAACAACGGCGACAAACGCCTCGTTGCCACCCCTGCGCACATTCTCTATCTCTCACGCGCGCCCTAACGGACAATGTGATTATATCATACTTGTTTTTCACATTAAATAGGTAAACTGTATTTAAGTTTGTATTTTTTATACAAAACTAGTAAAAAAACGTTTTTTAAGTTTTTATCGGATTTGTCCTCTTTTTTTACAGTCTGCATTGCCCGTTATCTGCATCGCAGCAGAAGAAAAAGCGCCCTGCCGGTATTGGCTCCGGCAGGGCGTCTTATTAGAATTCTGGTTCGATCAAACCGTAATGCCCGTCTTTGCGGCGATACACCACATTGACTTCTTCCGTTTCCGTATTGGTGAAAACATAGAAGTCATGGTTGATCATGTTCATTTGCAGCACCGCTTCTTCGACATACATCGGTTTCACGGCGAAGCGTTTCGTCTTGACGACTTTGGTGTCATCATCCTCTTCCTGCAGTGCGCTTTGCACCAGTTCACTCTTGAAGGTGCCGCTCTTCATGCGTTTGGCCAATTTGGTTTTATATTTTTCAATCTGCTTTTCAATTTTTTCCACAACTTGATCAATGGATGCATACATATCAGCAGTGGCTTCTTCGCCCCGCAGAATCATTCCATTGATAGGAACAGTCAGTTCGACGATATGACGTCCCTTTTCAACCTTTAATACAGCACTCATCTCACCTATATTATCGAAATACTTGGTGACTTTACTGACACGTTTTGTTACATAATCTTTCAACGCTGGAGTGATTTCAATGTTCTTTCCTCGTACGGCAATGGTCATATTGTCCATCTCCTTCCGTGTGTCTTATAAGTAATATTCGCCGCCCTGCGTTAAATTCCTGTTAAAAAAGCCAAGTTCACCATAAAAATTTCAAAATCTTTTTACAATTTCTTTTTTCAACCTTCCAAAGCCGCATTTTTAAAGGCTTTCATCGATTTTCGGCTCTTGCTATATTCGCAAACAAACATTACAGAAAGTGGAAAGTCACTGTTAAAAAGACGCCTGCCACTGCCGCAGAAGTTGCTGCGCGTTTCAGCCGTCAAAACGCCGCATCATGCCGCGCTGCCCGGGCCGCCGGAATCGTCTCGCTTTAAAACGTTCTTTTATTCTTGATAACACAAAACCCGGCTGCTTTTACGCAACCGGGTTGGCGATTTATGAATTATGACTTATAGACGTTGGCAGCTTGCGGCCCACGAGCGCCTTCTACAATTTCAAATTCAACTTCTTGACCTTCGGCCAAGGATTTGAATCCTTCGTCTTGAATAGCGGAGAAGTGTACGAATACGTCAGCACCGTCTTCTCTCTCGATGAAACCAAAACCTTTTTCTGCGCTGAACCATTTTACCTTACCAATCATGTCCAATTCCTCCTAATACATAAAAACTCTACGGCCAATCCAAAGACTGGAACCTCATGTTTAGTATATCATCGGCTAAATCAGACTGTCAACGTAATGTACGGGGTCTATTCCCGCAAACCTTGTCAAACAAGGTCGAATAGTTTACAAAATTTTCGACAAAAAGCTCTTCGTGCGCTCTTCGGTCGCCGCGCTGAAAATTGCCTCCGGCGTTCCTTCTTCCACAATGCAGCCTTCATCCATGAAGATCACCCGGTCACCGACTTCACGCGCAAAGCCCATTTCGTGCGTGACAATCACCATCGTCATGCCCTCATTCGCCAGTTGTTTCATGACGTCGAGGACTTCCTTGACCATTTCCGGATCAAGCGCCGACGTCGGTTCATCGAAGAGCATTACTTTAGGACGCATCGCCAGCGCGCGTGCGATCGCAACCCGCTGCTGCTGTCCGCCCGACAATTGCTCCGGATACGCTTTCGCCTTGTCGGACAAGCCGACCTTTTCCAATAGATCCAGCGCAATTTTTTCCGCTTCCGCACGCGCCAGCTTACGCACTTTTTGCGGCGCCAGGCTGATGTTTTCCAAAACCGTCATATGCGGAAAGAGGTTGAAGCGTTGGAAGACCATACCTACTTCTTCGCGCACTTTATTAATGTTGGATTCATTCGTCAGCGGAATGCCGTCGACGACGATTTCGCCGCTGCTCGGCTCTTCCAAATAATTGATGCATCTGAGCAGCGTGCTCTTGCCGGAGCCGCTCGGTCCGATTACAACGACGACTTCCTGTTCCGCCACTTTAAGACTGACGTCTTTTAGGACATGCAGTTGGCCGAATTTTTTATGTATATTCTTAATGCTTATCATCGATCTTATACCTCCGCTCCAAATAAGCCACGAGACGCGAAATCGTGAACGTCATCGTCAGATAGATGAGCGCGACCATCGTCCAGATTTCGAACGAGGCATAGGTTCGCGCAATGATCAGCTGGCCGCTGCGCGTCAATTCTTCAAAACCGATGACCGAAACCAGCGACGAGTCTTTCAGCATCGCGATGAATTCATTGCCAAGCGGCGGGATGATCCGTTTGAACGCCTGCGGCAAAACAATGTAACGCATCGTCTGCGCCCAGGTCATGCCCAGCGAGCGTCCCGCTTCCATTTGCCCTTTATCGATCGACTGGATGCCGCCGCGAAAGATTTCCGCAACGTATGCACCGCTGTTGATGCTGCACGCCGTGATCGCGGCAATGAACGGATCGACGCGCTGGCCGACGATAAGCGGCAACGCGAAATAAATCAGGAAGATCTGCACCAAAAGCGGCGTACCACGCACAAAATCGACATAGACCGCGGCAAAGGCCCTAAGCAGCCACTTGCTCGAGAGACGCCCAAGGCTCATCAGCATGCCGATGAAAAGGCCGAAAGCCACACTTAGCGCCGTAATCTTAACAGTCACCATCGCCCCTGCCAGCAGCAGAGGCAAGGAGCGGCTAATGAGTTCAAAATTCAAATCCATACCCAGTCACACCCTTGTCTTTATAATCAAAAAAGCCTTGCATATAAATGCACATACTGATTATATGCATCCAACCCTACCCTGTCAATGATTGTAAGGCTAAAGTTGGAGATTTTTTTAAAATCGCAAAGGCACAACGTCGACATAGTAAGACGAACGATGTTAGCAAATCAACACGAAAAGCAGGCGATTGAAAAAAAGGAAACCGCCCCTAAGCGCCAGCGGTCAGAGTGTAGAAAATTGAAAAATAGAATGCGCTAACACGAGAATTTGAAGTGGACCAGTCATCGACCCGGCGAGAAGAAAAAACCTCTTCCCGTCTTCGTGTTAATGGCCTTTGTGTCTGAAAATGCAAAAGGCTGCCGCGAATCGGTTTCCCTGTCGCGACAGCCTTTTCATTCATATTACGCTTGCGGCTTTTTGCCGAACCATTTTTCGTAGATCTTGTCATACTCGCCGTTTTTCTTCAATTCTTCGAGCGCTTTGTTGACTTTCTCGGTCAGTTCGCCGTTCTTCTTGGCAATCGCCATGCCGTAGTCCTCGGCATTGCTGATTTCGCTCAGCAGCTTGGCGGACTTGTCGCCGCTCTTGGCCATGTAATATTGATTAACCGGCAAGTCGTTGACCACCGCATCGACGCCGCCTGCCTTCAATTCCATATACGATTCGGCATTGCTGTTAAACTCGCGCACTGTAGCGCCTTTGATTTTCTTAGCTTCCTCTGCGCCGGTCGTACCGATCTGCACGGCAATTTTCTTGCCTTCCAGTTCTTTAAAGCCTTTGATCGTCTGATTGTCCGCTTTTACGATGATCGAAAGACCGGATTTGTAATACGGTTTGGAAAAGCTGACTTTTTCCGCGCGTTCCGGCGTGATGCTCATGCCGGATACGATCAAGTCGATGTTGCCGCCTTCGAGCGCCGGGATCAGGCCGTCAAAGCCCATGCTTTGGATTTGCACTTCATAGCCCATCTGTTTGCCGACCGCTCTGGCCAGATCCATATCGAAGCCGACATACTCCTTGCTCTGCTCATCTTGGAATTCAAACGGCGGGAACGTCGTTTCCGCACCGACTTTCAATACCTTTGCCGCCGGCTTGTCCGCCGCTTTTTGGCCGCAGCCCGCCAGGCCCAGTAAGAGAACCAGCAACGCCGCCATCATTACCATCATCCGTTTGTTAAACATCTGTCCGCCCCCTGTTAATAGATAATTTTTCCACTTATAATAATACACATTTTACGTACTTTTATCAACACTTGTCCCTCGTTTTTTTGCAATAATCACATACTGCGCACAAAACAGGCTGTCTTCGTGATGAATGTAATCCACCAAACCAAGACAGCCTGTTCCTCTTCTTACTTTATTGGACGGGCTTTTTGCCGAACCATTTCACGTAGATTTTTTCATACTCGCCATTTTTCTTCAGCTCATCGAGTGCTTTGTTGATTTTCTCGTTCAGCTCGGCATTCTTTTTGCTGCTGGCGATGCCGTATTCTTCAGAGCTCATCGGCTCGCCGGTGAGCTTGGCATCTTTGGCTGCGCTCTTCGCAATGTAATATTCGTTAACCGGCAGATCG
Source organism: Azotosporobacter soli (assembly GCF_030542965.1). Lineage (NCBI taxonomy): Bacteria > Bacillati > Bacillota > Negativicutes > Selenomonadales > Sporomusaceae > Azotosporobacter > Azotosporobacter soli. The sequence goes on from NZ_JAUAOA010000002.1 coordinate 229,658, forward strand.
TTGACCACCGCGTCGACGCCGCCGGCCTTCAACTCAAGAAAAGCTTCCGGTGCGGTGTTGAATTCGCGAATCTGAGCGTTCTTTATCTTCTTCGCTTCCTCGGCTCCGGTCGTGCCGATCTGCACGCCGATCCGCTTGCCTGCAAGATCCGCAAATGATTTGATCGCGGTGTTATCCGCTTTTACCACGATGGACTGACCCGATTTGTAATACGGCTTGGAAAAATTCACTTTCGCCGCGCGTTCCGGCGTGATCGTCATCGCCGAAATGCTGACGTCGATGTTGCCCGCTTCCAATGCCGGTATGATGCCGTCAAAGTTCATGCTCTGCACCTGCACCTCATAGCCCATCTGCTTGCCGACCGCCTTGATCAAATCCATATCGAAACCGACATAGTCTTTGCTGCCTTCGTCCTGGAACTCAAACGGCGCGAATGCAGTGTCCGAACCGACTTTGAGAATTTTAGCCTCTTTCTTTTGTTCAGCGCAGCCGCCGAGCAGCAGCGCCAATGCAACGACAGTTAACAGGATACTCGTGAACCATGTTTTCTTCATCATCATCTTCCTCTCCAAATACACTTTTGTTTTTACATTTATAACTATACGCACTTGCGCATATTCAAGCAATATGTTGCAAGAAAATATCCATGTATACTTTTATGAAAAGACACTGTGCGTTTTCTGCACAGTGTCTTTTCTATCACCTTATGCTTGCGGCGGTTTCTTGCCGAACCATTTCAGGTACAGCTTCTCGTATTCGCCGTTTTTCTTCAGTTCATCGAGCGCTTTGTTAATCTTCTCGGTCAGTTCCGTATTCTTCTTGCCGATCGCAATGCCGTATTCTTCCGCGCTCACTACGTCGCCGACGATCTTCGCGTCTTTCGCGCCGGTCTTAACGATGTAGTATTCATTGACCGGCAGGTCGTTGACCACCGCATCCGCACCGCCCGCTTTCAGTTCCATGAATGCTTCGGCAGAGCTGTTAAACTCACGCACCTGTGCATTTTTGATTTTCTTTGCTTCGCTCGCGCCGGTCGTACCGATCTGCACGGCAATCTTCTTGCCTTCCAAATCGCCGAAGCCCTTGATCGTCGCATTGTCAGCCTTGACTACCACAGCCAGGCCGGATTTATAGTACGGTTTGGAGAAATTCACTTTTTGGCTCCGCTCAGCGGTGATCGTCATGCCGGTCGCCGCAATGTCAATGTTGCCGGATTCGATGCCGGGAATGATGCCGTCAAAATTCATGTTCTGGATCTGCACTTCGTAGCCCATCTGCTTGCCAAGCGCTTTTGCCAGGTCGATATCAAAGCCGACATATTCTTTGGTGCTTTCATCCTGGAACTCAAACGGCGCAAACGCAGCGTCCGTTCCCACCTTCAATACTTTCGGCGCCGCCTTTTCCTGGCTGCCGCAGCCAGTCACTGCAAAGACCAGCGCCAGCACCGCCAGCAACAAGCCTGTTTTAAATTTCTTATTCATGATTTCGTCCCCCTTGCGGATATTATTCTTTCGATGTTTATAATTATACATTTAACATGCATAATTAGTCAATAGTATTTTAAAAAATATCTCGCAACTCTTTTAACACGAAGAAGGGAAGACAAGAAGATAAGTATTCCCATTATTCATCATGCCTCCTAAAAAATTATCGCTGGCGCTCAGCCCGCGACTTCCTTTCTTCCACTCTTCCTTTCTTCGTGTTCATCCGCCTCCTCTTCCGGTGCAACAAAAAAGCCTGGATAGTTAATCTATCCAGGCCTAACTATACAATTGTTATCTTGAGCGTGCGTTGAAGCACTCGCGACAATAGACCGGACGGTCTAAACGCGGTTCGAACGGCACTTGCGTCTCTACGCCGCATTCGGCGCAAACCACTGTGAACATTTCGCGCGGCGCCCCGGAACGTTCGCCGCTTTCGCGACTTTGTTTCTTGGCACTGCGGCAATCACGGCAACGAGCCGGTTCGTTCTCGAATCCTTTTTCAGCGTAAAATTCCTGTTCACCTGCGGAGAAGATGAATTCCGCGCCGCAATCCTTGCACGTAAGCGTTTTGTCCTCAAAAGCCATAAAAATCCCCTCACCTTTTTGAAAGTAGTAGCACACCAGGCTTTGTCGGGTCAAACTGACCCGAACAAAGAACGCTGGTTATACTCAAGTCCGTAAAGGCCTGATTATAAGGACCCTTTTGCTTAGCCGACCTGGTCTTTGCCCCCACACTCGCCTGCTGGAAGTTTTGCTACTAGAAGTTAATCGCTCACTACTAATCCTCTCGACCATCGCCGCCCCAAGGGCGTCGTGTCCGGCAGGTCTTACCTCTAAGCCGCACCATGCTCAAAGCCGCTTTGGGCTCCTTACGTGGATCGTTTCGCCTGCGACTGGCATCGATTTTCAACCACAGACCTAAGCAATAAGGTTCTCGACTTACATTATAGAATTATCGTCATAAAATTGCAAGGAAAAGCCAAGTAAATTTAAAAGGGATGACCGCTCGTCATCCCTTTACTGTAACTAAATTCGCATATCCATGAACAATCCCTGCGCTCCGTTCAAGCCGCCCATGCTGTTGCCCAGCAACATCTGCAGGTTCGATTGCTGCGCCTGGCTGTCGTAGGTTTTCCAGTCCATGTATTGCGGCGCTTGCAGATATTGATTCGCGGCCGTGTTCATAGCCTGCTTGCTGACCGATTCCAAACGTCCGGACAAGCCGCCTGAACCGCTCAATGCATTTTCAACCTGATCGGGATTTTTTCTCAGTGCGTCCGACAACTTAGTCTGATCCAATTTCAGTTCCCCGGTCGCCGTGTCCTGCGTGATGCCGATATTGGCCAACGCACTTTGGTTGCTCTGCGATACGCTGTTGCCCAGACGATCCAGCAGATGCTGGCCGCGTCGCGTCAGATCGCCTTGCCCCATCGTATCGAGCGTCTTGTTGTAGGCATCGACCAGATTCTGCGTCGCCTTTACCACCGCGCCGCTATCCTTTGCCACCTTGACGGTGGCCGCATTCAGATTGCCTTTGTTGTCGGCAGTCACGGCATTGAGCTGGAACGTCACATTTCCGTTGTCCGTCGTGACTTTATTGCTTGCTGAGCTGTACGCCGTGCCGTTAATCGTATACTTGGCATCCGCCGCTTGTTGCACGGTATTGCCGACGCCCAGTCCCGCCACTGCACCGCCGCTGATGTCGCGCAGCGAAAAGGTCTGCGTCGCGCCGGTCGTCTTCGATTCGAGGCTCAGGAAATTCTTGCCTTGCTTGTCGGTCTGTACCGATGCCGTGACATCGAGCTTCGCCGCATTGATCGAACCGGCAAATTTATCGAGCGTCTGCTTGTTCGTATCGGTTGCCAGCACATTGACCGAGAGTTGTTTTTCCGCACCGCTGCCCACCTTTATGCCGAAGGTGTGGCTGCCGCTGCTGAGCGCACCGTAGGCAGAGCCGGAAAAAGAAGTTCCCGTATTGCGCTGCGTGGTCGCGAGCTGCGTAACGCCGACCGAATAACTGGCGTTCGTCGCGGTCTTCTTCGCCGTTCCTGTTACTGCCGCATTGTTGGAGGTGACCGCCTTCTGCTCAAATGAGTCGCTTGTCACGCTCTTGGCCGCGGTATTCAACTCTTTCCAGCTGCTGCTGAACGACTGCACCGACTGCTTGTAATCGCTTTGCTGCTGCTGGAAACTCTGTGAGAAAAGCGGCGCCAACGCCTGTAGCGATCCCGGATACATACTGAGCGACTGGGAATTCGTCGTATTGAAAACGCCCAGCGATGTCGGCGGCTGCACATTGAACATGTTCGTCCTTAATGCCGGTATCGTAGCCATGTTTCTCCCTCCTTTTGAGGTTTCTTCGAAATAACACACTCCGTCCTATTCTACATTCCCATTTTATCACATTACTGTCAATATTCAAATAGGAATATTGACTCAATTCTGTCTATACCACCAGGTCCACCTGCTGCATGCTGCCCACCTGTCCATCTTCGCGCAAAAAGACGCCGCTGCTGCGCACTTGGCCCTGCAGCTTGTTCTCGCTGTCCTTATGCGAAAACTCGCTCGCCACATTGCCGAGGTAAATCGCGCCGACGCCAGCCTGTCCTAGCGCCAAAAGACGATCCTGCCCGGCTTGATCCTTCGTCCAGATGCGCAACTTGTTATAGATCGGATCATTTTCATCGATCCAGCCGTTGCCGTCCCCGTCATACGCTTTCAATTCATTAAAGCCGCTGCCGCTTTGCGGCCCGAACAATTCCTTGCCATTGTTGATCTTTCCGTCATTGTTCAAATCAAGCGCGAGAAAACCGCTGCCCTTGCTGACGAATGACATCTGTTCCGCATTGCCGTCGCTGTCCAGATCAAAATGATATTTTTCTTCGCTCAGGCTTGCAGCAGCGCCGCCATAATTGATGACCAGCGGATCTTTTAGCGCATCGCCGGCCCTAATGTCAACGCGCTGCTCCGTCATGAAGCTGCGGCTCATCCCGACCTCCAGATTAAAGTCGATTTGCCGCCCATCCGCTGTTTTGACTTGCCCCTTTGCGCTGAACTGCATGCTCTCCTCTTCGACATGGCGTTGCAGCGAATGATACTCAAAACCCCAGCCCCGCGGTTGGTTTGCGGCAACGTGCCGTGCACCGCCTTGACGGAGAATCGAGGCATCACTTGTTTGATCAGCAACCTTCAGTTCCATCTTGTCGAGCATATAGAATTTGATCTTCTTCCCCGTCAGATTCTCGATGAACTTTTGGATCAGCAGCAGCTTTTGCTTATCGGCGTCGCTGATCTCGTAGAGCGGCTTTTCCTCGACCGGCTTGGCCAATTCCGCCTGCAGCGCCGCCTTCGCCCGCTCTGAGATCTGCAGCGCCACCGCCGCCTGTTCCGTGATGCCGCCCGCGACCTGCTCAGCCGACACCTGCTGGTTGCCCACCCAGGCCCGCATCGATTCCTGCCTGAGATCCGCCTCCGACTTTTCACTCTTAGCGCTTAGCGCTACCTGGGATGTTTCGATTCGCATTCTGATCTCCTCCTTGATTTCAGACGTTTTGCAAAGACGGTTCCGATTACGATATTCCTTTATCATCAGAACAGTCCTCATACTATTGTTATCGTATAAATTCATTGCAAGTATAAGTATCGGCAAACATCTCGTCCACAAATAAATAAACCATCATATCGCTTCTTACAAATCAGCATGTCCTTTAAAAAGCAAACAACCCAATCAGCGTTAGCTAACTTGGGTTGTTCACCTGTCTCTCTATTTTCTTTCATCTTTAAAACATTTTTACAGTTCAACAAAATTTTTAATAATACGAAGTCCTACGGCGCCGCTTTTCTCCGGATGAAATTGGCAGCCATATGCATTTCCTTTCCGGATTACAGCCGAAATAATACAGCCGTCATACTCAGCTTCAGCAAGCTTGTTTTCTGCCAAAGCGGGTACCGCAGAATAAGAGTGTACAAAATACACCGCTGTTTCCGGCTCAACTCCTTCTAATAAGCTTCCTTGCCAAGTTTCCCCACTACTCTTGATTTCATTCCATCCGATATAAGGTATTCTATGAACCTTGCCATCCATCCCTTTTTCAGGAATTTTTTGCACAGTTCCAGGAATGATACCAAGGCCTTCGTGAAAGCCAAACTCATCGCTACTATCCATCATCATTTGCATTCCCAGGCAAATCCCTAGAAAAGGTCTATTCTGGAAGCAGTAGTCAATGATTGGTTTAACAAAACCACGATCCCTTAATTCTTTCATGCCATTTGCAAAAGCACCAACCCCTGGCAAAATCAATGCCTCTGCCTTCAAAATATCTGCTGCGTTATCCGAGATAATCACTTCTGCGCCAACATATTCAAAAGCCCTTCTAACGCTTAACAAGTTTCCTATTCCATAATCGATAATCGTAACTTGTTTCATAACTCATATCTCCGCATTTTAATTCCTTGCTCCATCGCCTGTTTTCGTATTTCCGGAACACTTAGTTTCTTATAGTGTAAAACATTGGCCATTGCGATTGCGTCAGCTCCAGAAGCCACCGCATTTCTCAAGTCAGCTACACTATTCATTCCACCACTAGCGATTACAGGAATAGGGACAGCCGCGCTAACTTCTTGAATCAAACTACAATCAAAGCCTTTTCCCGTCCCTTCATTATCGACCGAAGTAAGCAAAATTTCTCCCGCCCCCAACGCATGACCTTTCTTAGCCCATTCAACAACATCGATTCCTGTTCTTTCCCGTCCATTGTCATAATACACTTCCCACTTGTCCAATGCATTTTTTTTCGCCTCAATTGACAGCACCATACATTGGGATCCAAAACGCTCCGAAATTTCGCTGATAAGCTTTGGATTTTTAATCGCAGCCGTATTCACAGCAACCTTATCGGCGCCAACTCGCAAGATGTCTTTCACGTTTTCGACAGAACGGATTCCGCCTCCCACTGTTATCGGAATAAACACATTTCTCGTAGCTCGCCGCACAATCTCGACCAGACTATTCCGTTCATAAAGACTGGCCACGATATCCATATATATAATCTCATCGATTCCCTGCTCATAGTACTCTGTTGCAAAAAGATTCGGATCGCCTAACTTCCTTAATCCTTCAAGCTGAATACCCTTGACCAGATTAGGGCCTTTCACATCTAATCTTGCAATCATCCTTATATTTTTCATTATTTATCACTCTTCATAGGCGGTATGTCTCAAATTCCATACGCCATTCTCCTTTTTCCACAAATGTGGCGAACGAAACTGATCGGCTAGGTTCATGAAATAATCGCGATCCATAATCGGCTGCTCAAACATTTGATACGCAGTTGGGAATTCTTTTGGGTTGATGCTCAAGTAACTAAAAATTTCATCCGCAAAACGTTCCGGGAACTCACCATCGAATTTTTTGACCAATGCCACGCCTTCTTCACGCGTAATTTCTTGATTACGGATTTCCTGCGCCGCATCGTATGTCGCCCGTCCAATGCCAAACTTAATAAAAGTGGTATAGTAATGAAAATCGTCAATCCGATCATCAATGCTATTATACTTACTGTAAGTTCCTGGCGTTCTTTCCGGTGAAGCCTGAAAACCTCCATTTTCCACCGCATAATAATAACATTCCTGGGGATGCCACTTTAAATAATAACCCAGATAATGCACTTCTATCTTTTTCTTTTCCACTTGTTCAGGATCTGCCGGCATATATGGCTTTAGCTCCACCGGCTCAACGCCAAAGTCATGCTCTAGCGATTTGAGCGAAACGCCTCCCAGATGAATTTTTTCTTTATCATGACTAGTGAAGTATTTCCAGTCCCGCTTGGCCGAAGCAGTATCCGAAATAGGATTGCCATATTCCGCCTCATTCTCACCGTAAAAAACCAATTCAACATTATGTAATAATGCCATTTTGGGCGCCAAGGATTTTTGTCCAAACATAAACGCCTGAAACGGATGAAATATGTTTTCTACCGCCAAACGAGTCAATAAACGATGAGTCCGCGGATTCGGCGTACACAAATAATTGTCAAATCCAGCGCCCAACCACGCTTGAAAATTTTGCCATCCCCAGGTCGTATAGATATGAGGCGCCCATGTTACCGTTAACGGATGCATCCCATACTTGTATTTCAACATATGAGCCGCATAAAAGCTGTCTTTTCCGCCTGATCCTGGAACGATGCAATCATACGAGCCATCATTTTTTCGGTATTTGTCACAAAGTTCTTTTAATTCCTGTTCCCGCAACTTCCAATCAATGCCATGCATTTTTTGTTCCGTCACACGACAGGCATCACAAACACCTTTCTCATCAAAATGAATTGTCGATTTTTTAGAGTCCTTTGTGTGTTGATATTCGACTGCCGAGTTCGGCCTCTGATTGGAAATAACACATTTTTTACAAAATTTAACTTCCGCCGGCAAGCCATATTTAATCGGCAACTCTTTTTCTGTTTGGCTAAAGCTTTCCGTATTTATCGGTTCTGGTTTTGCATATTTTTTCATTACTTTTCCATCCTTCATATTTTAATCACCAAGCGCTTAGTCCGCCATCAACAATCAAATTCTGGCCCGTCATATATGAAGACGCTTCGGATGCCAAATATACCAACGCCCCCACCATTTCATCACGGTGTGCCATTCTTCCCAGTGGAACGCGCGTCGAATATCTCCGTTTGAATTCATCATTTTGTCCACTCTCAACGCCACCTGGCGTCAACGTGTTTACCCTTATATTGTGTTCGGCCCAATACGTCGCTAAGTATTTTGTCAGACCCACCACGGCCGCTTTCGATGCCGCATAGACAGCCGGAGTATTAATCTCCATTCCTAAATAAGAAGATCCTTCATAAATCCGCTTATCCGGAGCCATGATTCCATAAATGGAAGCGGTTTGAATAATGCTTCCACCCGTTTGCTGTACAACCATTTGCTTCCCGACAGCTTGCGCAACCAAAAACATCCCATCAATGTTCACTGACATAATTTTACGCCATTCTTCCAATGAATACTCTTCAAACGGTGCAAAAAAAGCCGCTAAATTATCGGATTTAGATGCTGCATTATTGTGCAACACATCAATTCCACCCCAAATTTTCACCACCGTATCTACCATTTGTGCAACAGCCTGTGGTGAGGTAACGTCGCAGGTTATGCCGACACTGCGGACTCCGTAACGCTGCTCCAACTCCGCAGATAACTGAACGACCCTCTCAGCATCGAGATCAACAACTGCAACATCTGCACCATGAGCAGCTAATCCTTCGCAAAAACGACCTCCCAATATACCGGCTCCGCCAGTCACAATCGCTCGTTTTCCCTGCAACGAAAAATCCGCTAGTTGCTTTGTCATCTGCCCACCTCCACTATCGTCATTTTTCGTGCCATCAAAAACTCTACCAAACTAAAATCCAGTTCACTATCAATATCAATAGAGCGCTCTTCCGGCATTACATATAATCTAGTTCCTGTTTGAAATAAGCTTTGATTTTCTCGCAAACTCTGTGCGGTCCACACATAAATAGATGCATTCATATCGTAACATCTAGGTGCATCCTGACGACGCAAGATAGGCTTTTGTGAAACTTTTGCAAGAGCTATCTCACCATTTTCCAGTTCCTCAACCAGGTTAAAATACGGCGATCTGCGTGCGGGCGCTCCTGTGATCACATTGGTTGCTCCGGACTCCTCCAATAAGTGTACCGAACCTAGTATATCCTCCGGTAAGCGCAAGGGAGACGTGCAGTCCAAATCAACAACTATGTCAAATTGAATACCGCTCTGCTTTTCCGCTTCCTCTAAGCAATGCCGTATTGCCGGCAGTTTTCCGGCGGTATCGGTAGCCATCTCCATCGGTCGTTGGATAATGAAGTCTGCCCCCCATTGTTTGGCAATGGTTAATATTTCCTCTGAATCACTACTGACAGCGATCGCATCAAATAGCATTGTCGCTTTCGCTTGCAATATACTATGCGCAATAAGCGGTTTTCCAGCCAGCATCCGTATATTCTTATTTTTAACGCCCTTAGATCCAGCTCTAGCACAAATCGTACAAATCCTTTTCATTGGAAATCCACCTCTTCAACATTGCTGATTTTTCAATCGACTCTAAGAATCGCATTACTTTATACCCCTGTTCCAGAGTACAGAGCGACCCTGTCTCTCCACTTAAAACAGCCTTATGCTGAGTTCCGTAAGTAAAATCACGTTCTACCGAAATTTCCACTCTATCGCCATCCAACTCAAAACTTCCTTTGACAAAATCCAGTTTGATGCTATGTTTCTCAGTATTCACTATGATTTCACGCTTAGAATTACGATCTAAATAATTCATTTGTATATTAATAATCGGACAGCGCTTAGTTTCAGCCAGTATTGCAAAAACATCCTCACTCTCAATATCCAGCTGGCTATATTTGCCGCCAATTGCTACGACATTATTCCAGTCGCCAAACAACCATAGCAGATAGTCTAGTTCATGGCTCAAATCACGCAGCACGCCGCCGCCCTTAGACTTACTGGCAGAATAAGAAACTCGATAGTCACTCTCCGGGCGCCAGTTTGGCAAATATTGGCCCACATATACTTGAACAGAGATGACTTTTTCAGTTTCAATAGCAGCTTTCAATTTTTGCATAAGCGGATGAAATCTTAGATTATATGCAACATAGCAATGCTTGAAATTATGTTTTGGTAATTCATACGTCTTTTCAAATATAGGCTTCTCAATTAGGACCACGCCTTCATAATTATGCCGAATCAATTCACAAACTGTACGATAATGATCACCCGTTCTATTGGCAATCACTACATAATCAAAAAAAGATCTACTAAACGCTTCCGCAAGCGAAGAGGATGTTTGTGGAAAGTCAACGACTCTTTCGCTAACAACCGTTACATCGCAGCCTAGTTCCCTCAAAACTTTAGCATGACGGCTACCGATTGAGCCATATCCTACGACGAGCGCCTTGATCATCCAAAGACCTCCACAAATTCATCCTTAGCTTTTTTAAAGTCATCCATCTGTCCAATATCTAACCAATACTCTCTAATTGGAAAGGCTGCCGTCGTCTTTTGTTCTGCAATCAGTTTGTTGAATAAATCCGTCATATCAAAAAAAGTATTCTGTGGAATCATTTCGACGGCTTCTGGATTCAATACATATATCCCCGCGTTCACAAAAGCAGAACAAGCCGGCTTCTCCTGAAGTTTCGTAATCTGTCCCTGCTCAATTTCAATCACGCCATACGGTATCTGATAACTATATTCCCGTACGCACATGGTAGCCATAGCCTGACGCTCCATATGAAAATCAATTAAATGTTGAAAGTTTACTTTAGTCAATAAATCCCCGTTCATTACCACAAGCGGCACTTTCGATTTTTGCAGCAGCAGACTTAATGCACCTGCTGTTCCCATTCGCTTTTTCTCATGTATATATTGAATTTGCACGCCAAATTTAGAACCATCGCCAAAATATTTCTCAATCATTTCCGCTTTATAATTGACAGCTATATAAAACTTTTCAAAGCCATACTCAATAAAGTTTTCCAAAATTGTTTCTAAAATCGGTTTACTGCCAATTTCCAATAAGGGTTTCGGACAATGATCCGTCAACGGTTGCAACCGTGATCCCAAACCACCGGCCATTAGGATAACCGGGTTTTCTTTTGCATTAGACCCCATCAGTTCTTTTAACAATTCTATCCCCACGACAATTCCTTTACTGTCAAGAAGTGGGATTTGTTGCAGGCTTTTCGCATTCATTTTTGCTAAAATTGCATGCTTTTTCTGATTTTCCCGGGCAATTATCGGCTTGCTGTTCATGACATCCTGCACAGAGTTAGTTAATGGCACGCCATGCAAAATCGCCCGCCGAATATCACCATCGGTCACCGTACCCAATAGTTTATTGTTCTCATCTACAATGACCGCAATCTGCACGGCACAATCGTCAATTATTTTGATGGCTTCCAATATTGTTGTACTCGGTGTAATAAGACAGTTCTGCCAATCTTTCATATCTTCTTCACTTCTTTCGCAGGATTGCCGTAGACTACTTGTTTTTCCTTAACTGGCTTAATGACCAGTGCCCCAGCACCGACCACTGCCTCTTTTCCTATCTTCATGCCTTGAATCAGCGTAGACCCCGCCCCTATATGCGCACCTTCGTCGATCGTGACCCCACCACAGAGTGTAACACCTGGTGCGATATGCGCATGTGCTTCAACCAGACAATCATGATTCACCGTTGCTCCGGTATTTACAATCGCATTGACGCCAATTACTGTTCCCGTTTCAATCACCGCACCCGCCATTACCTGAGAACCTTCTTTCAATGCAACATCATCGGCAACTATTGCCGCCGGATGGATCAGCACCATGAAGTGGTAGCCCCACTTTTTAAATTTTAAGAACACGTTCCTTCTTAACTGCGTAGAACCAATCGAGCCAATGCCGTTAACCAAAAGTATTGCCTCTTTCTCATACCGTAACACCGCGTCGTCATCGCCAATAACCGCCACACCCAATATGCTGTCTTTCTTCTTGTCAACAGCCGCTTCCAAAATCCCCAGAATCGTTGCACCCTGTTTCTGCAAAGCAGCAATCACTACTTTTGCATGTCCGCCTGCCCCCACAACAATTACCGGCTTATCCATTACGTCACCTTTTCATCTTGTTTAAAATCGCGCGCCGCCCGGCGCCCCAAATAATCCCAGTAGTAAAGAGGCGAAATGCCGCTACCCGGTCTCTTGATTGCAATATTATCTTCGTTGAAAACCTCACCCTGGCAAATAGCCTGCGCTGCTACTAAACTCTTTCGCGCTACTATTTTATTGTCCTGCTCAGAAGTCGTGGGTATTTTCACTTTCCTGCCCAACGCCTGTTCAATTTGCCGTATCCCTAGTACCATGGCCTTGAGTTCTTCCGGTTCAAGAGAGGCTCTATGATCGGGTCCGGGAAGCTTGCGATTTAGTGTAAAATGTTTTTCAATCAAGATTGCGCCACGTGCTGCAGCCGCCAACGAGATCGCGATTCCTTGCGTATGATCAGAAAAACCGACCGGCAAATCAAATGCTGCTTTAAGCGTTTCGATATTTCGCAAATTCACGTCGTTGAAAACAGCCGGATATTCTGTCGTACAATGCAGGAGTATCACTTTATCGCGTAAAACCTCCTGCCCGTCACCTGAGCTGTACGCCGCTGCAAAACGTTCCACAGAAGGTTTTTCTTCTGCATTTAAGTATCCATACGCCAAGACTCCCAGCGCCGCTTCTACATCACTCAGTGTACACATCCCCGTCGACAAAATCACCGGCCTGCCAGTCTGTGCAATTTTAAGCAATAGTGGCGCATTTGTGATTTCTCCAGATGGTATCTTGATTTTGGCAATATTGCATTCATCAACCAGCAACGTCAAGTTTTCTTCATCAAATGGCGTCGATAAAAATTCAATCCCTTGCTGGTTGCAATAAGCGACCAGTTCTCGATGCATTGCATTGGTCAACTCAAGTTTTTTCAGCATTTCATATTGCGACTCTGCTGTCGTAGTATTTTCCTTCTGGTATTTTGCCTTCGGCGCCTCTTTACTGACGAGCTTATCCGCCTTAAATGACTGAAACTTCACCGCATCTGCGCCGGCAGCAACAGCCACGTCAATTAGCTGCTTCGCCAATTCCATCGAACCATTATGATTGACCCCCGCTTCAGCAATAATGTAAGTTCTGTTCATACCAGCAAACGCTCCTCGTTATTGATTCAAATCATAAAACTTTTTCATCACAATATTCTTCAAATCCACTCGCTTAAGGGTTTCTTTTATCATGACAGACGCTTTTCCTGTCCCATAGGGCGATATTGCACCATCAACAATTGTCTTGAATTCCGGTGACAGCGCCTTAGTAATCGCTTGCACAACGTTTGCGGTTTCTTCAGAACAATCGACTATCGACGCAGCTTTTAGACGTCCATTTTGTCGACTGCCGATATTGATTGTAGGTTTTTTCAAAAAAGGAACTTCCAAGAGACCGCTTGATGAATTCCCCATGACTGCATCTACATGAGCGATTGTGCTCAAATATCGCAATTGCCCAAGCGAAGCAAATAACTTTGCCCGCTGCGGATTTTCAGCGCAATATCCTTCCAAGATCTGATTAACTGCCCGTCCCGCCGCATCAGAGTTCGCTTTAGTGAAAATTATTCTCGCGTCCGGAAAACAGTCCAAAGCAGCCAGAATTTTCTTCAATTGTTCTTCTGGCGTTATTTCTTCCAGTGTGGCCGGATGGTAAGTGAACAAAAAATTAATTGCCCCAAAAGTGAAATCCAGTTCTTTTTCTAGCTTCGCTTTATCAATTAACTTTAATTTCATAATATTATCCAAACCTGGCGTTCCTACATTAAAAACATGTTTCGGATTTTCTCCCAATTGAAGAATCCGTTTGCAGTACGCCTCCGCCGCCGCAAAATGCAACTGCGCCATCTTGGTGATCGCATGGCGGATCGATTCATCTATCGCCCCTTCAGTGACTTCGCCGCCATGAATATGCGCCAAGGGAATTTTTGCAATCATCGCGGCCTGCGCTGCCGCCAAAATTTCATAACGGTCACCCAAAACAACCACCACATCGGGTTTTAGTCGAGCTAAGCTTTCCGCAAACCCAATGACCCCTAGTCCAATCGATTTGGCTATACCGACAGGCGTATCGCTCGAGAGCAGCATTTCAATCTTTTCATTAATAAGAAAACCGTCTTTTTCAATCTCCTGGTATGTCAGACCGAACTCCGGCGAGAGATGCATCCCCGTTACAATAAGCTGCAACTGTAATTCTTCATCCGCCTCGATTTCCTTCATCAGCCAATACAAGAGCCCATATTCGGCTCTCGTACCAGTGACCACGCAAATTTTACGCAAAACGCTCACCACGCTTCATAGGTTTACACTGCTCGGTATGTTGATCAAGCTTGCCGCGATCCGTTCGGCGACTGGGCAGTCCATGCGCGGAAAAGAGCTAAACATCGGCAACGTATACATCAGATCCCACGCCGGACGCGCCATGATGCCGCGCTCATGCGCAAGCGTCAGCAGCGCATCGCGCTTTGCGCTAAATTCCGTTTGCAATAAGATGGCATTCAACCAGTAATTGCTGGTACAATGTTCCGACTCGCTGACAAACGTAACACCGCTGATCTTTGCAAAAGCAGCCTGATAACGCGCAGCCAAATTCCGCTTTTTCGCTAAGAATTGCGGCAGCGTTTCCAATTGCGCACAGCCTAGCGCCGCGTTGATATTCGGCAAACGATAATTATAGCCGACCATATCATGGCGGAATTCCCATTGATGCGGCAGCTTGGCCTGCGTCGTCAAATGCTTGGCCAGCCTGCCCAGTTCCGGGTCATTGGTCAAGATCGCACCGCCGCCGCCGGTCGTGATCACCTTGTTGCCGTTAAAACTGAGCGCAGTCACCCGTCCCCAGTTTCCGGTGTGCTTTCCTTTATAATAGGAACCCAGTGACTCCGCGGCATCCTCAATCAATTCCAGCGAGAATTCTTCGCAGACCGCAACCAAGCCTTCCAGATCGACCGGATGGCCGAAAGTATGCATCGGCACGACCGCTTTGATGCGTCGTCCCGTCTTTTTGTTAAAGCAGCCTTCCGCCTTCACTTCGGCGATCTCGCTCAAATAGCGACGCAGCTTCTTCGCGTCCACGCCGAGTGTGTTCATTTCACTGTCGATGAAATGCGGCACCGCGCCGCAATAACTCACTGCATTCGCGGTCGCAATGAACGTCAGCGCCGGCATCAGGACTTCATCGCCTTGCTCGACGCCGACCAGCTTCAGGCAGATGTGAAGCGCGGCGGTGCCGTTAACCACGGCAACGGCCCGTTTCACGCCGGTAAACTCCGCTAGTTTTTCTTCGAACAAATCGACATATTTGCCCACGGACGATACCCAACGCGTATCGATGCATTCTTTGACATACTGCCACTCATTGCCTGCGAACAAGGGCTCATGCAAAGGGACGATCGCGCTATCCGTCTCGATCACGGAGCGGATCGTTTCTACAATTTCATTCAAGTTAATGCTTTCCGCTGCATTTTTCATATGTTATACACATCTGCCTTATATTGTTTTAGGTTCGCCTTGTCGGTGAACCACTCGACCGTTTCCTGTAAGCCCCGTTTAAAGCCGTCCCGCCCACCGTAAGCCGGTTCCCAACCAAGCAGAGCCTTCGCTTTTTTATTCTCCGCCCACAAACGTTCCACTTCACTCTTTTCCGGACGCAGGCGGTTTTCATCGGTTTCGATTTCAATCGATGCGCCCATCACTTCGGCAATCAGCTTGACCGTATCGCCGATTGAGATTTCATAATTGCTGCCGATATTGATTACTTCGCCGACGGCCTTTTCCGCTTCCGCGACCGCGATAAAACCGCGCACCGTATCTTTCACATAATTGAAATCACGTGTCGGCGTGATCGAGCCCAGTTTTATCCTGCGCTTGCCGTTGGCGATCTGCGTGATGATCGTCGGGATGACCGCCCTGGCCGACTGCCGCGGTCCGTAGGTATTGAACGGACGGATGATCGCCACCGGCGTGTTGAACGAATTGTAAAACGACATCGCGATTTGATCCGCGCCGATCTTGCTCGCCGAATACGGCGACTGGCCCTGCAACGGATGTTCCTCGGTGATCGGCACAAAGCGTGCCGTACCGTATACTTCGCTGGTCGAGGTGTGCACCACCTTTTCCACGCCCAGTTCGCGCGCCGCCTGTACGACGTTCAACGTGCCTTTGATATTGGTATCCACATAGGTATCCGGCGAATGATAGGAATAAGGAATGGCGATCAGCGCAGCCAGATGCAACACGATATCGCAGCCCTTCATCGCGGTCTTGACGCCGTAGGGGTCGCGGATGTCGCCGGAAAACACGTCCAAACTGTCTTTGACCTCTTGCGCTGCATGATCCAGCCAGCCCCATGAATTAAAAGAATTATAAAGGGTAAAGGCTTTTACGGAATGCCCTCGACGAACTAATTCTTCAGTCAGATGGGAGCCGATAAAACCATCTGCCCCGGTTATTAAAATACGTTTTTCTTTTTTTTGCATTGGGATTCTTGCCCCCTTTGTTTAACGATCTCATCCCTAATACTTATGTCAATAAATCAGATAAAGGCACTTTGAGTTCAGTGCCTACTTTTTTATCGTATTCTTTTCTTCAATTGTTAAGTCATTCAATAAGAAAACAGCAAACCCTGTTTCAAGATCCAGTAAGATGAACTTGCTTACGCAATCTCCTTACTGATAATTTCTGAAACATGGTTCACTGCAAACATTCCTTATTTTTCGTTGTTCTCCACTTCCCACCGTATTCCAACGTCCTTAAGATTTACCTTTTCAATTTCAAAATGCTTACGCAATCGCTGCTGATGTCCGACGGTGTGTGAATATCGATCAGGAACCGCGACTCGTTTGAACTTTATGCCGCAGCCGCTCTCAGCAATTACTTCGGCGACTGCACTGCCAAGTCCTCCGATTATGCTGTGTTCCTCTAATGTTATTATCGGCTTTCCGGCTCTGATCAATGTATTGATCTTTTCAATATCCAGCGGCTTAATCGTGTGCATTGAGATAAGTTCTGCATTTATTCCTTTTGCTGACCATTCGCAAACCCATTGTCGCCCTTGCTCTAGCATATTGCTAGTGGTGATCAGAGCTAAATCCTCTCCGTGCGTCACGCTGATTGCTTTTCCTAGCGTTATTTCTGTGTCAGCTTCATGAATGTTAACTTCTCCATTTTTCGCCAGACGAATAAACATCGGGCCTTGATGGTGAAAACTTTCCTTCGTCAATGCTTCTACTTCGATCGGATCACCAGGGCAGCACACCGTCATATTCGGTAACACTCTCATAATGGCAATGTCCTCCAGCGCATGGTGCGTTGCACCTTGCGCTCCATAAGAAAACCCGGCGCCAACACCAACCAGTCTAATGTTTGTATTCATGTAAGCAGCCTCAAGTCTGATCTGCTCGTAGCAACGCATCGTGATGAAAGGAATTATACTATAGACATATACTTTATATCCGGATAAAGCCAATCCTGCGGCAACGCCAATCGCATTTTGCTCCGCTATACCTACATTAAGAAAGCGACTGGGAAATTCCTCACGAAACGTCTCCAATACCGAAAATCCAAGATCCGGCGTAATTACAAATATACTGTCATCGACCCTTGCCTGCTCTATTAATGTTTTTATAAATGTATTTCTCATCATAACCCATCCAATTCGCGAATTGACTGTTCCAATTGCTCTTCATTTGGCGATTTATAGTGCCATTCCAATTTGTCTTCCATAAAAGACACGCCATTGCCTTTTACCGTATGGGCGATAATAACTTTCGGCCCTTTCTGCGGTTTCAGCAGCGCTTCTTCAATCTCACGTAGATTATGTCCGTTAATTTCACAGGCTTCCCATAAAAATTCTTGCCACCTGCGCTTAATATTTTCTTGTTGAATAATTTCGTTCGTTCGTCCAAAACCTTGTAACTTGTTATAGTCCACAATTACAAGCAAATTGTCCAGGTTAATATTGGGTGCAAGCATAATTGCCTCCCACACCGATCCCTCATTGCACTCACCATCACCTAAAAGGACGATAATCCTGCCGGGATTATTCTGCAGTTTATTGGCGAGCGCCATCCCCACGCCAATCGACAGCCCATGACCAAGTGAACCTGATGACACTTCTACGCCGGGAATAGCCTCTTTATCTAAATGACCTGGCAATTTGCCATTATCCGTGTAAAATTCTTCAAGTATTTTTTCGGCAAAGAACCCTCTTTCTGCCAGTGTCGCATATAAAGCAGCGCTGGCGTGACCTTTGCTTAAAATGAATTTATCCCGCTCTGAAAATTGCGGATTTCTCACATCAATTTTCATTATTTTAAAATAAAGTACATACAAAATATCCACAATAGATAGACAACTTCCAACGTGCGATGCTTTAGAAACATGCGTCATCTTCACTACATTTTTTTTAATATTTATTAACTTGCTATTTTTTTTTTCACACATGCGCTAGCGCTCCTCTATAAATCTGCTCCATTCAAAACCTTATTATTTCCGGTTTGTCTTTAAAGCACAAGATATCACCACGATAACCATACTCATTTCTAATAACATTAACAATCTCATCCTGATATGAAATCGCCATGACGATTATCAAATCACTTTCATTCACCTTAGTACTTGTCGGTTGCGTAATTTCTTCAATGCAATTGACAATATATTTTCCCTGTTTATTTACATCTGAATCAAACACATATCTGAATTTTACTGTTTCCGCAAATGCCGTCATTATCGATTGCGCCTTTAACCCGGCTCCCCAAACAGAAACTACAGGATACTTGTGTAAACACTGCTTGATCAAGTTATAATCGTCATCTCTTTTGCATTTCAATTTGACTGCCTCATTGCTTTTTCTGATAAATATTTCCAAATAATCCCCGTCAAAATTTTCCTGCAACAGCAGTATATCAAACCCGCTGTCAATAACCATTTTACACAAACTTAACGGTGTGAAATAATTTATATGATCTGAAAACAGATCGTAATATCGACCTTGTGCTACTATCTTTTGCATGTTGGGCACTTCAATCAAGCCAACTGCTTCCGTGTCTATTTTTGAATGTATTATTTGTAAAATTTTTGCCGGATCATCCAAATGTTCAAAGACTTGTCGAGCGGCAAACGCGTCAATTTCCCCCTCAAATTTTGTCTCCTCTGATAGATATTCATTAATTATTGTTAAGCCACGCGCAGTGCATATTTCATAAAACGGTTTAGATGGTTCAACGCCCACCACCTTCTCAAAATGCTGCGCTGCTTTCGCTAAAAAATGACCATCACCACAGCCGACTTCAATGAACTGTCTTTTTTGCTTAGCATAGCCAGCCAATTTTTGCGCTTGCTCACTTTGCAAATTATGCATCTTTGATGAGAATCCGGTAGAAATGATGTATTCATCATAGTTGTTTTCATTGATATAAGGGATCTGAAAATGGCCGCACGCCTCACAGTTAAACAGATTCACATCTACGCCTTCCGATAAAATCGGCTCTGAATGAAGCTTCGATGGTTCTATTACAATATTGGAAAACGTTTCATATAGTGCCGCCTGTTTCCCGCAAATTCTGCATTTCATTTTTCTCCCCCCTGTACTACACTTCGCAAATATCGGATCAACTCGGCTACGCCTGTTGCAATATCTGTTTTAGGTCGCCAGCCACTGTCTCTTGTAAGTTTTTCAATATTCGCCTCCAGATACATAACCTGATCCGGTCGATAAGCGACTTCCCCAAATCCAAGTTCTAATTCAGGATCAATCAAGTCACGCACAAGCTCTACAACGCTTCTGATTGTCTGACTTTTTCCCGAACCAAGATTATAGATTCCCGTTACTTTTTCCGTTATACCTAGCAGCCAAAATGCTTCGGCAGCATCCACCACCTGAAGATAATCCCATAGCTGCTCGCCTAACGTCAGCATCGGCTTCTCCCTGCCTAACAATTTTTTTATCACATCCGGCAAAAGCCATCCTTCGTTATCACCCACGCCATACGTGCTAAATATCCTTACCCAAACGACGTCTAACCCTAGTTGTTCTCCAACCAGTCGAGACATTCTGCAAGTTGCAAGTTTTGCTTCTCCATATAAGGTTGTCGGTTGCGTCGGATCCGTTTCTGCAATGCGACAATGCAACGTTCCATACTCCGCCTGTGAGCCGGCACCGATCCACTTGACACAGCCTAATTCTTTTGCTGCTTTTAGCGTATCAAGTGAAAGTTTTATATTTTCCACTTGTTTAAAATCATTTCGCTCCTTATTCCCTACGCCTTTCCATGCCAAGTGATAGAAAATTTGCGGTTTAAAATCTGCTAATTTTTTTGACCACTCCGCAACATCATCAAGGTCTGCTCCAATAATGGTCAACTTGCTATCATTCGGCAGGCGACTTAAATTAGGAGAATTTTTACGCACTATCGCAGCGACTTCCCCCCCTTGCGCAAGTATATGTTTTACAAGATACGAGCCGATAAATCCGGTCGCGCCGGTAACGACTACTCTCATTGAAGATCTTTCTTGCTTCATATTACCTCCAACAGCGAGATGATCTCCCTCGGTGCGTTGGGTAGCGCCAGTACGGCAGTACGGATTTCATCGATATAACCAAAACTAAATACAAGCAGCACGTCAACGGGGTTTATCCCCAGTTCTTCTGGCGCCACGATTGGCAGATGTGTCTTCGGCATAAACTTACCTTGAAAATTTTTATTTTGATCGCAAACATATTCCAACCTAGATGCCGATTGCATCGCTGCCAGCGTCATCACGCCTCGACCTCCGGCGCCATAACCCGCGATTTTCTTTCCTTGCTTCCAATAGCCTTCAACTAAATCATCTAACCTGTCGATTGCATGTGTAAGTTCATCGGCAAATATTGCATGTCGGTTCAAATCATATCCGTCATTGTCGTCAATCGGCATAGCCTTTGCTGCATGGACAGATTCAAACGGCGCCGCCACAACCAACAGCGAATTGCCGCGTCGATCCTCTTCTGGCAGGATCTCATGCGTCACTATGAGAAAACCTGCTTTATACAAGACTTTTTTCATCGTCTCCAGTGATAGGTAAACGGAATGTTCATGCTCAAACAGACAATACTCATGTCGCTCCATTATTTTATCAAGATCGTGCACTTCCATAATCAATAGTCCTGTTTGCGGATTAATGATTTGCTTAGCCGCCTTGAGAAAACTCATCGGCTCCGGTATATGATCAAATGTATAGGTAAGAAGCAAAACGTCTGCAGGACGATATTCTTGCGGTATATATTCTATTGACTGCTCAGTAAACAGTCCCTGATAGACAGGAACGCCAATTGCCTCACTCACGTCGCATAAAGCAGCTGATGGTTCATAACCGTAGACTTTCACTCCCAACTCTTTAAAACAAGCTAGCTGTGCGCCATCTCCCGATCCGATTTCCACGCAGATCGCCCCTTCTTGCAACTGAAACGTATCAACAACGGCTTTTGCGAGTTTCTTCATAAAATCCGTCGCCTTTGCCGACCCGGCGACCGAATAATTATAATCCAAGTAATACTGACCATAGTCTATGTCGTGAAGAATTTGCGAAGCATGGCAGTCCGAACATACATATACGTCAATATCAAATAAAAATTCCGACGCAAAATTGTCCGGCAAAAGTAGTTGGTCCGTCAAAGGCATTTGCGGCAAGTGAACCCACTTTATTACGTTCTTCGAGCCGCATATCCGACAATTCTTCCGTTCATGAACCTCTATATTAGCCATACCTTTCCTCCTCACAAAATTCATTTTATGTTAAAAACCTATTCCTTCACATACTCTTCTATTTGCTTTAAGGTTATTTCTCGCATATCTTCGTTCCCTAAATAGGCAGTATTCCATACGATAATTCTATCCAAACCCGTCTCTAAACTCCATTTCGGATTCCACGCAAGACGATGTTTTGCTTTGGAAATGTCCAATTTCAAATAATTGGCCTCATGAGGCTGTTCTCCTGTATTCACCTCATAGCTTGCCCCGTCGCCCCATTTGCGGCATAAGGTTTCAACAATCCATTCGACTGATTTTGCATCCGTATCATTGGGGCCAAAATTCCAGCCCTCCGCAAATTCCATTCCCGTCTCATAAAGCTCCCGGGCCAACAGCAGATAACCTCCAAGCGGTTCTACAACATGCTGCCATGGCCGTATCGCCCTTGGATTTCTGATGCCGATTTTCTCTCCATTTATCAAGGAGCGAATACAATCGGGGATCAATCGATCTTTTGCCCAATCGCCGCCACCGATCACATTGCCGGCTCTCGCCGATGCCACTGCGGTTCCATGTTTAGCATACTCTTTAGCGTTGAAAAATGAATCACGGTATGAGGCCGTTATCAATTCCGAACAACTTTTGCTATTTGAATACGGGTCGTAACCGCCCATCGGTTCATTCTCACGGTAACCCCACGGCCATTCTTTATTTTCATAGCACTTATCGGTCGTGACATTGACAACCGCTTTGACCGAATTGCATTTTCGCACAGCCTCAAATAGATTCACCGTACCCATCACATTAATTTCATAGGTTTCCGCCGGATTCAGATAAGACTCTCTCACCAATGGCTGAGCCGCCATATGGATGACAATCTCCGGCTGCGCTTTCAGCATTTCTGCTTGCACTTTTTCCCGATCCCGAATGTCTCCGATTATTGATGTAACAAGTTCATGTATCCGGCATAACGTAAATAGGGCTGGGTCGGTCGGCGGATTCAAAGCATATCCCGTCACTTCCGCCCCCAGCATATGCAGCCAAAGACTCAGCCATGAGCCTTTGAATCCCGTATGCCCAGTAATAAATACTTTTTTTCCGCTCCAGAAGTCCTTACTCATCTTCATAAAGATTCTTCACCACAATTTCCATGGCGCTTTTTTATTCCGCCATAACTCTTCCAATGCATCTTTGTCACGTACTGTGTCCATTGGTTGCCAGAATCCGTCATGCTTGTATGCGACCAATTGATTATCCTTCGCCAGATTTTCCATCGGTGAACGCTCGAATATCGTGCTGTCTCCTTCGATATAGTCAAAAATTTCCGGTTCTAAAACGAAGAATCCCGCATTGATCCAACCGCCGTCCCCTTGAGGCTTTTCTTGAAAGCCAGCCACCGTATTCTCTGCAGTTATATCCAATGCCCCAAAGCGGCCTGACGGCTGAACCGAAGTGACCGTCGCACGTTTGCCGTGAGCCTTGTGATATTGAACCAGACTTTTAATATCTACATCACTGACGCCATCGCCATAAGTCAACATGAATGTCTCATTTCCAATATACGGCTGCGCTCTTTTCACCCGCCCCCCAGTCATCGTCTCAATTCCAGTATTCACCAAAGTCACTTTCCACGGCTCGGCTTGATGGTTATGAATAAACTGCTGGTTAGACATCGTAAAATCAAAAGTAATGTCTGCTTCATGCAAAAAATAATGTGCAAAATATTCCTTGATGCAATAGCCCTTATAACCAAGGCAGATCACAAAATCATTAAATCCATAATGCGAATACAGTTTCATAATATGCCAAAGAATCGGGCGATGTCCTATCTCAATCATCGGTTTGGGCTTCAAATGAGATTCTTCGCTTATACGTGTGCCAAACCCGCCTGCTAAAATAACAACCTTCATATTCCTAGCCCTGCACCTTTCTTATTGATTTCACCATACTGCCCATGAAAATCAAGCCAGAATCTTTCACACGCCACTTTCAAAGCACTGGCAAGTCGGCTCTTGGCGCGAGCATCCGTAATTAATGCAGCAACTGACTTCAAACAATAATAATATGCATACCTTGTAAGCAGGCATAAATCGCGCCGTTTTTGATAATTCGGTCCGTTTACCAAAATGATTAAGCGTATTGTCTTACAACACAATTTCAAGTATATATCCGTTTTTTTAAATTCGTTCTTCTCGCCCATCATCGTCAGCACATCTTCCGCCATTTCCAAGAACTGTGTATGCTGTTCCAATCGACTCTCAAAGGAATAGACGGAACTTATTTCGGCTGCAGCAACATCCTCGCTTTGAAACTCCGCTTCTGCTCCTTCGATGCACAAGATGTCACCCAATATTTTATCTTTCCCCACAGTACACAATAATGCCTCGAGGTATAAATGCGGATACGCAACATATTCATCCACTTTATCCAGATATTTATCATACAATTTATGTGCAATAATAAGATCCCTGTTGTAAATGCCCGCCGAAAAATAGTTGAAATGAAACGCAGCATTTAACAACGATTCATAACCTGCTGCAAATTCATAATCTTCTAACCTTCCTTGCATATTCGGCCCCTGAACGGAACCGTGTAAAATCGCTACGTCCTCCGCAGTGCGCAAAACTTTCAGCAGTCGCGGAATCGCTTCCAAATTAACAAAATCTTCGTCACTGATCAAATAGACGAATTTCCCCTGCGCCCGTTCAATCGCCAAAAGGATATTCGCGGCAACTCTAAGATTGATTTCATTTTTGTAATATTTAAGCCGAACATCATCAATTTGGCTAAGTTCCTTATATTTTCCATCTTCATCCGCTGACCCGTTGTCACTTACAACAATCTCCACTTCTTCGCTACATTTCAACTTTAAGATATGCTTTACGTTGTCTAACGCATGTTGTCCACGATTCCACGTCGGAATGGCAATGCTCAGCAAGATCTTTTGCTGGCTTGGCCTCCACGCTAACTGCGTCAGGAATTTTCTTACATCGCTTTTGTTCTCAATAACCGGGCATGAAAAAGAAACATCTAGCTCTTTATTTTTTTCACCGATTATGCGTTGGGAAAATTCTATGAATCTCGTATATATATCCTCTTTGTCAGCATTCACCAAACACTTCGGTAAAGCACCTTGACCGGCAAACTCTTTGACAAAATCCACCAGATTAAAAATCATTTTTACGTTTGCATTTTGAATGATCGGCGTAAAATCGACAATCTGACAGTATGCCAAAAACTCTTCTACCGGATCATACACCAAGCAAAGCGAATCTTTTTGCTGCTTGCTAATATGTTTTTCTATTTCTTTTACATGGTAAAGATTTTTGAAGAGCAGCGTCGGCCTTCTCTCACTGAGAAATCTATCGCCAAAACAATCCTCAATCTGTATCGCACCGGCAAATTCGCGCTTTCGTTTATCAAAAATATAGAATTTTGTTTCCGACACTGGAACAAACTGAAGCGGGAGATCTTCAAATGAAATCTTTCCCAATTCCGGATAAGCCTTTTGCAATGCCTTTTGATTTTTCTCATAAGCTTCACGAAAAGTCGGGATGTTAGGTAGATAACAAGCATCACTTAACAGTTTTAATACCTGTTCTTTTTTATGCGCCTTATTATAGGCCTTAATAAACATTTGAACGGCTTCATCATATTCTTTACTTTGAAACAGGCACACGCCCAGTTCATAAAAAACGTCTCCATGCCTCCTTCGCCAATCATCAACCATTAATATATTTTGATAAACTTCTTGCGCTTTATGCAATTCTCCTTTCAAAGCAAACTCCTGTGCTGCTTTCATCTTAGCATTAAATTCGGCCATCATCGCACCTCTTCAACTTTGCTCGATTTCATCGTTTTCTCTCACATTCACATTTGCACAAACTTTAGCCGCCTGGTTTTATGACGCATCATTATTCAATAGTGATGTTCAATGTCTTCTCGCCCCGGTATTCTTGTGTCAAATTTTTCAGAAGATCTAAATATTTCCCCAATTCAAGCGTATTTCCGATGAAGACCTTCAAATCTTTTTCTGCGGTATCGCGCCAGTTTTTAGCGTCAATTCCACTGGCAAACAGTCGCAGTTTAAAGGTATCGGCAAATTCCGGGTGAATTACCTGTTGGTAAAACGCTTGTCCATTCATCAACGCGAATGTTTTACTTATTTTATCCATTCCTTTTATAATTTGCTTATTGCCGCCATTTGCTACAACCAATTGCAAGGTCTTGCTAATATCTCTGCAGTTTTTTTCATTCAACTCGATCAGCTCTTCCAACTGCTCATACATATTATCAACTGCACTCTTCAGCTGATTTTTTTTCAACGGCAAATTTCTTTTTTCAACCGCTATCCGTTCAGCAATTTCTCTCTCAAATTCGTATGTAGTTGTCAAATATTCGGCTTCTACCTCTGCCAGCGATTTATGCAGCATGCCCTCTATTTTTAACCCACCTTCAGTCGCATTGATAACTGTTGCGGCTGTCGCGTCTCTTTTATGCATTTCCAGTATTTTTTCAAACACCAGCTTCATGCCCAAGAATAAACGATCCGTATACACTTTCTCACCAAATTGATTGACTGTTTCAACTTCCTCATTAACATATTTATCATCAAATTCGCCGTCCCAGGCGCCATGTGCGTGCATTCGCCCCTCGGTATAGCATAAATCCTGTCCAAGCAGAATAATCGTAGAACATTTTAACTGCTGCAGCATATCCATCGCTACATTCGCCACGGAAAATCCGCTTCTAACAGTTAGGCATTGCCACTCCGCCTTTTCAAACAGATAATTGGGTAATAGATGTCCAGTCAAAGACATATGGATTTTAGGCCCCTGATAATTTTCGATCATTGGATGATACGCATAACCGCTATAAATCAATGGACATTTTTCCGTAGCGACATTCTTGAAGATCAATTCATTTTCCTTCACGCCGTCAATCGCAACCCTAAAATGAGGCGTGATTCCGTGACTCTCCAAAATAGAGATCGAACTGCCCACCGCAATAATCAAAGCCTTTTCTTTTAAACGCTCTAAGAGGCCAATATTCTTGCCCAACGATGGCCCCGCCGACACAATAATAGCTGGTCTTCCTTCAAATACGCCGCGCATTTCGCTAACATCAATTTCAGCCTGTCGCAAATTGCGCCAAAAATTAATCAGCCACAGTACTCTGAATGAATCCTGCGTCGTTTTATTGACATGGTAAAAGCGCAGTGCTTTCAAAGCTTGCCGAACCAGTCCCCTATAGTACTCCCCATAGGCCACCTGATACGCAAACAAAGACACCACACTATTATAATATTCGATCGCATCGGAAGTGATCAGCAGCTCTTCAATCTTTTTTTCTGCGTCTTCCAGCGTATAATTTATTAAGAAAGTAACTTTTTTAAACGGCGTGAAACTAGCGGAAAAATCGTTTTCCGCCAAAAATCGTTCCAGCACAGTTCCATGCGGCTCAACAATTAGCAAATGTTCCAAGCGAGGATAATGTTTTTCTATATAATGCAAAATTGAACCGTCATCCAAACCAAATATAATTAACCGCGTCACACGGTCAGGCACGTCACGAAACATCTCTTTGAATTCCCGTTCTCGGTTGTAAATACTGTGTAGAAATAACCGACGCCCATCTATGCACAACTGAAGTGCATCATGCTCTCCGTCATATTCAATTTCTCCCGGCATAGCACTCTTTGAAATAATGGCATTCGCCATCAGGCTCGATTGCTTGCGAATAATCTCCATGTTTTTCGCCAGTAACGACATTGTTATTTGCCTCCCTCTTTCACAAATGGCAGCAACTGATACTCCAATAAATCCGCAACCAATAAATAATCCTGATTGGCAAACGCCTTCAAGACCGATTCCAACAAAGCAACCAATTGCATTTGTCTTTCTTCCGTTAAACAAGCACTCCAAGAACCCAACGCATCAGCAATTTTTGCAAAATGCTCTCCTAACTCCGTCAATTCGCCTGAAAAAAGAGCCTCTTGAAAGGCAGTTATGGTTTCTAGAATATTGTTCTCTCTCACAGCAATATCTTCCTTCCTCAAACCCATATAGATAAGGCCAGAGACAAATAGCCTCTGGCCTTAAACCATTTTCGGTTAAAACTACTTTTGCAATTAACGCAGCAATTGCAGAACGCCTTGCGGCTGTTGGTTGGCTTGCGCCAGCATTGCGGTAGCGGCTTGGTTGAGGATGTTGTTCTTTTGGAACGACATCATTTCCTTCGCCATATCTACGTCGCGGATGCGGGATTCGGCAGCGGTGATGTTTTCCGAAGCGCTGCTCAAGTTGTTGATGGTGTGTTCCAAACGGTTTTGGATAGCACCCATGTTGGCGCGTTGCGTCGACACGAGATCCATAGCGTTTTGAACAGTTTCGATTGCGGTTTGCGCACCGAATTTAGTAGAGATGTCGATTTTGTCAACATTCAGAGCAGCCGCTCTCATGTCGCTCATCGAGATGAACGCAGTTTGGCCGGCATTAGCGCCGATTTGCGTCATCACCGAGTTGCCAAGATTGCTCGTAGCCGCTTGGAATTTCGAGAAGACGAAGGTAGCCGATTGTCCAACAGCGACATTGGCATCCATAGTCGTCAGAGACACGGTTACCGAAGCCATGCCGGTACCGATCATAGCAGCGCCGAAGGTTACTGCATCGCTCGACAGCGTCATGCCGGCAGCGCCTGCGGAAGCAACCGTCATTTGCGTAGCGCCAGGTCCGACGATCGTCCAGTCAGCAGCAGTGAAGCCGCCGGAAGTAGTGTCGGTATCAGCGACGCGAACGATCATGTATGCGCCGTTAGCAACCGAAGAAGCGCCCAAGCCCATTGCCGTGGTCAGCGAAGCCATACCAGTCGTGTTCAGCGGATCGAAGGTCAACGCGGAGTTGTTGTTGACGCGGTACGAACCGGAAACTGCAGCAGCCACGCCTTTAGCGGAACCGTCGATCAGTTTCTTGGTATTGAACTCAGTGGTGTTGCCGATACGGTCGATTTCAGTGATCGATGCGGTGATTTCCGCTTGCAATTGCTTGCGGTCGGAGTCGGTATTCGTATCATTGGACGATTGAACAGCCAGCTCACGCATACGTTGCAGAATGCTGTGGGTTTCAGTCAGTGCGCCTTCAGCGGTTTGGATCAGCGAGATGCTGTCCTGTGCATTTTTGCCAGCCATGTCCAGACCACGGATCTGTCCACGCATTTTTTCGGAAATTGCCAAGCCGGCAGCGTCGTCGCCAGCGCGGTTGATACGCAGACCCGAAGACAGTTTTTCCAGGGATTTGCTGGTCGCTTGGTTGTTTGCATTCAACTTGTTATACGTGTTTAATGCCGGTACGTTGTGATTGATAATCATGATGAAATTCCTCCTTGATTTTAATCGGGCATCCTTGCCCTGATTTTTTTATGAGTCAGTCGCCGAAGTGCTCCCGGCCGGATAACACTCCAGCTTCTGAACTACTCATTAAAGATATCGTAGCTCCCGGAATAATCCTTAAGTGTTTTTTTCGTTTTTTTTATATGTTTTTTCTTAACGCTTGCGATCCATCCAAAGCCCCGTGTCTTCTTGCCCCATACTTTCGTAAGCCCGTGAAACTTGTTGGCTTTGTTTCATCTGATACAGCTTCTGACTTAATAAACTCTTCAGTTCCTGATCGAGTCGATTGATTTCATCATAAAGCTCCGCCTGCAAAGGCTCTGCAGGTTCACTTTGCATTTTTTGCCGCTCTTCCAACAAACTATTGAAAGTCTCCCAATCTTCGCAAACAAGAAATTTTTTCAATTCATTTGTAAAATAGAGATATTTTTGCCAGTATTCTGATTCGCTTGCCGCAATCGTCATGAAGAGGCCGCCTTTTGCTGCCTCGACAGTTTCATCGCTTCCACCCAGGTATTGCGCAATTCCTGCAGCATGTCCTTCGCTTCCGCCAGCAACGCTCTATCATTTTTCAAATTCCCTTGGATCAGAGAAAATTCTATGTAGTCATACAGTTGGAAATATCCTTTGGAAACTTCATAATCCATATTCAATGTGTTCATAAACTCTCTAACGATATCCTGAGCCCGCATATTGGTGTTATGCGCCTTCTCTAAATCCTTTTGTTCGAGCGCCGCCATGCTTTCGCTTACGAAACGAATCGCCCCGTTGTACAACATCAGGGTTAATTCTTCCGGCGAAGCCGTCATGATCTGCTGGTTCTTATAGGTGTTGGCCACGCTGTTACTCGCATGCATTTCCCTCATCCTCCTAAGCCGAGCCAAGACAACACGCGTCATCCTTTTCGGCATATCTTACCGCCTATTTTTGTTGACTGAGCCAGGAACTCTGTTTGTTCAAGGCCGCCAGTGCGCTCTCCATCGCATTAAATTGGTTGTAATAGCGCGTCTGCAAATCGCTCATGTGCGATTTCCAGGTTGTGATTTCCTTCGTCGATTTGGTTAGTTGCTTGGCCAGATTGCTTTTGGTGTCATAACTGGCAATCGCAGCCGTCCCGGCTTGCGTCAGCAAGTCCGCTTTGGAATCAGTTACCGTATCGTACAATCTAGCCCCAATACCCTTGGAAGCATGCGTAGCTCCAGTGGTCGTTGAATTGTTACTGAAAATCTTATTAACGATTTCCGGATCGGCCTGCAAGGCTGTTCGCAATTTTGTTTCATCCAGATGCAATTGACCGCCTTCGGTATAATATCCGGTGGTAAGGCCGATGCTGGCCGCACTGTTGTAAATGCCGCTGAGTCCCTCGATCGGAGCAGACAAGTCACTGCGCATTTTTTGCACGGTTGTTCTCAGCAACGTATCGTTATGCAGCAATCCGCTTTTGGCTTTGGCTTCCCATGCGGTAATTTCACTATCTTTCATCGCTGCGCGCTGCTCATCGGTCAGCGGTGCATACCCCTTGTACTTGGCCTGATCAATTTCAGTGTTCAACTGCACGATCATCTTGTTGTACGAGTCAACGAACGCCTTTACGTTGGCAACGGTTTTCTCCACGTCCGATGTGACGGTGATGTTAGCAGGGCCAGTCCCTTTTAACGCATAACTTACGCCGGAAATGGTAAAATTGTTCGTTGCCTGGTTGAGCGCGACGCCGTCAATTGTCAGCACCGCATTGCGACCGGCGGTGAAATTCGCCGCCGGAGCCGTAGAATTGTTGGCCAGTTTCAATCCATTATTCCACAGGTTCGCCCCCGCTGCGTCCGTAGCGCCGGTCACCGATACCGAATCTCCGGCTCCGAGCGGGCTCACCGTAAAGCGGCCCGATTTCGCGTCATAATTTGCCCGAATATCAAGCCCCATATTGTTGATGTCATTGACTAACGTGTTGATTGTTTTTCCGGCCGTATTATAACTCCCGCCGCCTAAAGCAACCGTTTTAGTCCCGTCGAAAAGCGTTAGGTTCAGCGTCGTATCGGTACCTCCGATCAAATCCTTTAATGCTGCACTGCTCGCTAGCGGTTTGCTGCTACCATCTACCATCGCTGAAGAGCTCACGATACCCGCGGTTGTAACCAGCGCCGAAGTACCCAGACCCAGTTTTGCAGCCAGCGAATTCGCGCCGCCGGTTCCCGTTCCGTCCGCCGAAGAAAGCGTAATCTGGTTGGCCGCCCCCGACTGCGGCGACGTCAGGAAAAATCGATCCAAAGTCGCATCATAACTGGCCCGGACATTCAAGCCCAGCTTGTTGATGTCGCTGACCAGGTTATAGATACTGGTATTGCCGTCAATATGGTATTTTCCGTCGGCAT
Organism: Azotosporobacter soli; assembly: GCF_030542965.1. Taxonomy (NCBI): domain Bacteria; kingdom Bacillati; phylum Bacillota; class Negativicutes; order Selenomonadales; family Sporomusaceae; genus Azotosporobacter; species Azotosporobacter soli. The sequence goes on from NZ_JAUAOA010000002.1 coordinate 261,262, forward strand.
TGTTGCTCAGCTGTTTGCTGGTCGAACCGTCGGAGATCGTCAGATCAATCACCGTGTTGGTGCCCATACCTAAATGTGCGGCCAAATTGGCCGTCGAGGTGATCGGTACCGCCGAAATGTTGTTAGCGCTGGTCATGCCCGCCCCTTGTGCAATATTGGCCACATTAACCGTATGACTGAAGTTAATAGCGTCAGCATTCGCCGTGACGCTGGCCACGTTGGCATTATCAATCGCGACTGATTTTGGCATTAACGTCCCTTGCATCTTGTAGTTAAAAACCGTATCCTTATTGAAAGTGTCCAACGAACTATAAATTGTATTGTATTCGGTTTTTCTCCATTGCAATAGTGTCTTGTTTTGATTCAGCTTATCCAGATGCGTTTGCGAACCGGCCAACATCTTCTTGACCATCGCATCGATATCCATACCCGAGCCGCTCAGCCCGTATACTCCGCCTGCCATAATAACCCCTCCCTACAACTCGTATTGACGCTTCTTTATCGCTAGTTCTTATGCTTTTTTATCCAGCAAGACCCCAACATAATCGCGGATCCGCGCCATCGTGTCAAGCAGTTCTTCCGGCGGAAACTGCTTCAGCACTTTCTGCTGCTGCATGTCCACCACTTGGACGATCAGTTGCTTCGTTCCGTCATGAATCTTAAAGCGTATATCGGCGTTAATCAGTTCCATGAAATGATTCAGTTCCTGGCTGATATTCTTCACATCAGTCCGCGTCAATTTCTTGGACGCTTCCAGGTACAGATCCTGGGCGCTGGCCTCCTGTTCCTTAAACGATGTTTTCGCAACGTTGCCATCCTTGGTCGCGCTGGCCGTAGAAGTATCTGCTGCAGCCGGTCTGGCTGGAGAAGACGCATATCCTGTGCTCGCGGCATCCAGCGTTTTTACATTGTTGACATCCATGTCATCACACCCCGCTCATTATTCATCAAACTCTTCATTTATATTATCGAAAACAATCCATCTTTTCCTTAGGATTATTTTCGTCCCGGCAATTTTTTTATCGCCTCCAGCGCTTCGGCGCTCAGCGGCGCTAACGCTTGCTTATTCTCGGCAACAATCGCCGCATAAATTTCACCGCGATAAATTTTCACGTCTTTCGGCGCTTCGATAGCGATCTTGACGTTATCACCGCGCACTTCGACAATCGTAAGTACGATATTGTCGCCAATGATCAATTTTTCACCCGCCCTGCGAGTCAATGCCAGCATCGCTATTTCCCCTCCCCGCTCGTCGTTTCCTTAGGAAAACCGTCGGGAAACAAACGTTGGCGCAATGAATATTGGGAGTTTTCCAGCACAACCTGGCGTGCTTTGCCGCTTTTGCGATTGATCACCAGCGGCGCCAACAGGTTGGCGGTCATTTCTTCCGTCTTCTCCGGTACTGTGACAATGTTGAGAATTTGCGGCGGCTCATCCGGTGATACTGCTAGCTCAATTGCGATGGCATCCTCGAGTTCAAACTGATAGTCGCCAAAAAATTGAAACGCGTCGACCACCATGAAGGTCAGTTCCGGATTGTTTAGCGCCTGCAAAAAGGCAAAAGGACTTTCTTCACCATATGCGATAAACGCAAAGCGCTGTTCTTCCGGAAAACCAAGCATGCCGTGTTCGAAACAAAGCACATCTTTTTCGTCGACTTCTACTATGCCGAAGCGGGTCGATTCAATCTGCATATTGCTCCACCTCTCCTATATATGGGCAAAAGCGCCTTTAGGCAGGCGCCGTTCAAGCCCTTATGTCCATCGTAGCATAACTTGCTTCCGTCGTCCAAAACTTTACGCTTTGGTATTGCTGCATACCGACGTTCACTTCTCCCCAATTCAATTGATTATCAAACGTCGCACTCGTCGGATTGAATTGGATGCTACCCGGCTGAACCTGAAATTCGACCGGTTGCGCCTCATAGTGAATCTCCGGCGGCTCCAACCAAGCCCATGTGATTTCCTTTTGCGCCTTTATAGAAGACTCCGCTGCCAACTGGGTTACCGTAGCGCCACTTCTCGCATAATTACCCAGTCGGTCACCGTCTTCTGCCGTTTTAGCGACAAACTCCTGCGCCGCCTGCATGCCACGGTCCGCGTCTTCCCTGATCATCTGTTCCCTTGTCTTGATGCCGTAAGATGCACGCATCGCGGTAGAGTCGATCGTTAACTTCCCTTGCGGCGAGTGGATTTCCACCGTCGCCGCTTCGGTTTCGATGTTCAGCTCTGCCGGCGCGGTCTGCAGCTGAATTTGCGGCGGTTTGCTATCAAGACTGATTTTTGCATATTGTTGGCTGATATTCAGTAGCAGCATCGCGTCCACCTCCTACTTGAGAAAATCGACCAGCGATTGCGGTAAAATTTTTGCTCCGACTGCCAACGCTGCATTATAGACATTTTCACTGTTCTTAAAATCAATGATTGCCTTTGGCATGTCGAGATCCTCATTGGCCGATAAATTATCGGTAATCGTCGTACTATTATTTTCCAACATGCTTTCCGCCATATTATACATCGACATCCGGCTACCCATTTGGGTATGTTGCGACAATAATCGATTGTAATCGCTGTCCAGATTGCCCATGTAACTGCCGATGTTGAAGTTATAGGTGTCACCAGCCGCATTAGCCGCATTGCCATTGATGCTGATCGTCGCCAAATTCGCTGCCGCGCCCATTGGAATCGTCAATGTACCTCCTGGCGTCGCAACCCCGGTATTCCAGGTAGTACCGCCATCGGTCGAATAATCAACGGTAGCTGGTACGCCGCCTGCCCCCAACGTATTCAACCTCACCTGACAAGCATATGGACCGCCATTGAGCGGTGTGCTAGTCTTAGTCACCGAGGCGCTTCCACCTACAGCATTGGATTGCGTAACATAGATCGGATTTGCCTCACTGATGTTTTGCAAATTAGGCGTACCACTCACAAGTTCGTTCTTGATTTTAGACAGATTGTAAAGCAACTCCATGTTTGGCCCAAAAATTTCCGGCGCAGTTAAATTTACACTGTCTTGCGTAGGATTTGCTCCGCCGTTTTGCAATACCATCGATATTTTATTATTGTCACCGTTATAGACAAATTGGTCATTTCCTGCAGCATCCTTCGTTCTAACGACCGGCTGATTCTTATCTTTTTGGCCAGAAAAAAGATATCGATCGCCAACTTGCGTGTTGGCCAGACTGACCGCCTGATTAATCAGTTCATCAATTTCCTTGCCAATCGCCTGATAAGCCGTCGTATCATTCGGACCGACCGCCTGGATCGTCAATTCTTTCGCGCGTTGGATGACCTTGCCCATATCCTGCAGCGATTGGTCGGTCTGCTCCATCCACGACACGGCGTCTTTAACGTGTTGCGTGAATTGTTCATTGCCTGCCAATTCCGTGTGAAACTTTAAGGCACGAATAGTACGAACCGGATCATCGGACGGTTTGTGCAGATCCTTTCCATCCGAGAGTTTCTGTTGGATCTCGCTTTGCCGCGCCAAGGATTGGTTTAAACTGGTCAGGTAATTGTTCAGCAGCATATTATTTGAAATTCTCATTGCATTTCACTCCTTATCGCCCGACCACGCCGGTACCGTTAATCAGTTTATCGTACATTTCGTCCATCGTCGTCAACACTCTGGCTGCCGCGTTGTAGCCTTTTTGGAATCGGATCATGTTGCTCATTTCCTCGTCCATGTTAACGCCGGAAATCGATTGTCGCCAATTGGTAATCTGTCCAACAAGCGTCGTCTGGTTGGTACTCATTTTTGTCGCCGTCTGCGACTGCACTCCAAGCGCGCCCATGTTCGCGCTGTAATACGAATCCAAGGTCGTATTGCCCAGCACAGCTGATGTAGTTTTTTTCAGCATATCCGCCATGTTGGCCGCATTGTCGCCGGAAGCATTGCCTTGGTTTACCGTAAACGTGTACGTATCGGCCACTTTATTACCGGTGGTCGTTCCCATAACAATCGTCGCAGTCCGTCCGCCGCCATCGGTCATTACCACTTGCTGACCGGCCGCAGGCGGACCGGCAACGGTAGTGATGGAAGCTGCAGGTACCGTCGACCACGTTTTGCCGCCATCATAAGAAAAATCAACGCCGGTAATCGCACCCGTCGTCGAGTTGACGGCCGTCGCTTTGACAGTATAGGTACGTGAGTCAGCCGAGTTATAAGTCGTACCAATAAATGTGCCAATACCGCCATTCAGATTGGACTGTTGCACCGTTACCGGCGGCAGATTGGGAACAGGACTGGTTTTAGCAGCAATCTTACCTAAACCGGTTGTCGTGTCAAACAGCGCCGGATTGACTTTTAACTGATCCAGCCAATTATTGGTCGCCGAGGGATGATCGTAGTCGCTACCCAACGTAACGCCAGTCGTGTTGGCGCCATATACTTTACCCATCGACGCATAACCGAGCGGCGCCCCTTGAATCGTCGCCAGATTGGTCGCGGCATTGGTATAGTAGGTTCCTGCGTCGCCGAAAAAATTATTGCCGTTGGTATTATCGGTTCCGTAAGCCTTAAGATGTTGATCATTAAAATCCGTCAAGAAAAATTGACTGGTCGTGTTCAACTGATCCATATACCCTTTCACGCCGTTTTGGCGTGAATCGCGGCTCTCAATGATCCCCTGCAGTTCGCCGCCGTTCGTTGAAAAAGGCATATCTACGCTGGTGAAACGGACATTAGTCAGCGAATAACCATAATCCGCATCTTTGACCGTATATGTCTTCAGTTGCTCCGCATCGTTGGCGCCAACCAAGATGTTGCCGCCTGCCCGAACAATACAATTGCCGTTTGTGTCTTCGCTCGCAGTGACGCTGGCGATTTTTGTCAATTGGTCCACCAGCAAATCCCGGCGGTCGCGCAAGTCATTCGCATGATCGGTACCGGCGAATTCAACCTTGCGAATCTGTTTGTTCAAATCCGCGATCTGCGAGGTAATTTGATTGATATTGCCTACTTTAATCTCAATTGTCGAATTGGCGTCGGTAACCATGTCACGCAATTGCTGTTCCGCTTTTTTGACGGCCTGAACGACTTCGACGCCGCGCTGGCGAACGACGGTCCGCATGCCGGTGTCTGAAGCGTTCGTACCGAGCGACTGCCAAGACTTCCAGAAGTTGTCCAGCGTAGTCTGCAAACCGGTATCGGAAGGTTCTTTAAAAATCCCTTCAATTTTTGCCAGATTATCGCTTAAGCTTCCGGTATAGCCGAGCGAAGCGTTTTCTTTCCAGTATTGCTGATCCAAGTAACTTTCCCTCGCCCGTACAACCGACGTGATCGACACGCCCGTGCCCGCCTGCATCGGTCCATTGCCGCCGTAAATCGTTTCCGGCGCCGACGTCGTCAGGTTCACGCTTTGCCGCGAATAGCCGTCCGTATTGGCATTGGAAATATTGTGTCCGACCGTGTCGAGCGACACCTGCTGTGCATTGAGTCCTCTTACTACTATATTTAAACCGCCAAATGTCGATTTCATTGCTCATTCACTCCCGTTCTCTTTCATCTGCGCTCAGGCTTTCGCATCTAACATGATCGATTTGCGTACCGGCCCCGCATCGGTACCACGATCGGCATAGGTATGTCCAACCGAGTTGTTGCTCAACAGGTTCAGATTGTACTGGATGATGCCGAGCGCCTGTTGGATCAGTTTCGCATTCGCTTCGTTCAGCGGCATCAGTTCGGCCCAGACCGCTTCGAACGCAGCGGTGATTTCGCTCAATTCTTCCAACGTCGTCCCCTCAGCATGACGGCGCAGCTCCGACAGATCCATCTGGCTTTTGGGCACGCCATAAAAATCAGCAAGATCGTCGACCGCTTTGCGGCGCAGTTCTTCGACCTTGCCCATCTTCACGATGATAATCTCTTCCTGCTGCGTCAGCTTTTCGAGCGCTTTGGAATCCACTTTGATCAACACTTGCTGCTTATTTTGATTGATTTCTAACAGTGCGCGATAATAGCCCAACAACTGCCGCAGCGTCTCCAACAGTTCCGTCCATCTTGTATCCATCGGTTTTCTCCTTATTCGCCAATATTATCCGCGATAACGCGGCCGATCATCTTGTCGGCGATCGCTTTTCCCGCCACATGATAGGAGCCTTCCTCAATCGCTTTGCTGTACGCATCCACTTTATCCTGGCGCACATCGCTAAGATTGCGCACCGATTGAAGCACAGAACCGAAGGTCTGCACCTGGGACGACAAAATCACCTCATCCGGCTGTTGCGGCGAACGAGCCGACTCGCCCTTATTGGCCTTGCCTGCTTTTGCCACATTGTTTTGTTCCTGATACGTTTTCAAAATGCCGGCTACCTGATTGCTTGAAATGATCATTTTCTTACACCTCACAATATAATGAACCGCTGGCAAATCCAGTACGATTCACCCATTGGTTTCACTCAGAGACGGAATTTGAAAACTTCAGATTGGCGTCTCTTATTCATACTATCGACAAAAAGGGCGAGGATATTAATCCCCGCCGCTAAAAAAAATATTTTTTTTTAATTCACTTCATCCATTCTAAGATACTGCGCATTAATACTTCTTTTCTTCTTTCTCTTTCGAATACATCCGGATGCCGTCACGCTGTTCTTTTGCACGCTGGTCTTTTTCATAACTTTGTTTAACCTGCGATGTAAATGATTGACTGCACTCGGAGCAAAGACGACCTTCATAAATCGGCGCGCCGCAGGAATCGCAGGCATAGCTGACCGAACCGGTCACAATCCGTCCCCGCTTAATCATGCGCAAAATCGTCTTTTCCTTGACGCCGGTCGCTTCATGAATTTCCTGAATCGAAACCTTATCATGCTTGCGCAGGTATTCGCCGATCTTGTATTCGGCCTCTTCTTCCAAACGATAGCATTCCGGACACATGCCGCTGGCATTATCGACAAATAACTTACCGCAATCTGGACAATTTTTTAAAGTCATAGGAAGCGCCCCCTTCTTTATCTACCTGAAAACATGATTTCTCTTTTTCAGAACCCGCAACGCCGTTTCCATTCCTCTTTGCCTGCCGATTCTTCCTCTCCATTTTATTATACTTATCGTCTTACGACAACTGCTACAGGACTTTTTGCCCATTTGCTTTTTTTTAGTTTTTTAAAGCAGGAATCCTGTCAGCTTTAGCCAATTTAAATATGGCAATTCAAATTCAATTCATAGAAGAAAGGCAGTTTGTTGCGTTATGCTGACCCTGATGCAGGACCCGGAAGCCTATGCCGGCGAGTGGTCCGCCATCCAAGGCATCGTCGATAACTTAATGAATCTTCTTCAGTTGAAGAATCACCGCATCTATCTGCACAGTCACCAGGTGGCCAACTATGCGTCCAGCATTGCAGCCAAAATGCGTCTTCCACGCGAAGAGATCGAACGGATTCGCCTCGCGGCACTGCTGCATGACATCGGTCATCTGACGGTGCCTAATTCGATTTTAGCCAAAATGCCTTATTTCTCGACCCGTGAACTGAGCGTCTTCAAGAACCACTGCAACGCCGGCAGCTGCATGCTGGAAAACATCGCGCAGTGCCAGGAAATCATCCCTTATATCCGCTATCACCATGAGCGTTGGGACGGCAAAGGCTACCCAAAACGCCTCAAAGGCGTCAACATCCCGCTCGGCGCGCGCATCATCGCGGTGACCGATCATTATGATAAATTCATCAATCCCTGCACCGAAAATTGGGGCAAGACAAAAAAGGAAGCGGTGCGTGAACTTTTTAACCTAAGCGGCAGCGCGTTCGACCCCGAAGTCGTAAAAGCGTTCGTCGAGGCACTGGGCTGACGGAAAAACGTTTCAACACGAAGGCACGAAGAATTTGAAGACACAAAGACCCTTGGCATTCGCCAAGGGTTATTTATTTTCTTTTAGCAGAACACGTTGCAACCCTTCTTTTAACCTTGCAACGTTAAAATTCATAAGTAAGCCCAGCGGATATCCGGTAATTTTCAAATAGGAATGCAACTGCGCAGCATGAACAGGCAGCAACGTCTCTACCGCTTTCAATTCGATGATAATTTTTGCATCCACCGAAAGGTCGATCCGGCCGGTTTCAACAACGTCTCCCTGGTATGAAATCCGCACCGTTTTTTGTTGTTCCCACGCGATACGGCGCAAGGTCAGTTCTTTGATAAGTGCCGCCTCATACACTTGCTCTGCATAGCCAGGTCCTAAGACGCGATGAACTTCAATCGCTGCGCCAATCACTTTCGTTGCCAGCTCTTCCGTTTCATCATCCAGCTGCCCCTGCCACTTCTTGCGCACTGTCACTCCTATCCGACAATTCCTCTCTTCTTCATCAGGGCAGATAAAATCTGCCCCTTCCCCTCTTCGTGTTAAAAGGTTCCCCGCCTCACCGGCTCGCCACCGTCAGCGCGTAGACGCTTTCCGCTCCGGCGCGGCGCAGGACTTTGGCGCATTCGTTGATCGTCACGCCGGTCGTCAGGATATCATCGACCAACAGGATACGGCGGCCGGCCACAAGATCCGGGCGACTCACCGCAAAGGCATCTTTCAGGTTGCTGCGCCGCTGTTCCTTGTCGAGGTCCCACTGCGGCTCCGTCGGACGAACGCGCAGCAGCACATCGCACCACTCCAACTTTTTCTCCTCCACCCAAGGCTGAAAGATACGCTCTACCTGATTATAGCCGCGTTCCTGCTGGCGCTTCGGATGCAGCGGCACCGGTACGACCAATACATCGGGCGCAGCGACCCAAAGCTCGTCCTGCGCCTGTTGGATCAGCCAGCGCAAATGCGTCGCATAACGTCGCCGCCCCTGGAATTTCAGGCGCTGCATCAGCTTGCGCACGCCTTCGCGATAATGGCAGATGGTTTGCGCGCCTTTCAAATAGTTGAGCTTGCCCAAAACGACATTGATCTCGCGCACGCACGAAACTTCGCTAAAACAAGGCCTGCACCACTGCCCATGCACATGGACCTCTTTTTTGCAAACCGGACAACGCGGCGGATACAGCCAATCCACCAGCGCCGAAACCCATTCCTGCCACATCAATAATCGCCTCCTAGAAAATTCATCGTACAAGAGGAACCGATAAAAAATCAACACGAATAAGAGAAGAAAAAAGAAAAGACACAAAGAAATTCTTTTAAAAATCCCTTCCCCCTCTTCACCTTTCTTCGCATCTTCGTGTTAAAAATCGCCCTATATCTCGCGCTGCAACCGTTCGGCGAGCAGCGTGTAGCGGCGTTTGGTGCGGTCATTGCCGAGTGCGGTATTGAGCGCCGCTTTGCTGCCGACCAGAACCACCTTGCGCTTAGCGCGGGTGATCGCGGTATAGAGCAAATTGCGCTGCAGCATCACATGATGGCTGCCGGACAGCGGCATCACGACGACCGGGTACTCGCTGCCCTGGCTCTTATGTACGCTCATCGCATAGGCCAGATGCAGCTCGGTTAGATCGCCCTTTTCATAGAGCACGACCTGTTCCGGATAACGCACGCTGACCCGCCCGCCGCTCACCCATTCGACAAAACCGATATCGCCGTTATAAACGCCCTTCGTATAGTTGTTGCGCATCTGCATCACCTTGTCGCCGCCGCGCAAATTATGCCCGCCGACCTGGACGCTTTCGCCGCCGGGCAGCGGCGGATTAAGCGCTGCCTGCAGCTGTTGGTTCAGATTTTCCACGCCGCAGGTCTGGCGATGCATCGGCGAGAGAACCTGAATGTCCTTTAGCGGCTCAAAGCCTTCCTGCGCCAGTTCTTCTTTACACAGTTGAACAATCCGATCCGCCGCACGCTGGCTGTCGTTGATCTCGAGAAAAATAAAATCGTCGCCTTCTCCCAACTGCGGCGCGAGGCCACGGTTGATCCGGTGCGCATTCAAAATGATCCAGCTTTCGCCGGCCTGCCGGAATACGTCAGTCAGGCGTACCACCGGCAATTGCCCGGAACGGATGATGTCTTTGAGTACCGAGCCCGGCCCGACCGCCGGCAGCTGATCGACGTCGCCGACCAGCACAACGCGGCAACCTTCCTGCACCGCCGCTAAAAAATGATGCATCAGTGAAATGTCCATCATCGAGACTTCATCGAGAATGATGACATCGGCCTCCAAAGGCAAATCTTCGCCGCGCAAAAAAACAGGCGTTCCTTCGACGCCGCCAGTCGCTTCCAAGAGACGATGCACCGTCATCGCTTCCTGTCCGGTCGCCTCACTCAAGCGTTTTGCCGCCCGTCCGGTCGGCGCGCCGAGCAAGATGCGCAGCCCCTGCTGCTCCAACAGTTCCATAATGCCGCGCACTACGGTCGTCTTCCCTGTACCCGGCCCGCCCGTCAAAACGAGAATGCCATGTTTCAACGACGACAGCATCGCCTGACGCTGCGCCTCGGCCAACTGCAGCCCGGCGGCCTGTTCCCAGTCCGCGACCAATTGTTCCGGATCGCTGCCGCCGACCTCGCGCGCCTGATCGCGCAATGTGACTAAAAGCCGGGCGACTTCCGTTTCCGCCTGATACAGATTCCAAGGATACATCAGCGTCAAACCATGAAAATCTTCGACGCACAAACGATCCTTCTTGCGCAGTTCGGCAACCACCAGCGAGACTTCCAGTTTCTCTACGCCAAGCAGTTTGGCCGCTTCAGCAACCAGCGCTTCTTCCGGCACGCAACAATGTCCGGCCTGCGCAATCTGCAGCAATGCATAATCGATGCCTGAGGCGATCCGTTCCTGGCGATCCTTGTCCCAGCCCAGTGCCATCGCCAATTGGTCAGCCGTGCGAAAGCCGATGCCGCTCACTTCTTTGGCCAGACGATATGGATTGTCTTCTAAAATTTGCATCGCCAACATGCCGTATTGCTGATAAATCTTCGCCGCATGCGTGCCTGTGATGCCGTATGTTTCCAGAAAGAGCATGATGTCGCGCATTTCCGATTGCTCCGTGTACGATTCATGGATCTGGCGCGCCTTTTTCGGCCCGATGCCCGGCACTTCTTCCAACCGTTTTGGTTTTTCCTCCAACACGCGCAGCGTATCGCTGCCGAAATAGCGCACTAATTTCGCCGCCACTGACGGCCCGACGCCCTTGATCGCACCGGAGGCGAGAAACCGTTCGATGCCCTTGATGCTGGTCGGCGCGACCCGGCGACAGCTTTCGGCCTTGAATTGCTGGCCAAACTTCGGATGTTCAAGCCAGTTTCCTTTCAGTTCGACCTGCTCGCCAACTAGCGGCGTCGCCAAGTTACCCGTTACCGTTACCTGTCCCAACACTTGTCCCTGCCCGGGACGCAGACGAAAAACAACGAATCCGCTGTCGCTTTGAAATATGATATTTTCAATCGTTCCTTCTAACAGTTCCACAAACATTAGCTCCCGTGTCGATAGTCTATCTGCAGATAGTTCCCCGTCTGCAGCGCTAATTCCTGCCCGAACGCCGAATTACGCAGCAAGAAAGACGACGGCGTAGCCGCCTTAGGTTAACGACGAAGTTTTGACGCGAAGAGGGAATGCTAATGCAAAGTCAGGGCGACTTCGCTTGCAAATGAAAAAAGAGGCCTTACGGCCTCTCTATGTTGTGCTGTAGCGGATTATTTTCCGTTCCCCGCTTTCGGCACGCCGAACGGGAACAGCCGCTGTTCCTTACTGAATGGACTGCCGCTTAAAATAACCTGTTCGGCCCGGCAGTTTTCCCAGTTGACTACAATCGGCGCGATCAGATTCGTCGTCATTTGTTCCGCCTGTTCGGGCACCTTTACGATGCTAAGGATTTGCGGCTCCGTTCCCGGTTTGAAATCCATATCCCGCAATACTTGATCATCCATATCGATGCTGTAATGCCGGAAAAAAGAAAACGGGTCGACAACCATAAAAGTAAGATCGGGATCATGCGCCGATTGTAAATAAGCGAACGGACTATTCACGTCATCGGTCAGATAAGCAAATTTCTTTTCTTCGGAAAAGCCGGGAATTCCATCGGAAAAAGTAAGCATCATCCCCTCCGGCACATCAATTTTACCGAACCGAGTCGACTGAACCAGCATACAAGTCACCCCTTATACAAATTTTACCATACTCTTATTATAACAAACTTCACCATTATTTGTAAGTCATTACTTTTCGCTGGACAACGCCGCCATTTCCCGTTATTGTAGGAACAGGTCATTTTAAGCGAAAGACAAAGGAGTCTCATCATGCAAACATTTCCCACCGAGGGCATCTGCCCGAACGCAATCAGTTTCGACGTACAGGACGGCCGCCTGACGCAAGTCTCGTTTCACGGCGGCTGCCCCGGCAATTTAAAAGCGATCAGCACGCTGCTTGAAGGCATGCCGGTGCAGGAAGCGGCAGCTAAGTTAAAAGGCATCACCTGCGGCCAAAAAAGCACCTCTTGCACCGATCAATTGGCAACGCTGCTCCAACAACACGCTATACCAAGCGAAAAATAGCGTAAAGCGCATTTTCTGTACGCGACGGTACTGCCATCGGGCTCCGTAGTTCAATCAAAAAAATAAAAAACAGCTCGGCAACGGACGCTTGGTCCGTTGCCGAGCTGTTTTTTATTTCTCACCGATGGCCTGCGCCAACTGGTGGATGCTACTCGTCAGGCTTTCCAGCTTTCCTTCGATGCGCACCAGCAAATAGGCGCAGACCACCATCGGAAAGCCATAATTGCCGAACAGTACCAACATTTGGTCCACATGACCACCTCCGTTTTTCAGCTTATGACACATGGCTCTTATATACCATAGCCATGAGCCGTTCCGCCATTAGCCCCTTCCGTCCCTCCGTTCCGCTACGCCAGCACGACCGCTTCACGGCTGTTGATGCGCGCTTCGACCACCTGGTTCAGTGCGCCGCCGCTGCTGCGCAGAATATTTTTCGCGACCGCCATCTCCATCACGGTCCTGACCTGTGTCAAATTCAGATCATCTTTCGGTTCCGCCAGGCTAACGACGATTTCCTTGCCGCTTTCATTGCGAAATACCATTTCAAGAACCTTTGCCATCCTCTCCACCTCCTTTCATAACGATGGACTGGGGTTATTGGCTCGTGGCTCGTGGCTCGTGGCTCGTGGCTCGTGGCTCGTGGCTCGTGGCTCGTGGCTCGTGGCTCGTGGCCATTATCCCACAGCCGTTAGCTCATCGCCAGTAGCCTCTAGCTGCCAGCCCTTATCCGTTACTCGTTAACCGATCTCTTCCAGCGCCGCTTCATCGACACGCGTAACGCCTTGGAACGCCAGTTTTTGCAAACCGGCAAGAGCTTGCGCAAAAAGCTGCAGATCGGCGTCGGCCGCATCAATACGCACATTATGGAGCGTACGTTTTTTCAGCACTGCCTTGCCGTTCGCATCAACGCCTTTTTGCAAGAGCAGCACCAACGAACTGGCTTTCGCTACTTTTTTTACTGCCATGTTCTCACCCCCTTTCGCACCAAGACATTCCCGCCAGCTTTTCTTTTAAACGCACCAGAGCGCGCTTTTGCATCTGGCTCGCCGCTTGCGGCGTGATGCCATAGCACGCGGCAAAATCCGTCAGGCTCTCGCCGCGCCAGAAAACCGCTTCGATCACGCGACGCTGCCCCTCCGGTAAGTCTGCGAGCGCCGCTCTTACTTCTTCCTGTTGCCACTTCGTCTCAATCAACTGCGCCAGATCCTCGCCCCGTCCTTCAGGCAGCGTTTCCGCCATCACTTCGCGCTGCCAGCGTCTTCGCTCCGACTTAAAGCGATTCCAAATCCGGTAACGCACCGCGGAAGCCAGATATCCGGCCACCGGCACGCCAAGTTCGGCTCGATAGTTCGTGACCGCTTCCGCTAACGCCAACCAGGCTTCTGCCTCGACATCTTCGCGCATGCTGCGCAGATGGTTTTGCCCGGCCGTCTTACGCACCAGCGGCGTAAAACGGCGGCAAATTTCTTCCCAGGCCGCCTCCTCTCCCCGCTTGGCTCGTTGCATGATTTCCTCGATTGTCTCTTCCATTTTCCCTCACCTTTCGGCAAGGAACCGGTTCCTTATTGTTTAGCGCTAAACCAAGCATAACCGCTTCTTTCAACACCGACCAATGTCGAGGTAACCTCACTAGGCAACTGAAACACGCCCGCTCATCACAGCCTTATCATGAAGCAAAGCAGGTTGTCCAACGTATTGCCTGCATTGCAACAACACCGCAAAATATTATGAACCACGCCGCAGCTTCTGCACCACAGAAGCCGCATTGCGCCTTGACGATCAAATCGTGCAGCCGCCTGCGGTTCAATGCATGCTCCCCTCTCTCACAGACAAAAAGACCTGTCAACGGCCACATGGTGGTCATTGACAGGTCTTTTCCTATTCTTCTTCGTTGTACTCCATCCAAGTCGTGTATTTTTCATCGAGCGCAGCCTTGGTATTCGCGTATTCTTCGGCCAGTTCTCGGCTGCGGCCGGGATCGGCGTGACTGGCCGGATCGCTCAGGCGCTGCTCGAGCGCGGCCAGTTCGTATTCCAGCATCGCGATTTCCTCTTCGAGACGCTGCTTCTGCTTCGCATCGACCTGGCGCTTGCGCCGGACTTGCGACGGCCGCTCCGCGCGGCTGTCCTTGCTCTCTTTGGCGGGCGCTTCTTTTTCGGGTACGGCAGCCGCTTTGGCGGTCGCTTTCTTTTCCTTGTAATAGCTGTAATTGCCGCCGTACTCGGTCAGGCCGTCCGGCGTCAGTTCGATCACGCAGTTGGCCACGCGATCGAGGAAATAGCGGTCATGCGATACCGCGAGGAAGGTGCCGGGAAAGGCGCTGATCGCTTCTTCGACCGCTTCCTTGGCCGGAATGTCGAGATGATTCGTCGGTTCGTCGAGAATCAAGAAATTCGCGCCGGTCAACATCAGTTTCAGCATCGCCAGCCGCGCCTTTTCGCCGCCGCTCAGGTCGCCGACACATTTCAGCACCTCGTCGCCGCGAAAGAGAAAGGCCGCCAGATAATGGCGCGCCTGCGCGTCGCCGACGCCAAAATCGCTCATGATTTCGTCGATCACACGCAGCTTCGGATTGAGCGTCTCATGTTCCTGCGAGAAATAGCCGCATTTGACCCGGCTGCCGATCTTCACCCGCCCGCTGCTCGGTTCCTTGTCGCCGGTCAGCAGCTTCAAGAGCGTCGTCTTGCCGACGCCGTTCGGCCCGACTAGCGCCACGCCGTCGCCGCGCCGGATCAAAAGCGATAGATTGTTAAAAACCGTATGGCTGCCGTAAGCGACGCTCGTTTCGGTCAGTTCGGCCACCCTTTCGGCGCATTCGCCCGGCGGATGAAAGCCGAAATAGTCGAAGCGTGCCTGGTTCGCCGGCAGCACGATCCGCTCCAGACGGTTCAGCTGTTTTTCCCGCCCGCGCGCCTGTTTGAACTTCACGCCGTTCTTATAGCGCCGGATGAATTCCTCGGTCTTGGCAATCTTCGTCTGCTGCTTTTCATAGGCGCTGGCCAGACTCTCGAGCTGCAATTCTTTTTGCTCCGCATAGGCGGAATAATTGCCCTTGTAGCTCGTGAAACGATGGTTTTCCAGTTCGCCAATCCGGTCGACCACTTCATCGAGAAAATAACGGTCATGCGAAATAATCAGCACGCCGCCGTTATAACTTTTCAAGAAATCTTCCAGCCATTCGACCATGCCGATGTCGAGATGATTCGTCGGCTCGTCAAGGAACAAGAAGTCCGGCTGGCGGATCAGTGCGCGCGCCAAGGCGATCCGCGTCTTCTGTCCGCCGGAAAACGTGTCGATCGCACGGGGAAAGTCGTCTTCGCGAAAACCGAGTCCGAACGCCACGCGCCGGACGATGTTTTCATAGCCGTAACCGCCGCCGCGTTCGAAACGATCCACGATCTGCGCATATTCCTTCATCAGCGCTTCCTGTTCCTCTTCCTGCGCCGCCTTCGCAATCGCGGCCTCCAGTTCCGTCATCCGCTTCTGCCAGGCGATGACGTCGTGAAACGCCGTGCAAAGCTCTTCATAGAGCGTCTCGCTCTTCAGGCTGCTGTCCTGTTCGACATAAGCCACCGTCTCGCCGCTCGGCACTGAAACCTGCCCGCTGTCGGCCGCTTCATGCCCAAGCAGGCAACGCATCAGCGTCGTCTTGCCGGTACCGTTCGCGCCGACCAAGCCCATCTTTTCGCCGCGCGCCAATTCAAAAGAAACATCTTCGAACAATATCTCAACGCCGAAGGCCTTGTTCAGACCTTCCACTCGTAAAATCCCCATACATCCTCCTGCATCGTTTACTGCTACCGTTCATTATACAATGATTAAGCAAGTACTGGCTACTGGCTCGTGGCTCGTGGCTCGTGGCTCGTGGCTCGTGGCTCGTGGCTCGTGGCTCGTGGCTCGTGGCTCGTGGCTCGTGGCTCGTGGCTCGTGGCTCGTGGCTCGTGGCTCGTGGCTCGTGGCTCGTCAAGCATTTCACCATAAACTTATGTCCTGCGCTACTTCGCCATCCTGAGCCATGAGCGCTGCGCCAAGTGCCGCTCCGTTGGCGTTGCGCATTCCTTATTCCACCCTTGCACTTCAACGCGTTATTTGCTATACTGACCTCAGATATAAATCGAACATACGTTCGCAAGGAGGGAAGTCATTTGCACCAACAAAGAGAACGAATTGCCGCGTTGATCCCCTGCTACGGCCCGGCGGGGGATACGACCATCACCATCACCGGGACAGGGGAGGTTCGCACGCAGCGCTCCGCTTTACGCACGGTCCTGCAACGCCTGCTCCGGGAAAAGTCGATCGACATCAAAGCCTTGCGTAAGAAGACCGCTCCGCCTGGTCGGCGGCCTGTCCTGCAGCCGCTGCCACTCGCCGACGGCCTGCTGCTATGCCCGTTAAAACTACGCCTGCCCAAAGTGCCTGGCGACACCTGTACCGGCTATGTCAACGTCCATCTGGTCGAATCCGTCTCCAGCCTTAAACAGCCCCCATACCAAAGTCAGCTTCATTTACGCTGCGGCCAGCGCGTTCCTGTCGTCTGGAGCGCCGCGACGGTCAACCGTCATCTGCACAACGCTCGCCTTTGCCAGCAGCGCAGCTATCTGCGCGAAAGCGACGCACCCGACCTCTTGCCAATGGCACACAAACTGGCCGAGCTGATCTATGAGCTGCTTTTATATCGTCCGCCGCTTTCTAAAGAACCACTGCTTTAAAAAACGAATTCAATTGGGATGTTTTTCACACGAAGAATTGAAGAAGGGAAGGCAGGAAGAGTTTTTTAATTCTTCTTCCGTTCTTCCCAACGGGCCGATATAATCGGCCCGCTTCGCTTCTTCGTGTTAGCGAATCTGTGCTTCCATCGCATTTTGTCCTGTCATTCTGCAGAATGGTTATGCATGGAACGCTGCAAATGAATTCGCAGTTCCCTAAAGCTCCGTCGCAATCAGTCCCTTGCTTTACAAAGACAAAATCCTTCAAACGCAGCGCTGCGTTTGAAGGATTTTTTACGTTACTGTTCCAGAATCACGACTTTATTCTTTAATGCATAGAGTACCGCCTGCGTACGGTCGGTCACGCCGATCTTGCGGAAGATATTGGTCAGGTGGTTCTTGACCGTTTTCTCACTCAAAAACATTTTCCCCGCGATTTCATGGTTGCTCAGTCCGAGGCAAATCATCTGCAGCACCTCGATCTCCCGGTACGTCAGACGTTCCTCGCCACGCAGCTTTTCCACCACTTTGGCTTCCTGCTGTTTCTTTTCTTCTCGTCGGTTTAGCTCGCCAAATAATTTTGTCGCCAGCGTAGGATAAACGAACGACTCGCCGCCGTATACCGAGCGGATCGCCTTGACCAGCATGCTCGGTTCCACATCCTTCAGCAAATATCCCATCGCGCCCGCCTTGATGACCTCCAGAACATAGCTCTCATCGTCATGGATTGTCAGCACCACGATCTTAAGTTTCGGATGCACGTCCCGCGACTTTTTCAGCACTTCCAGGCCGTTCAGCTTCGGCATGTTGATATCCAGCAACAGAATATCCGGCATCAGCTCGCCAATTCTCTCCAACGCCTCTTCTCCGTTTGCCGCTTCTCCCACCACGTCAAAATCCTGCTCCAGCATCAGCACGTCCTTGATGCCCTGACGAAGCAGCACGTGGTCATCTGCAATCAGAATGCGTATTGGCAAAGCTACACCCCCTCAATAAAACTTTCCTTACTATCATACCTCATTTCCCTATTCTTTCACAATCCTTGCCGTGAGAAAAATCACCAGTTCGCTTTCATTGTTCGCATGGCTCGTGCTTTTGAAGAAAGCGCCAAGGATCGGAATGTCGCTTAAGAACGGCACCTTTGTCATCGCCTTCATCTCTTCCTTGCCGATCAGACCGCCGATTACCAGCGTTTCGCCGTCCTTTAGGCGCACCTCGGTATCGGCCGAACGTTTGGTGAATTTATAGGCTTTCAGTTCCGGCACCAGAGAAGGCGAACTGACTTCGGTATGCACCGTGGCGACGATATGGCCGTCCGCATTGATGCGCGGCTGATACTGCAAAATAATGCCGCATTCCTGATACTCGACCGCGCTCGTCGTCACGTTGTTGGTCGTCGTCGTGACCGGCACCGGCACGCGGTCGCCGATATTGATTACCGCCGTTTGTCCGTTGATCGTCATCACCTTCGGCTTGGCTAAAACCTTGGCGTCGCCGCTTGCGAACAGCGCCTTGATCGTCGAGTTAAAATAAAATTCATACGGGTAGCCGCCGGGACTGCGACCGTAGCGAATCGTACCCGACATATGTTCCTTGTTGCGCGTATATTTTTCGCCATCGGTCTGCGTCGCGATCGGATGCCCAGCCGCATCCTGCGTCACCGTATATTTCGCCGCCTGGTATTCCGGATATTGCGTCGACTTCGACCATTCCCACTCGACGCCGAGCGCTTTGCTGGCCTGCTTGTTCAGCGCGACAATCTCCGCTTCGAGCGATACCTGCTGGTAGGGCAGGTCGACCTGCTCGACGATCGCGCGCGCCTGCGCCGCTTCTTCCGGCGAACCCTTGAAGACGATAAAATTATTGTATTCGTCCACTTCGATCCGGCTTGTCGCTTTCGCGCCTTCTTTGCCGCTCTCCGCCTTGCCTTTCTTACCGGGCGCTGCACTTTCTTTGCCGCCGTTTTGCGCTGATTTTTCCGTCCCTTTCTCTTCCTGCACAGCCGCCGTCTCCGTGCTCTTGCCAACCACCTGCAAAAGTTTCGCCACTTCGCCCGCCTTGGCATATTTGATTTTGAAGACCGTAACGCCGCCGAACGCCCGACCCAATTTTTCGGCTGGCCCGACCACAATCACACTGCCGACATTCTGATAGGCAAGCCCCTGCGATTTCGTCACGATTTCAAGCGCGGTCTCGAACGGCACCTCCGTCATATTCAGCGACACCTTACCCACGACCGCTTCATCGACCACCAAATTCACGCCGCCGATCGCGCCAAGCGCGGTCAAAACATCCTTCACGTCCAGGTTCGCGCCATGCAGCGTAACCAGCGCCGCTGCTTGCGAATGCAACGCCAATACGGCCCATAGCAGAGCCGTCAATAAAGCCTTCCTCCCGTATCCTTTCAACGCTCCTCACCTTTCCGCTGCAAACGAAGCGTTCCGCCCGGCCCCTGCAGCAGCGCACTGTTTTCCGTCGCTTCCAGCAATTGATATTCGCCGATCCGTTCGCCGCTTGCCAGCACTTTGCTCTCGCCGCGCAGACGGACAATGGCCAGACTGCGCCCATTGCCGCTCGCCACTCCGAGTAAAAGCGGTTGTGAGGCAGGCACTTTCTCTGCCTGACCAGGCAAAGCACGCTGTGCGATCGCAGGCGACGCGTCCTTCTCGTCCACGGCGCTTTGCCCCGCCTTGCTAAACGGATCGCGCAACGCGACTTTAGCCTGATACCCCTCCGGCATTAACGGCTTCGCCGCCTTTTCCGGCAGCGTCGTCTTCAACGGCGCATCGTCCTTCAATTTAACCGACTGCGCCGCTGGCGAATCCCCGCTCCACAGCGTGACGCTCAACACGCCGCCGACGGCGCAAAGCAAAAGCAATCGTTTATTCATTTGCAGCCATTGCCCGACTTCATCCCAGTGCATCGTAAGCCTCACCTTATGACCGTCATCTCTTTTTATTGCTTCTAGCTGACAAGAAAAACTCCTGTCAGTGACAGGAGTTTTTGGAAATTTAATGCTATTTTTGCGACGATTTTGAACCACAAAGACGCAAAGTTCACAAAGTAGGACGAATGGTTTTTGATCTTCCTCCACCACAGGTGCCTGACGGCACCACAGAAGCCACATCGAGGCTAACGGTAAAACAGCTAAATCGTGCAGCGATTTCCGTGGCGGCTATGCCGCCTGTGGTTCAAACCGTCCTTTACTTTCCCCTACTAGTTCTTCGCCTTAATTTCCTTCAGCATCGGGCCCATGATGCGTTTGTAGGCCTCGACGCCGGGTTGGTCGAACGCGTCGACATCGGCCAGTTCGCCTTCGTAAGCGACCGACAGCGCCAACAGATAAAGCAGTTCGCCGAGATGTTGCGGCTGCATCGCCGGGAGCACGAATGTCGCATTCGGCCGCTTGTCGCCGATCAGTGCCGCGGCATTCGCCTGACGCGCCGTCTCCAGCGCTTCGCCAAGCGTCAGACCGGCGATCTCCGCCAGTTTCGCCGCCTTCGGAAACGCGTCGGGAATCACTTGATCTTCGGCCCAGTGCGCCACTTTCACGAATTGAACCACCTTGTCCTGCTTGCCGTCCTGATGCTGCTGCGTCTGCGCATGCATGTCGGTCGTGCCGACCGCAACGATCGGCGTACGGCCGTAATACACCGTCTTGCCACTGCGGTCCGTGCGCTTGCCGAGCGATTCCGCCAACAGTTGCACATACCATTCGGCCACCGATTTCAAATAGTCGGCGTACGGCATGAAGACTTCGATGTCGCGGCCGTATTTTTCCGCCGCGATATATTTCAGCGCCGCATTGAGAAGCGCCGGATTGTTCCAAAGATCGTCTGTTTGGCAGGCTTCGTCCATCGCCCGCGCACCCGCCAGGAACGCGTCGATATCAAGTCCGATGCAGGCAGCTGTAATCAAGCCGACTTCGCAAAAGATGCTGAAACGTCCGCCGACGCCGTCCGGCACGCTGAACGTCGGCCAATTGTTTTCATCGGCCAGTTTTTTCAGCAGCGTCGCCTTCGTACCGGTTGCCGGATCGGTCACCGCGACGACCTCCACTTCGATCTCCGGACGCAATGCCTTCAGCTGCTCATAGGCGACCATAAAGGTCGACATCGTATCGAGCGTCGCGCCCGATTTCGAAATCACGACCAGCATCACGCGATAAGGCTCCGTTGATCCATGACAAGCCTTCGCCTTCGCATCAGCTGCCAACCGCACCAGCATCTCCGTCGTACGTCGCGCATCGATATTGTTGCCGTTAAAGAACAGCTTCGGATAGCCGTCGCGCTCTTCCCGGTTCTTATAATTCCAAAATTCACCGCAGTGCAGATCGAACAGCACCTTGTTGCCAAGATACGAACCGCCGATGCCGAACGAAATCACCGCATCCACACGATTTCGAATCGACTGGCTGAAATCCTTCAAGCGCTGGATCGACGCGGGGTTATTCAGATTACCTTCTTTAACATACGGCAACTGACTGAACAGTACCTTCTCCGGCTCCCCATCCTTCGACAGATGACCGCGAATGATGCCGCTCTCGCGCATCACGCCGATCGCCTTATGCGCCGCCTGCAGCCGCTCCCCCAACTCCTGCAAGTCGTTTTCCGTCACGCCGCCCTGCCCCATCATATTCTGATAATCAAAAACAAAGCCCGATTTCAACTGCAGCTTTTTTGTTTCCTTGCTCATCTTCATCTCTCCTTATCTCTTGATCAATTCTGAAATATTATACACTATTAGCAAATACGACTCGTGGCTCGTGAACCATAAGCCCTGAGCCACGCGCCATGTGCTCTGAGGCGCTCTACTTTTCGCCCCCATTAACCAATTCGCCCCAATTTTTCTTCAGATAGCGCAGAAAGCCTTCCCGTAAATCCGGGCGTTTCAGCGCGAATTCCACCGTAGCTTCAAGATAGCCCTGCTTGTCGCCGACATCATAGCGGCGGCCTTCAAACTCATACGCATAGACAGGCTGCACCTGCGCCAACTTGCGCAGCGCATCCGTCAACTGAATCTCGCCGCCGCGCCCCGGCTCGGTCGTTTCCAACAGCGCAAAAATTTCCGGTTCGATGATATAGCGCCCCAACACCGCCAAACGAGACGGCGCTTCTTCAAGCGTCGGTTTTTCGACCAGGTCGACCGCCTGCCAGAGTCGTTCTTTTACGACTTTCGGCTTCACGACGCCGTAACTCGATACCTTTTCCTGCGCCACTTCCTGCACACCGAGAATCGTACCCGGACAGTCTTCATATACTTGCATCAGTTGCTTTAGGCACGGCACTTCCGCATCGATGATGTCATCACCCAGCATCACCGCGAACGGTTCGTTGCCGACAAACTGCTTCGCGCATAGCACCGCATGGCCGAGTCCTTTCGCTTCCTTCTGGCGAATGTAATGGATCGCCACATTGGGAATTTCCTCAATCAACCCCAAGAGGTCGTATTTCCCCTGTGCCTTCAACGTCATTTCCAGTTCAAACGCCCGGTCAAAATGATCCTCGATCGCTCGTTTGTTACGTCCGGTAATAATCAGTATTTCCTCAATCCCCGACTGCACCGCTTCCTCAATAATATATTGAATCGCCGGTTTATCGACAATCGGCAGCATCTCTTTTGGTTGCGCCTTTGTCGCCGGCAAAAAACGCGTGCCAAGTCCGGCTGCGGGTATGATTGCCTTACGAACTTGTTTGTTTTTTATCATTAATTTACCACTCCAAACCGTCTCGAGTATTTCAGTGCATAAAAACGCCATCTATAACAGATTCGACAAATAAAAAAGGAATCCTACCGCATATACGCAATTGCGTTCTTGCAGCAAGATTCCTTCGATACATCACCAATTCACTTTTGCTCAAAGCGTGGCAATTTCTCTTGGGGTAGGAATTTCAAGCAGTCGTACTTTTTATCTTTGTCTGAAAGAGTCACCTCTTGTAACGGCCAGTCAATGCCGATATCCGGATCATTCCAGGCAATGCCACCCTCGCATTCCGGCGCATAACGATCCGTACACTTATAGCTGAACAAAGCCGTATCACTCACTACACAAAATCCATGCGCAAAGCCAGTCGGAATCCAAAACTGTCGATGGTTTTCACCCGACAGCAGTACCCCCTCCCACTGTCCGAACGTCGGCGAACCGACGCGGATATCGACCGCTACGTCAAACACTTCACCCTGCAATACGCTGACCAGCTTACCCTGTCCATGCGGATTTTGAAAATGCAGCCCACGCAGCACGCCTTTCGTTGAAAAGGACACATTGTCCTGCACAAATTCTCCCTGAATGCCCAAGACTTCATATCGATCCTTTTGCCACGATTCAAAAAAGAATCCCCGTTCGTCGCCGAACACCTTCGGTTCAATGATTTTAACGCCACTCAACCGTGTTTCTAGTACGTTCATGGTTCCGCCTCTTTCAGAAAACTATTTTGCGTATTTCAACACGGCTGCCGCAACCGTGTCCACATCTTCTTTCGTTAAACGCATATGCATCGGCAGAGAAATGATCCGGTTACTCATCCGCTCCGAATTTGCACAAGTTCCTGCCGCATATGCATACATCTTGTATTCGGTATTGTCCACATAGTGAACGCCCGGATAAATTTCCGACTCATTCAACGCTAGGATCATTTCATCCCGATTGTTCACTTCAATTTGGTACAAATGACGCGACGATTCGCAGCCCGGAGCCACCGGAATCGCTTTCACTTTAGCTTCATGTCCTAAAAAGGCCTGATCATACCAAACTGCCAGTTGGCGACGATACGCATTGTCGCGTTCCAAATATTTGAGTTGGACCAAACCGATCGATGCAACAATAGAATTGCCATGGTGCTTATAGCCGACATATTCCACATCGTACTTCCATTTGTATGCGCCTTTATCGTTTGAACGTGCATAGGTGTCTTTGTTGATACCCAGCCAAGCCTTTTTACGGACGATAGCGTCAAACGCCTCTTCTTTAAAGCAAATCATGCCTGAGTCCGCTGTCGGTAAGTTTTTTACTGCTTGGAATGAATACACGACCACATCGGCTTCTGCCCCCGGGATTTCCCCATTCAACCGTGTTCCTGCCATATGTGCGGCATCTAAGATCAATTTCAGATTATGCTTTTTGCATAGCTTCACTATCTTTTGATATTGACCGCAATTTCCGCCCAAACCTACAAACATAACGGCTCGCGTCTTATCGGTAATCTTCTTTTCAACCTCCACCGGATCCAAGCAAAGATACTGATCCACGTCAGCAAATATGACTTTCATTCCCTCATACACAATCGCATGATTGGTAGATACAAACGTAAGCGGCGTTGAAATGATCTCGTCGCCATCATTCCATTTGTACTCTTCTTTTAAAACCTGTACTGCCAATTGCAAGCCAACCGTTGCCGAGTTCAAAAAATGAGCATGCGGCAGACCGGTGTATTTCTTCCAGGCATCCTCCAACTGAACCGTTTTGAAACCTAATCCCGTCCAGCCTTTTTCTAAACACTCGCGAATTTCAGCCAGACATTCTTCCACTTCGAATGTCGGTATGAATAATTGTACTGCCATATTATTTCCTCCTCTGTTTTTCAGCAACAGCTCGTTTATTTATCTTTCCTGTTGTACTCCATATGTATCAGTTTCCCATCCTGCGCCGTAGGCATATATCCAGCCTTTTCATAAATTGAAATCGCTTTGCAATTGCTATCAAACACTTCTAAAAGAATTCTTTGTACACCTATTTCTTCTATAGCAAATTTCGTCAGCAGCTGCACCGCCTCTAATGCATACCCACCGCCCAACGCAGAAGGTTCCCCAATCATCAGTCGGCCAAACTCACAACTCTGCTCTGTAACTGCATACAAAGCTACTGCCCCAATTGCGAAACCGTCATCTTGCTTCTCAATCACATACATCCGATCATCATCGCGGGTTTGATATTCATTCCACCAGTTTTCTTGCTGTTCCTTCGAAATGACTCCACTGTACACGAAACAATTACGAACGCGCTCATCATTGCGCCAAGTCCTAATTTTTTCAATATCTCGATGCTGAATTGGCCGCAAGCGAATTCGCTCTCCTTGAACGCACTTTTCATACTGCTCTTTCATCTCCTGCAGTTCCTTTCCGCAAACTAACGATTCAAATACATTTTTTTATAATAGTCCCGATACGCGCCTGACCGGATTCGTTCCCACCAAGTACGATTTCCAACATACCAATCAATTGTTTCCTTAATTCCCCGCTCAAACGTATACTCCGGTTTCCAACCCAATTTTTCAGTGATTTTTGTCGCATCAATCGCATAACGACGATCATGACCGCTTCGATCCGCCACATGCCGAATCAAGGACTCTGATTTGCCTACTTCCTTTAGAATTGTTCGTACGATTTCTAAATTCGTTCGTTCGTTATTACCGCCCACATTATATACTTCTCCGGCTATTCCGTTATGCAATACCAACTCGATCGCCTTGCAATGATCTTGCACATGGAGCCAATCTCTTACCTGCAGTCCGTCTCCATATACAGGAATCTCTTGATTTGTCAGGGCATTGGTAATCACCAATGGAATCAATTTTTCTGGAAAATGATATGGCCCATAGTTGTTTGAACAACGTGTGATATTTACATGCATTCCATAGGTTTCATGATAAGCCCTTACTAATAAATCCGCTCCCGTTTTACTTGCCGAATATGGGCTGTTCGGCGCCAGCGGCGTCGTTTCGGAAAACAGCCCTGCCGTCCCTAACGATCCATATACTTCATCGGTCGATACCTGCAAATACTTTTTCACTTTATATTTCCGCGCTGCTTCCAATAAGACCTGCGTCCCCAGTACATTCGTCCGAACAAATACTCCCGGATCTTCAATGCTTCGATCAACATGTGACTCTGCTGCAAAATTGACAACAGCATCAATTCCCTGCTTCATCACATTGTCCACTAGCACAACGTCAGCAATATCACCATGCACAAAAGAATAATTTTCCCTTTCCGCAACATCCGCCACATTTTCCAAATTTCCTGCATATGTCAGCAAATCAAAGTTAATGATCCGATATTGCGGATATCTTTTAATCATGTGGCGAACAAAGTTGCTGCCAATAAATCCTGCTCCGCCGGTAATCATTATTGTTTTCATTTTGTTGGCTCTCCCACTTTTAAATATCCGCCGTCCATTGTTGATTTTAACATACTTAGCAAATAGTTGCCGTATGCATTTTTCTTAAGAGGCTCTGCCAAACGCTGAACCTGTTCTTCATCAATATATCCCATCCGATACACAATTTCTTCCGGACAGGCAATTTTCAACCCCTGACGCTCTTCCACTGTCTGTACAAACAACGATGCCTGCAGCAAAGACTCGTGCGTCCCCGTGTCAAGCCACGCATAGCCGCGGCCAAGCAGCTCCACATTTAAATTTCCGTTTTCCAAGTACGCCTTGTTTACGTCAGTAATTTCCAATTCGCCTCTTACCGAAGGTTTCAATTCTTTTGCAATATTAACAACACTATTATCATAAAAATACAACCCCGTTACCGCATAGTTCGATTTGGGCTGCACTGGTTTTTCTTCCAGTGACACGACTTGTCCAAGTTTATCAAACTCCACGACACCATACCGTTCCGGATCTTTCACCCAATATCCGAACACTGTTGCACCTTCTTTTCTTGCTGCCGCCCTGCGAATTGCTTCCACCAAGTTGTGCCCGTAAAAAATGTTGTCACCAAGTACCAGTGCACAACCATCGTTGCCGATAAACTCCCGGCCAATCACAAAAGCCTGCGCCAAGCCATCCGGACTCGGTTGCACCGCATAGGAAAACTGCACGCCCCATTGGCTGCCATCCCCAAGCAAATGCTGAAATAATGGCATATCATGCAGGGTGGTAATAATCAGAATATCACGAATTCCGGCCAGCAACAGCGTCGACAAAGGATAATAAATCATCGGTTTGTCATAGATCGGCATCAGTTGCTTGCTTATAGCCTTTGTCAGTGGATGCAGGCGGGTGCCGGAACCGCCAGCAAGAATGATTCCTTTTTTTATCATCCGATTCAACCTCTCATTCATTTTAAAATGCTGGGTCGACTTTTAATTCACTTTTCACTTCAAATACCCATTAAGACAATATTATTTGAGATTCTCCTTCGGAAAGAACACTGCTACTTAGATTCCACGGCCTGACAAGCAATACCCCCATTAAGAACAAAAAAATGCGTTGATACAAAACATATCGTGAAAAAATCCTACTATAAGCATACAAGATATTACTAATACAACGCCCATTTTCTTTTCTGCAAAAATGATCTCCCTGCACTTCGTTATTCCAAGCCGCACGAAACATTAACCGCATTAAGTATAAAAGCAATTAAGCAACACTTGTTGCATTCCTTGCGTCTCGATTTTTTGGCGTACTTGGCGCATAACCGCATAGACCACGCCGCCCAGTACACCGGCCACAATGATTGCGGTAAGCGCATCAATATACACCAGCATCAGCCAAATGACAACCACTGTTGATATCTCAACAATTAGTAAAAACAAACTAACCAATACACATAAGTAACTGATGTTGAAATATTGCGTAGCAATTCAGCACTGTTTTTTTCAACATGATACAAATATGGTTTTGATAAATATAGTCGCAACATCTCACAGGCAAACTTCTCCTGCAACTTCAATGAAAAGGTCACCTGACGACGTGTGGCCCAAACCATGTACCAATTTTCAAACGTAAACAACCAAATAAACAGCAATAATAAAGCTCGCATGCGATGTTATTTCTACCACCATCATCCGCGGTTGTATTACGGTTTCCCACATAGCAGCATCACTCATCAACGGAAAACTTGCGCTAATACCAACAGCCTCCAAAGCCGCTGCCAGCAACCTTAAATTCATTTAAATAATACACTGTACTTTCTCTTCGCTAGTAAACATTCGAAAAAACTTTTTGATCGCCTGCCTATGCCCTCACTCTATTAAATCTTTATTTCATTCTTTGTACACACACGTTCTAGAGTTCGATGTTGCAATAAACTCTCGCAACTTTTTCTCATCAATATATCGTCCAATAACATGGTCTTGCGATAACGCTACTGATAATTTGGCATAACACGTTTCGCTACCATGAATTCCATCAATGGTTTCTTTATCGTTTGACCCATAGGCCGTTATATCGCTAAAATCATAAAAAGAAATATTTTCTTCTGCGCACATCTCTAAAAGGGCAGTTTGGAATGATTTGTAAAACCCATCGTGTTTAGGAGATGTTTTTATCTCAGAATAAATTTTATTTGATAACGGCGGTATCACAACAACAACATCTATATTGCTCTGTTTCATTTCAGAAATCAGCCTTTTAAGCTGATTCAACCGCTCACTGTTAACCTGCTCCGACGCTGCAAAAATTGATTCACACTCTTTAATTTGCTTCAGCGTATCTGCAAAGTCTTCGTCTATATTTTTCCGATTCCGAATAACTCCACCATATTGATAACTTCCATCTTCACGAAACCCATCTCCATGAACGGCAGCAGACAAACCAATTGCCACTCGACCTTCATACGGATCACTTATTCTATGATAGTTCGAAAGTCTAAATAAATCTACGCCGCCACGAGTAATTGTACCATTCAACAGACTTTTTGCCAGTGATCCATATAAATAAAATCGATTGCTAATAAAATTACTAACTACGTCACCTTTTATCAGTTCGCGGCGAATTCCTAAGCTATCATTATATGTATAATTATCATTCAGCCACCAAAAATCAATACCCAAGATTACCCTTTCCGGTTGATTGTCTTTCATTGAAAACAAAAACTCTCGCCCCATATCTAAATTAGACATGCAACCACCCGCATTATAAAACTTTGCTTCATCTGTGAAAAACTCTTTGCGAAATTGCATTACTCTTGAGGAACCTACCGCCATGGTTTTAGGTTTCTGTTTACGAGCCATCTCCCATTTATATAATGCATTTTGCCCAATCAGAACGCGTCCATATAGCCCATTCTTACTTAATTGTTCTTCTATCGAATGCTTGATATCAAGGTCTTCATTTAAATTCCATAATAGAACTTCCGCTCCCGCAACTAAAAACATCATCAGTCCAATATAAAAAGCGCCAAACCATAAAACCCATTTTTTCCATATCATAATTTACTCCTAAAATTGAAAGTATAAGAATTCTGAAACTGTATTCATCTTTAGCAGGCACATTATTAAAGTAATCACCATCAATGTCGCTAACCTCAGTCTTGGCTGTTGTTTTTGAACGATCGTTTGTACACTAGGTGCTTTTAACACAACCCAAATAAGTACGGCAATCACACTTAGTTGAACTAATAAATTATCTACTTGCAACGGCTTAAAAGATATCCCGCTCCCGATTTTTACAGCATACTCATTGGGCAAATATAAACCATTTCCGCCAAACATTGCATTGATATATATCATCCCAACAGTTGCATCTGCAGCTCGAAAAAAAACCCAAGCAATAGTAACTGCAATAAAAGTTATACCCCAAGACACCACCCCTGGAATTTCCATATTTGTTTTTCGCCATATATGATTAGTTACTAAATATACCCCATGCAAAGCCCCCCATATAATAAAGTTCCAGCCTGCTCCGTGCCAAAATCCTCCTAAAAGCATTGTCAAAAAGAGGTTTCGTATTTTCACAAATTCACCTCTACGATTCCCCCCTATTGGGATATAAAGGTAGTTCTTGAGAAATTCTGATAACGTAATATGCCATCTTCGCCAAAAATCAATAATCGAGCGCGCCTTATATGGTGAACTAAAATTTATAGGTAAATAAATATTTAACATAAGACCAAGTCCAATTGCCATCTCCGAATATCCCGAAAAGTCAAAGTATATTTGCATCGTATATGCCAGCGCACCCAACCATGCATCAATAATAGTCAAACTTTCCACATTATCAAATGCCATTTTCACCCATGGCGACAGCGAATCTGCAATATACACTTTTTTAAAAAGACCCACCACAAAAAAAATAATCCCCTTCGCCATATTTTCGTACGAAAATCTCGTTTCACCAATTTTGTTAAGTTGTGGGATTATGTCTTTATGATACAAAATTGGACCTGCAATTAAGTGTGGAAAAAATGTAACAAATAGCATGTACGTTTTTAGACTATATCCTTTTGTTTCACCTCTAAATGCATCAACTAAAAATGCAATTTGTGTAAATGTAAAAAAAGATATTCCAAGCGGCAATACAACTTCTGGTACCGGCATCGAGGTTTCACATAAACTATTAAAAGAAATCAAGAAAAATTTAATGTATTTATAATATCCTAATAATAAAAGATCAATTGAGATACCCACTAGCAACACATTTTTATTTTTCGTACGC
Organism: Azotosporobacter soli; assembly: GCF_030542965.1. Taxonomy (NCBI): domain Bacteria; kingdom Bacillati; phylum Bacillota; class Negativicutes; order Selenomonadales; family Sporomusaceae; genus Azotosporobacter; species Azotosporobacter soli. The sequence goes on from NZ_JAUAOA010000002.1 coordinate 291,761, forward strand.
GATAAGATTTCTCCTATTTTATAATTAAACAGGATTGATAGTAATAGTAAAATCAAGTATTTCGTGTCCCAATATGCATAAAAAGCTAATGATACAATGATCAAAAATATAACCGGTTTATTGCAACTAGTATTCGATTTACTTAAACACCAAAACACACTTAAAACAACAGGTAAAAAAACAAATATAAATAAATATGAATTGAATAACATATTTCCTCCGACTGGTCAATTATTTATTAGAACCAATTGTAAAATGAAGTTGAATACCTAGAAAAAATCAATAGTGAAACTATCAACAAAACCATGCACCTAAAAAAGAACAAGATTGAAACTAGGCAACCTTACTTTGAATTAGCGCACGTTTTTTTAAGAGTCGGCCTATTTTTTTCAAACGGAATTTCATAGTTAAACGAACGCAAAACCGATTAAAATCTTTTCCCCGTAACAATAATATTTAACGACAACAGTATGAGTGCTATCCAAAGCGTACTGCGTGAAATACTGTTCCATGCCACCTTAAGTATCCAATGTTCCAACTACACATATCGTTGCTGCAATTGTAATTGCAATCTGCAAAATAACCTTACTCCAACGCATCACTTTTCCTCCAAATACAATCTAGCTAACGGATTGATTAAGTTTAACTGTCAGCTGTCAGCTGTCAGCTGTCAATTGATCATGTAATAATGCATACTGTTCTGCAATCTGTGCCATGGTAAATAGCGATTCGATTCGCCATCTCGCTGCTTTCCCCATTTCAGCTTTGAGTAAAGGATCCATTTCATACACTTTCTTCATCATTTCACTCAGCGCATTTGAATTTTCACGTTCAACAATATAGCCGGCTTGACCAATGATATTTGCAGCATCTCCGACACTAGTAGATATACAAATACATTCACAAGCCATCGCTTCACCAATAACCATTGGAAAAGCTTCACTCTTTGAGGCCACAACAAGACTATCAATCATTGAATATAGGTTTCTCATTTCGCTTGCCTCGATTTTCCCCAGTAAAAGAACCTTCTCTACTAAATCATTTTCTCTAATAAGCTCCATTAATTCTTTATTATTCATATCTATGTCTTTTCCCGCCATTACACAGCAAAAGTCCACTTTACTCTTTTTCAACTGCATTGCAGCTTGGATAAAATTTTTATGCCCTTTGATCGGATCATATCGACCGATTAACGCAAAAACCATCGTTTTATTGTCAATTGAATATCTTTGTCTCAATTTTTGTCGGCCATCTTGATCCAAATAAAATTTTTCTGTATCAAAACCGTTTGGTATGTATCGAAAATTCACTCTATAACCTATTTTTTGGTGTGTCGAAATCGCAGCCTCTGCACAAATAACTATTTGATCCGGAATATACGGAGATAAAAGAGCACAGAGTTTTACCATCCATTTCGTTGTCCATCGTGCTTTTTTATCCAAAAACATATTGTGTATTCCCCATAAAATGGGTGCCTTGCCATATATTTTCCCTGCCAATCCACCAAAGAAATCAGCATGATACAACCAAGTCTGTATCAACTGCGGTTTAAAAGCATTCATGATTCGAAGCAATTGGATTACACACCAAATTCCCGCAAATGGATTTCGTTCTACTCCTAGGTAGGTCACTTGAATCCCCTGTTTCTCCAGCAAATCTCCAACTGGCCCTCTCCCAGTCAGCGAAATTACATGACAACTAAACTTTTTCTGATAACCCTCTTCTTGCAGCAGATTGTTTAGCATCATTTCCGCTCCGCCAATTTGAAGACTTGAAATAATATGAAGAATTCTTTTTTTTCCCATCCTTCGACCTGCCTCTATCCTTTTTTATACATTGCTTAACCATACAATAGGACGGCTAAACAACAGCTACCGCAATTACTTCGTTTTATACAAAAATACTCCTAACCGATTGTAATATAAAGTTGAACACTTGAAAAAAGCCTATCATGACTTTTTCTCACTTGGGTAGAGTGGCGTTCTCACACCACCATCACCAAAGAGGGTTCATCCTTTGTACACATGGTGATAGAACAAGTCCGAAAGCATGGTTGGTCGTTTTTTATTAATTTATACTAACGCCAACAAGATATCCATGGATCACACTTAATTTGGCCCATCGATATCCAAACTCCTCAAAAGGTATGGAAATATTTTTGCTGGATATTACACGTTTAGATGGGTTTGCTTACGAACACATGAATTCCCCTTTTTTGCTATATCAGTGAGTCCAATCGCGGTTGTACTCTTAGTTAATAAGCAAATTGCAGCATCATTTCAGCGTCGCCACGGAAAGGCCTGTTATCACATAAACAATTAATTCTATACTTTCTTACAATTCACTGTTCCCTTTGTAACATACACTTCACTGCATTGTATATTTTCCCCATCACTACAATTGGTTTCCCGATTAAGTGGTAGCGAATTTTCTTGCTTTTATACAGCCAATATATTTTATTGGTATTTACGACAGTCACGGCTGAAGCTGAAGTCATTGATTTTTTTGCCACACAATAAATAACTGATTTATACTTCTTAGTGCTTAAAATCTTAAATCCAGCCACTTCCAACAACACTTCCAACGACTCCTTGCAAGGATATGAAGAGTGAGCAATACCTGGCATTTCATTGTTTCGGCTGTCTAAAAAATTGGCTATAGCAATGCAAATGACCCCCTCATCATTTAGCTTAGCCTGCAGTTTTTTCAATATGCTCTTTATATCAGTAAAAAAGTATATTGAATATATCAGGAATATTGCATCAAAACTTTTATCGAGTTCTATATCTTCCACTTGTCCAATAGCACTCTCAATGCCAAGCATTTGATGATAGGATTTTGTCGATGCATCCGTTTCAATGCCAAATACATTGTGTCCATTATTCTTTAACATATGTAACAGGTTCCCATAGCCGCACCCGATGTCTAGGATTGCTTTTTTGTTTGCCACAAACGGATAAAAATACTCCATAATCTGGCCTGCACTTTTATCCAGCTTTTGCATATGTCTCTGCATATCAAAGTCATTTTTTTGATATTCATCACGCGCAATATCCCACGCTTGCTTTATAACCGCTTGAGGTGTAATTGGAGATGGAAACAACGTTCCACATGTTTTACAAAGCAACCATTGCTGTACTTTTGCATGATTCCACAGCGCCTGCTGCTGCTTTTCAATCTTATTTTCCCAAACAATCCAATTTTCGTCCATTTCACATGTAATGCATTTAGCCAAACTATTCACTCTTCCCTCTCATATTTTACCAATATGATCTATCAACGACTCCATAAAAACCTTCACATTCTTTTTCGACAGTGTTACATTACTATATACGCTATCATCACCTGGGGCATAAAGAATAAAAGGATTTGTGCAACTGTATATTTTTGCAATTGATTCTACTCGCTTTTCAAACGGTATTTTCTGATTCAATTTATCTTCTATTGTATTCTTCAATTCAGTAAAATTCAGTGAAGTCTTGCCATCTAAAAACTCCGAGAAAAATGTATCACCGAAAAGAATTGCCTCTCGCCCCAATAAAAATGCTTCAAACGCAGCTGTTCCAGTTACAGATATAGTAAGCGCAGCCTTACTAATAATCTCCCTTGAGTTTGTCTTATAATATGCAACCCGCACCCCAGCGCGCTTTCGTATTTTATTAATTAAACTATTGCCTCGTATCAATATACAACTTGGGTGTTCCTTAACAATTAAAGTGTATTCACTTGGCATACTCATCCTTATCGCATCAATAACCCTCAATTGATCTACATAATACGGAGCTGGCGTATTTATAGAAGATTCCGGTGTGTATTGCAGTGGATAATATATGAATTTTGTGGGAAACTCTTCGATTGTTTTATAATCATATATACTTTTATTATATTGTGTCCTACTAGCCCATATAAGATTTCTTATTAAAGGTAAATTGTTTAAAATCCGGTATCTAACTCCATCAATTGACTGATAAGAACGTTCTACATAAAGTTGCTGAAAGTATCGTGCCATTCGCTTATATAATGGGGTCTTAAAAACCGATGCCTTTTTTCCGCTGCAATTTTGCAAACTCTCTGGATAAATACTCGGTGGTTGATGCTGCTTTTCAAATTGTTCTAGAAATAATTTTGCTCTTTCAAGCTGGCGTTGCTCCGCTACAGCATAGTGTGGTAATGGTTCGGTAACCTCATGAGAAAAATAAGATTCACCAATATTTCTAGCATTACACGGAAATATGCTTACCACTCCCATTTCTTTAGCCAAAGAATTCAAAATCATTCCTTCATGCGATTCCACATGTGGAAAAATCAAATAGTCAGGTCGACTCTGTTGCAAGAATTTTTTATAAACTAAATATGTGCTAATCGCATTTTTTTCTTGTTCAATACTTGATTTCCCTTTTATAGTTTTCTTATCACTTTCAATATCACGATAAATATTTCCAGAATACGTAACCAATACCTCTTTATCTAATAGTAGGTCATATGTTTTCTTAAATTCATCATGTAAGTAATATACATTTTCATCACCAAGTAAGTTTTTAAATTGTTTCAAATAATTAGAAGTCGGGAATATAATTGCCCACTCAATTTCGGGATACACTTGTTTGGCATATTTTATCAATTCATAAAAAAATATCGGGAATGATCCAAAGCCATGAATTGCAATTTTCATTTCACTCTACCCTCTTTAATTACAGTTTTGAAAAATATTCAAAGTTCAGTTCCGCTTTTTCTTTCAATTTAGTCGTTATTTGAGGATCAATTTTCATTTTTTCATAGTTTTTTATCGCAGTCATTAAAAAATCAACCGATAGATTTCCAATATTACACTGAGGCATATCATATATCTCACATAAATCAGATAATTTATTATCATGAACCAAACCTACAAACGGTATTTCAAACAACGCTGCCATGACTAAACTATGAAAGCGCATACCAATAATCATATCTAATTCCGCATAAGTAGAATTTATCGCTTCTGCTTTTTCTATAATTGGTATTACAACACCCGTTTTCTTAGACACTGCTTTGTTAATGCAATTCATCACATCAAAATCGCTTACTTTATAACTATTTCCCTCACAATTCATAATATGAAACGGTAACAATCGTACTTCCCATTCTTCATTTTTTTCTTGCCACAAACGTTCCAAAAAATCTGTCATTATCGATTTGATATGCTCATTTAATGGACCGTCTCCTTTATCTACTATTGTGATCCCTATTATTTTTCGCCTTCTTGTCGTTACCGCTTTTTTGCAATTTATATCTAATGAATAAGCTAGGTCAGCAGTAGTCTTAATTTTGTCTATCGCTCCGCCGTTTGCCCGACTTGCAATAAGCGCTGCCGCTTTATCACGAACACAGAAACTATCACTTAATCGAATAATAGCTTGCAACATTAAATAGCTACTTCTGTATTGAAGTGCCGAAACCCCTAATCCCAGTACAATAATTTTCTTTCCCATCATTTTAGCAATTAGACAAAACAGCACCAATAACAGCAGCGACATTTGTGATGGTTTATCATGAACCAAAGTTCCACCACCAATTACCAATGCATCTGCTTGATGGCACAGTCTAGCATATTGGGATAGATATTCAAAACCTCGCAAAACTTTTCCTTTGGATGCATCACTAATTATTCGGTCTATCTTTGAATATACCACATTGTATTTCACATCAAAAGCTGGCCCTTCATCCAAGCTTCGTACAATAAAGCTTGCCTCCGGAACACATTTCTTTATTCCAAGTATTAACGCTTGCAAAAGCAAATCATCACCAAAATTGTGAAATCCATAATATCCGTATAAAAAAAATCTTCTGTACGAATTTTGTTTCCTCAAGGTTACCGCTCCTTATTTTTGCCTACTTTTCATTATGGATATCTGTCACTTTTTTCAAAACGGTAGCGCTATGATACTTCTTTAAAAATATTATTTTTCTGCAGAAATACTCAAATACTCAATCTGCTGAGTCATTCCCCTATAACTTCTAGTATCTACCTCAATCGAAACATTGACAAAGCCTTCATTGTCCAACATTTCTTTCGCTTTAATCGGCGTCAAAAAGCATGTTCTTCCCGCATTATTAAGAGGAACCTCCTTATTAATCGCATTGTCTATGGTATATGCATCAATGTATGTTCCCCCACCATTTAAAAAAGTAACGCTGCGTGCCCCTAAATGATATTGAAACAACCTCCCCCCTTTTTTCAGACAACGATATATCTCACTATACGCCTTACTATGTTCCATAATATTTAGATGTTGCATTGACACAACATCAATAATCAAATCAAAAAACTGATCCGGAAACTCTATTGCAGTCATATCCCCTCTAAAAAGTTGAGCGGCTACTCCCCAATCTGCCATTACTTTATGACAATATTTCAAGCCGGTAGGTGCAATATCAATCCCATATGAATCAAATCCTTCTTTAGAGAGCATCCATAAATTTGCCCCACTGCCACAGCCGATTTCCAAAACCTTTAATTTATTTCGCTGCTCATGCGACATTGAAAAATAATTACTACCAATAAAACGCATTAACGCTTCGTTAGGGTAACGTCTTTGCGACGCAATCCCACCTTGTTGATAAAATTCTTCAAAAATTGTACTCATCAACATTCAGCTCCCACTCTTGTTATTACTCGCATTAGTCTCCACACAAACCCGTAAATAGCTGGTCAAATTTACAGCTATTGTTTCTTATATCATACAGTTTTCGTACCTCGCTCCGATTAACGCTAATTTCTTTACCGCTATTAACGATTACCCGTTCAATCATTTTAGCAATCCCCTCTACATCAAAAGGATCTATCACGGTACCACCTAAGTCTCTAATTAACTTTTCAGATGTCCCTTGCGGCGTAATGCCAAAAAGGTCAACCCCGGCTCCGACATAATCAATCAATTTACTCGGCAGAAAAACACTTTTTTCCGCTGGGGCATCAATCACTAACAGAACATCTGCCTCTTGCATTTTTTGCAATGATTCCTGATACCCTACTGCCTTTTTCACTTCTACCAATCCTTTCGGCAATGCCTGGTAGGCTGGCGAAATCAGCATTCGGCGCGGAATACCGCCAATCAGTTCAACTCGAATGTTTTCTAGAATGGCAGCATTTCGGCGTTGCAGAATCGCCAGCGCTTTAAATAGCGGTTCCGGCGTTCTGTGTCCATAAAAATTTCCTACATGTCGAAATAAGATTGCTTTTTCGGAGTTATTATATTTTTGCGACTCATATAGGTTTGTATCATAAGAATGCGCCAAAACAACTGCTTTATCGGCATTTATATGCAGGTATTTCTGCATAACCAGTTGTTTCGTTTCCAATGACGTAAAAATCACTTTTTCAGCCTTATTAATAACTTCCTCCTCCATTCGACGATTAAATTTTCGACATAGAAAATCATTACGTCGAAACGGATTATCCACCCACGGATCACTAAAATGCGCAACCCACGGAACATCCGGGAAGAGCTCCTTGAACTTCAAACCTATTAAGTGGTCAGACATCGGATTTCCGAACGTAACGATTGCATCTACCCTCGCATCGCTGCTTTCTATATATTTTTGAACTGCATGCATCGCTTTAGGAATCCACCACTTATATGGATCCGGCCTTTCTGAATAGGGAGTAAAAATTTTGGTCGCAATATTATGAATAATACCAGGCAGTCTGTATTTATAGGGCACAGTGATATGTAGCCCCATCTTCTCATGAAAATCTGCGTACAAACCGCCATCTTCTTTTTCCCTGTCATCATGCCCTGATACAGCAATAATCCTATGCTTGGAATGATATAAAAGACGACCGATTTGGATTGACTGCGCACTTAAGACCGGCGGCAAAAAATAAGATATAGCCAATATCGTAAATTGTCTCACGCTTTCACCTCTCTTGAGTATACTCACTATATTATTTCAGCCCGTCCATTATCAAACTGTATTTTAAATGTACAATTTTCCAATGTACTTAGACGATGCGCGATGGCAATGATTGTAATTTGCCCTTTTAATTTCAAAATAGTATTCGTTATATTTTTTTCTGTTTCAGTGTCGAGCGCCGCTGTTGCTTCATCTAAAATCAAAACTTGGGGATTATGGTACAACGCTCGTGCGATCCCGATTCGCTGACGCTGTCCACCTGACAATTTCACACCTCGTTCACCTACTTGGGTATCCATTTTTTGTGGTAATTCTTCAATATACTCATATAACTCTGCCATATG